>JAPOVI010000319.1 GCA_026708265.1 Acidobacteriota bacterium
CCCAGGAGCTTGCGCCGCGGCACGCACTCCGTTGGCGTTCTGCGGCGCAAGCTCCTGGATTCGCCGCCCGGTGGGCGCCGTTCGGCGCCGCGGCTTGCCGAATGCGGCGCGCGCCCGTATTCTTGAAGGTCGTTGACCGCCCTCACTACGCTTCTCATCCCGTTCGGTGTCGTTCTCTTCTCCCTGGCCGTTCACGAGTCCGCGCACGCGTGGTCCGCGGCCCGCTTCGGGGACCGGACGGCGGAGCGCCTCGGGCGGATCTCGCTGAACCCGGTTCGGCACATCGATCCGATCGGCACGCTGCTGCTGCCGATCGTCGCCATGACGGCCGGCGCGCCCATCCTCGGGTGGGCCAAGCCCGTGCCCGTCGATCCCAACAACCTGAAGCGCCCCCGGCAGGACTTCCTCTACATCGCCGCCGCCGGCCCGGCCAGCAACATCGTGCTCGCGGTGATCGCGTCGGTGGTGATGAGCGTGGCTCCGGTGACGCCGATCGACGTTGGCGGCGTATCGGTCCCGGTCTGGGCGATCGCCGGCGCGGCGTTCGACATCAACATCCTGCTGGCGGTCTTCAACATGGTGCCGATACCGCCCCTCGACGGCGGCAACGTGCTGGCCGGCCTGCTGCCCGAGGCCCTCGCGGAGCCGTTCGATCGGCTTATCCGTCCGTGGGGCTTCGTGCTGCTGTACGCGCTGCTGCTCACCGGCGTGCTCGGCGACATCATCCTGCCGGCTCACGCGGCGCTCTCGGAGCTCCTGATCCTGTGAAGCCACGAGTCGTCTCGGGCATGCGGCCGACGGGCAGGCTCCACCTCGGCCACCTGGCGGGGGCGCTGGGCAACTGGGCGGAGCTGCAGGCCGACTACGACTGCATGTACTTCGTGGCGGACTGGCACGCCCTGACGAGCGAGTACGCCGACACGTCCGGCCTTACGGAGTACGCCTGCGACAACGTGGCGGACTGGATCGCCGCGGGCATCGATCCGGAGCGGAGCACGCTCTTCGTGCAGTCGCTCGTCCCGGAGCACGCGGAGCTCTACCTGCTGCTGTCGATGGTCGTTCCGACCCCGTGGCTCGAGCGGGTGCCGACCTACAAGGAGCAGATGGAGCAGCTCTCCGACCGGGACCTGTCGACGCTCGGGTTCCTCGGCTATCCGCTGTTGCAGACGGCCGACGTCGTCATCTACGGGGCGAACTACGTGCCGGTGGGGGACGATCAGGTGCCGCACCTGGAGCTCGCGCGGGAGGTCGTCCGCCGCTTCCGCGGCTTCTTCGGCGATCTGTTCCCGGAGCCGCAGCCGCTGCTGACCCCGCAGCCGCGCCTGCCGGGGCTCGACAACCGCAAGATGTCGAAGAGCTACGCGAACACCATCGACCTGGGCGACGACGCCGAGACCGTGCAGCGCAAGGTGATGCGGATGTACACGGATCCGAAGCGGGTCCGCGCCGACATCCCCGGCACGGTCGAGGGGAACCCGGTGTTCACGTACCACGACGCGTTCAATCCCGACAAGGCGGAGGTCGACGACCTCAAGGCACGGTACCGCGCGGGCAAGGTGGGCGACGTCGAGGTAAAGCGGAAGCTGGCCCGAGCGGTGAACGCGGTGCTCGATCCGATCCGCGAACGGCGGGCCGCCGCGCTGTCGCGCCCGGGGCGGATTCGTGAGATCCTTCACGAGGGCTCGGCCCGCGCCCGGGCGATCGCCCGGGAGAGGATGGCGCGGGTGCGGGAAGCCGTGCGGGTAAAGTACGACTAGGTACGCTGCGGCGGCGACCGGGCGCGACGCCCCAGGATGAACCCGATGGCGGACGACACGCTCCACGAGGTGGGGGTCGGCGATACCGCGGCGGCCGGCAGCGCCGCGGCGGCCGGCGGTGCCGCGGCGGCCGACGACGGAGTCGTCATTCCCCCCGGCTTCGAATCGGTCCTCGCGGACTACCCGATACGCGTCGCCAACTTCGAGGGCCCGCTGGACCTGCTCCTGCACCTGATTCGCAGGAACGAGGTCAACGTCTACGACATCCCGATCGTCCTCATCACCGAGCAGTATCTCGAGTACCTCGCGTTGATGCAGGAGCTCAATCTCGACGTCGCGGGCGAGTTCCTCGTCATGGCGGCGACGCTGATTCACATCAAGTCGCGCATGCTCGTGCCGCGCCTCGAGAAGGAGGCGGCAGGCGAGGACGAGACCGAGGATCCGCGCGAGGCGCTGGTGCGCCGGCTGATCGATCACCAGCGCTTCAAGGCGGCGGCCGAGATGCTGCACGAGCGGGAGACGGTGCGGAGCGCGCAGTGGACGCGCCCCGACGACCGACTGGCCGAGATTGCCGGCGAGAAGATCGAGCGCGAGCTGGAAGTCGACCTGTTCAGCCTGCTGCAGGCGTTCCAGGCAGTGCTGGCCCGGGCCCGCGAGCGCCCTCCGATCCCGCTGCCGGCCGACGTGATCCCGATCGAGACGCGGATCGAGCAGTTGCTGACCCGCCTGTCGGAGACCGAGGCCTGCGGGTTCGCCGAGCTGTTCGAGGACGCCTCGTCGCGGAGCGAGCTCATCACGACGTTCCTGGCGCTGCTCGAGATGATTCGGCTGAAGCTGATCCGGGTGTTCCAGGCCGCCCCGTTCGACCCGATCCGGGTCTACCGGCGGGCGCGGCCGGCCGACGCCCCGCGTCCGGCCAACGATCCCGGAGAGGCGGCGGGAGGGTAGGAAGCCTGCCCCCAGTGCGGCGATCGGCGGGCGAGGAGCTTGCGTGTCCGAGGACCTGACCGACCTGAAGGCGACCATCGAGGCGTTGATCTTCGCGGCCCCGGAGCCGTTGACGCGGAAGGTCCTGGCGCGGATCCTCGACGACGAGCCGCCGGAGCACGTCGAAGCCGCGCTGGCGGGCCTCTGCGCCGAGTGGGCCGAGCGTTCCGGCGGACTGCAGCTCGTCGAGGTGGCGGGCGGCTATCAGATCGTGACCCGCCCCGAGCTGCACGACCGGGTGCGACGGCTCTTCCACGAGCACTCGGCGCAGCGCCTGTCGGTGCAGGCGCTCGAGACGCTGGCCGTCATCGCGTATCGGCAGCCGGTGACGGCGCCGGAGATCGCGGAGATTCGCGGCGTCAACACCGCCGGCGTGCTGGGCACGCTCGTCGAGCGCCGGCTCGTGAAGGTCGTCGGCCGCAAGCAGGTCATCGGCCGCCCCTTCCTGTATGCGACGACGCGCGAGTTCCTCGACCGGTTCGGGCTGCGCGACCTGCACGACCTGCCGAAGGTGGAGGACATGGCCGAGGCTCTCGGCATGGACGTGCCGGCGGCCCTCGCCGAGGGCGATCCGACGCCGGGGGTGCTGCCCCTCGAGATTGAGGAACTCGGCGAGGCCCGCGACCCGGCTCCGCCCGCCCCGGAGGCGAACGGCGAGCGCGTGCACTGACCGGCCGGCCGGTCCCGGAGGCCTCGTCCGCCATGCAATCCGGCATCCGCCTCCAGAAGATCCTGTCGGCCGCGGGCCATGCGTCGCGCCGCGCGGCGGAAGTTCTCATCGAGGCGGGCCGCGTCAGCGTCAATGGAGTGACGGTGACGGCCCTCGGGTCGCGTGCCGATCCGGCCCGCGATGACATCCGGCTGGACGGCCGGCGGGTCGGCCTGCCGACCAGCCGCCGCTACCTGGTCCTGAACAAGCCGCGGGGCTACGTCACCACGCGGCGCGATCCGCAGCACCGCAAGACGGTGCTCGACCTGATCCCGGACGTGGCGGACTACGTCTATCCGGTGGGCCGGCTGGACTACGACTCCGAGGGGCTGCTGCTGCTCACGAACGACGGTGAGCTGGCCGCGCGCCTCACCCACCCCAGCCACGGAGTCCCGCGGGTCTACGAGGCGACGGTGCGCGGGGTCCCGACGGAGGCCCGCCTGCGGCGTCTGGCGGCCGGCGTGCCGGTGGACGGGCGGCGAGCGGCGCCGGCGGGCGTCCGCCTGCTGGCGAACCGCTTCGCGAAGCGCACGGACGAGTTGCGTGTCCGCATCGTTCTGCGGGAGGGGCGCAATCGGCAGGTGCGGCGGATGCTCGAGGCGATCGGCCATCCCGTGCGCCGGCTGCGCCGGGTGGAGATGGGGCCGCTGCGGCTGGGTCGTCTCAAGCCGGGGGCGGTGCGGGAGTTGCTGCCGGCCGAGCTGACGGCCCTCGAACGGGCGGTGCGGAGTCGGGCGACGGCGACGCGCCAGGAAGCGGGGAAGCGCCCGCGGACAAGGTTCGGAGCGGGGAAGCGCCCGTCATGACGGCGCGGGCGATCGCGATCGACGGACCCTCCGGCGCCGGCAAGGGCACGGTTGCGCGCGCCGTTGCGCATGCGCTCGCCTACCGCTACGTCGACACGGGGGCGATGTACCGCGCCGTGGCCTGGAAGGCGCTTCACGACGGCGTGGGGGTGGAAGACGAGGCGGCCGTAGAGCCCATCGCGGCCCGCGCGTCCTTCGATCTGGACGGGGGACGGGTCGTCATCGACGGGCACGACGTCACGCGCAGGATCCGCACTCCGGACATCGACGTCGCGGCGGCGGCGGTGGCCCGGCTGCCCCGGGTGCGGAAGGCGCTCGTCGCCCGCCAGCGCGAGCTCGCCGGGCAGGGGGGCGTGGTGATGGAGGGGCGCGACATCGGCACGGCCGTGCTTCCCGACGCCGCCGTCAAGATCTACCTCGACGCGTCACCGGAGGAGCGGGCGGCGCGGCGGGCCGCCGACCCGGCCCACGTGCTGTCGGGCGTCGCGCTCGGTGAGGTGGCCGACGCCCTCGCCGCCCGCGATCGTGTCGACCGGACACGCGACGCGTCACCGCTCGTGCAGGCCCCGGGTGCGATCCCGGTGGACACGACCGGGGTTCCCGTGGACGAGGTGATCGGTCGCGTGCTCGCCCTCGTGAGGGCCGGTCTTCGCGACGCCGCCGGCGGGCCTTCGCGCGGCGTCGCGGATTGACGCCACGCCGGTAACTGACATATGGTCTGGTGCTTAGCGAGATTCAGCGGGCTCGCCCGGGCGGCCATGAAGGCCCGGGTCAGGGTCGGCCCGCGCAGGGAGGGAGGCTCCCGCGGATGACAGATGCAGCAGAGGCGGCCAGCGAGGTGGCCGAGGAGGCGGCGGCGCCCAGCCCGCAGCTTCCCGAAGTCGACGGCGACGAAGAGGGGATGGACGAGGCCGAGCGAGCGCGATTGATGGCGCTCTACGCAGGCAGCTTCCGCAACATCGCCGAGGGCGAGGTCATCAAGGGCACCGTGCTCCAGGTCTCCGAGTCCGAAGTGATCGTCGACGTCGGCTACAAGTCGGAGGGCATGATCTCCCTTTCGGAATTCCTCGACGAGAACGGCGAGGCCGCCGTGCATCCGGGCGACACGGTCGACGTGCTGCTCGAGCGCACCGAGGATCGGGACGGCCACATCGTGCTGTCGCGCGAGAAGGCCGAGAAGATGAAGATCTGGGACGAGGTCGAGAAGGCCTACGCGGATCGCAAGGTCGTCCTCGGCCGCGTCATCGAGCGCATCAAGGGCGGGCTGGCCGTCGACATCGGCGTCCGCGCGTTCCTCCCCGGCTCGCAGATCGACGTGCGTCCGGTCCGCAACCTCGACTCGCTCAAGGGGCAGGAGCTCCGCATGCGGGTCATCAAGGTCAACAAGAAGCGGGGCAACATCGTCCTGTCGCGGAAGGCGCTGCTCGAGGAGGAGAACGCCGAGAAGAAGAAGGAGACGCTGGCGACCCTGGCCGAGGGCAAGGTGATGCCGGGCGTGGTCAAGAACCTGACCGACTACGGCGCGTTCATCGACCTCGGGGGCATCGACGGCCTCCTGCACGTGACCGACATGTCGTGGGGCCGCGCGCAGCACCCCTCGGAGCTGTTCAAGGTGAACGACGAGGTCGACGTGATCGTCCTCAAGTTCGATCCGACGACCGAGCGGGTCTCGCTCGGCTACAAGCAGCTCCACGCCGATCCGTGGATCTCGGCCGCCGAGCGCTACCAGGTGGGGCAGCGCCTGTCCGGCAAGGTGGTCAGCCTGACCGACTACGGCGCCTTCGTGGAGCTCGAGCCGGGCGTCGAGGGGCTCATCCACGTATCCGAGATGTCGTGGAGCAAGCGCGTCAAGCATCCTTCGAAGCTCCTCACCGTGGGCGACTCCGTCGAGTCGATGGTGCTGGGGGTGGATCCGGCCGCGCGCCGCATCTCCCTCGGGCTGAAGCAGATCGAGAGCAATCCGTGGCACCAGCTCACGGAGCGCTATCCCGTCGGCTCGAAGCTGACCGGCAAGGTGCGCAACCTGACGGAGTTCGGGGCGTTCGTGGAGGTCGAGGACGGCATCGACGGCCTCATCCACATCTCGGACATGTCCTGGAGCAAGCGACTCAAGCACCCCTCGGAGGTGCTGAAGAAGGGCGACGAGGTCGAGACGATGGTGCTCAACATCGATCCCGACAACCAGCGTCTCTCGCTGGGCCTCAAGCAGCTCGCCACGGATATCTGGGACGACTTCTTCTCCGGCACCAAGGTGGGCGACGTGGTGGAGGGGCGCGTCGTGCGCATCACCAATTTCGGCGCCTTCGTCGAGCTCGCCGAGGGCATCGAGGGCCTCATCCACGTCTCCGAGTTCGACGAGCAGGGCGGCGGGGAGCGGACGGATCTGAAGGTCGACACGACGATCCAGATGCGCGTCATCAAGCTGAGCCCGTCGGAGCGCAAGATCGGGCTGAGCATCCGCGCGCTCAAGTCGGACGACTTCGAGGTCGACTGGCAGAGCTACGCCAGCAGCGAATCGCCCGAGGTGACCCTGGGCGACCACTTCAAGCAGCAGACGTCATCCGAGTAGGAGTCGGAGCCCCCAAGGAGTCCGCGCCCGTAGAACGGCGCGGACTCCTGTGGACGGGGTTGGGCGCCGAGCGGAGGCCGCAGCGCGACCTTGCGGTCGCGGCGACGAAC
>JAPOVI010000405.1:0-5345 GCA_026708265.1 Acidobacteriota bacterium
GCCACGCAAGCTCCTCCGGCCAGTGATCGGAGAACCACCGGAGAGCTCGCTCGAAGGTGCGGGTTCGCAGATCGGCGCCGGCGACGATCTGACGGTGTCTGGCGCCGTGGTTCCAGACCAGGGTCGATACCCGAGCGGGGCTCCTGCCAGAGACGGCGCAGTAGAGAGTGAAGAGGTGGAGGATCGTGTCCCGGTGACTCACGGCGGGCGACCATACGGTAGGTATACCGCGATCGCAAGTCTTCGAGGCGTGTTTTTTGTGAAAGTGACGGAGAACTTCTGTCCTCGGTGCTCTCCAGCGAGCTTCCATACGGTAAGTGTTTTGTGATCCCAAGTCCTCGATACGTCCGTTTCTTGTGATGAGCGTGCAGACGTTGGTTCCTGTTGCCCTGGACGGGCGTGATGCGGTAGACTTACCGCGTTTTGGGGCTGACCGAGGATCTGCTTCGGGCGGTAGATCAGAGCGAGTTCTCAGACCGCGAGCTGTCCCTGCGCGCCACGGGCAATGCGGACGCGATTCGCAACATCCGGCGGGGCGCCAGGCCGCGGACGGACACGCTTGAGGCGCTCTGTTCGGCTCTCGGGTTGGCGGTCTACATCGGTCGCGCCCGGCCTCCGCCGCTCGACGAAGCAGCTCGTAGTTCCCCGGCCCCGGACTCGGCGACGCCCTGTCAGCTCCGTAGCGCGTTTCGGATGATCGCCGACGGCCTTCGCAGCGTAGGCTTCGAAGTGCGGGAACCGGGTTCGCGCAGAGGCCGCCGGCGCCAGGACTCGCGCCGCACGGCATCGGAGCAGTCAGGGCGATAGAGAAGCCGTAGCTCGGCACCTGATCCGCGGTCAGGTGGGCCGGGCTGAGAATTTGACAGGCGCCGGCCTGTGGACGTCACGGGCGGCGCGCAGGATCGCCTGCCTGGTCGGAAGAAACCACGACAAGAAAGGCACCCGCGATGACGATCCTGCGCCCGAACCCCAACGCGAATCTGACGCCGGGCTTCCCCGGTCCGATCTCCCGCCCGTCTCCGCCCTTCGGATTCCGCCTGGTGGGCGAGGACGACGACGGGACGCGAGTGCGGTGGTATCCCGCGGTCGACCAGTACGAGGTCCGGATTCGCGAGGACGGCGAGGAGTACGACGAGACCGCGTTCACGACCTCGGCGTACCACACGTTCCCGGACCTCGAGGTGGGCCAGAAGTACTTCTTCCAGGTACGGGCGATGAGCGACCTGTCGGGTACGAGCGAGTGGTCGGTGGAGATGGAGCTGGAGCCGACGCTGATCACGCTGCCTCCCGACTGCCAGCCTCCGAACCTCACGGGCGGCAAGGTGTTCACGGAATCGGGCACGTACGACTGGCCTCACGACGACATGGGCACGGCGATGCTCGTGCTACGCGGCGGCCAGGGCGGTCAGGGCGGCCACGGCGGCGCGTCGGGCACGGGCTACGTTCAGCACTACGGCTATGGCAACAGCGTCGTCACTTCCTACGGTGGGAGCGGCTTTACCGGCAAGCGGGGCGCGACGGGGGATCCGACGACCGTGGCGATTGGCGAACGCAGCTACGAAGGAGCGGGCGGTCGATACGGCGATGGCGGCGCCGGCGGTCGGTCGAACGCGGGCCAGAACAACGGTGGCACTCATGTCCTTGGACACCCCGGGGACTTCGGCCAGATAGCGGCGCCCGAGTTTCACGTGGTCCACGATCTTTCGAAGGGCGACACGTTCACGATCACCATCGGCGCCGCCGGCGCAGGCGGCGAAGGCGGGAAGGGCGGCAATAGCGCGGCCACGAACTCGCGCGCCACCAACTTCATCGTTGCCGACCCCGAAGGCGAGCCTGGCAGCGACGGTCCCGCCGGCGAACAGGGCGCGCGAAACGGAACTGTCCAGATCATTCCGCTGGTTTGACCGCGAGGCCGGTGACCGGAAGGTTGCACCGAGAGACCACACAAGCATGACGAGGAGAACCTGATGACGAACGAGAACTTCACGATCAGCGGCGTGCGCGGGGAGGCCCGAGACGAGGCCGTCAAGCTCTTCTTTGACCCCCTCGTCTCGTTCTACGAAGTCGAATGGGCAAAGACCCTAGGAGACTTCGTCGATGGCGACTTCGGTTCCAAGAAGGTCCAGGGCGGCCCCGTCCTCATCGACGACCTGGAGAACGGAACCGAGTACCTATTCCGTGTTCGAGCATTGACTCCCCGCGGCTCCGGCCCCGACTCAGCGGTCGTGAAGGTGACGCCAACCCCGCCTCCACCGGCCCGGGCCCGGTTTTTGGGGTTGTTTGGGTGTCCCCACCCCCCCCGCCCCCGCCCATGTTTTGGGTTATTACCACCGCTTCGCCCTGTTTGGTGGGGCCCCACGACGATGTTTCGGTCGCGCTCCTCGTTCTGGTTGGCGGCGAAGGCGGCCAGGGTGGACAAGCCGGGTACCCCAGCGGTGGCAGCGGATCGGCCGCCGGCGGCCCGGGTGCAGCCGGAACCGACGGCGGCACCACGCGCGTCGTCGTCGGTGGTGGCACGTACAGCGCCGATGGCGGAACGGGCGGTGGCGGTGGAGGTGCAAATGGGGCGCCCGGTGGCACTGGGGCGCTAGGTGCTCGCGAAACTCACCTCGTGACAGGCCTGTCGGTTGGTGACAGCTTCTCGATCACGGTGGGCGGCGGTGGCCGGGGAGGAGCTGGTGGCGCTGGAGGCGACGTGCCGAATCCGACTCTCGATGGCGCTGATGGCGCTGCGGGAGGCTACGGAAGCTCTGGCTGGGTTGTTGTACAGCCGCTCTGCTAGCCGGGTTGCTCCGCAGTTGGGGATCGTAGTCGCGTGGTGATCTACCCGCAGCCGTAGCTACTCGAGGACGAGCGCCCATCGAAGTGACGCGAAGGCGGCGTCCTGTGTCGCGCCCAAGCGGCAGGATCATCGCCGATGACGAGGGACGCTCGCGGGCGCTGCCGACGCTGCAACCGGGCGACGGTCCCGCGCCTCCAGGCGAAGGCAACTGACCCGCTACAGGGTCGAATCAACGGAGAACCGACATGACAATCAGATCCTCGCAAGCGCAAGGTGGCGCCACGTTCGATCCCGGCCCCGTCAACTTTTTCGCGAAGCTCATCGAAGACGACGGCACGATCACGGTCGGCTGGAACCTCGGCATCGACGAGTACGAGGTCGAGTGGTGGGAGACCGATGATCAGGCAGGCACCACCAGGACCGGCCGTACTTCCAAGCCTGAGTTCCGATTTGTCGGAGCCAAGTTCGGTAAGAGCTACACCTTTCGGGTCCGCCCCATCAGTTTCCGGCGCGGACCCGCCGAGTGGTCCGCGACCGTGACCTTCGAGTACGAAGCCGTGCCGGAGACGATCCCCGAGAGTCAGCTCTTCACCGAGTCCACGACCTTCGAGTGGCCGTGGGCGGGTGCGTCGGAGGGAATCCTGGTGCTGAAGGGCGGCCAGGGAGGCTCGGGCGGAGGTGGAGGCGGTGGAGCTTCGCCGGGTCTCAATGCGGGCACACCGGTCTCGGGCGCAAACCCCTTCTCGGGTTCTGAAGGTGGTGACGGCGGCGGCGATGACGGAGGTGATGGCGGCTCCGGCAGCAGCGAAACGACGCGTGACGGCCAGGACGGAACCGGCCGTGCCGGCGGTGGTGGCGGAAGCGGCAGATCGTCTTACTTCGGCGACGGAGGTTCGGGCGGCGACTACGGCGGTGAAGGCGGACGGTCCGATCGCAACAGGACCTATGGCCCGCGTGGTGGCGGCGGAGGAGGTCCAACAGGCGGAGACGGCGGAATGTCTGGCCGGCCCTCACCGCACGTGGGTGGCTCTAGTTGGACCGGCGGGGCCGGAGGCGGTGGCGAAGCCGGAGCCCCAGGTAACCCAACGACCGTGACTGTCGACGAGGAGACATCCACCGCTGCTGGTGGAGCCGGTGGTGGTGGTGGCGGTGGCGGCGGCGTTCCCTTCACCGATCTGGCCAAGCAACCCGGACTGGCGACCGGTCAGGATGCCCGCGGCGCCGGTGGTGGTGCAGGCGGGGCAGGCGGCAAGTCGCCAACCAGCGAGGCTTACCTGAACCGCCCGGGCGGAAACGGTGGCGAAGGTGGCACAGGCGTCGAAGGTCGCTCCAACACCGTCCACTTGACGGGCCTGAGCAAGGGCACGACGCTGACGATTGCTGTTGGCGCTGGAGGCGTTGGAGGGGCAGGCGGTTCAGGCGGACGCGCGCTGGCCATTACGACGTCTGGCCAGACTCGGATCGGCGGTGTCTACGACGGCGAGGCCGGCGCCGACGGCGCGGCCGGAGCCCCGGGCGCTTCGGGCAGCGTCACGCTGTACCCGATCAAGGCAGCCTAGAAGGCCTCCCGACCCCATGAGTGTTCTGACATTCAATGCCGGGCCGCCTTCCAGGTTGGAGTCCGTCCCCGTACCGCAGCCGCCCGTCGGCATCGAGATCTTCCTTGAGGACGCCGAAGGCATTCACATCCGCTGGAACCGGACCAGCCGCTACGAAGTCCAACTGTGGGACGACGACGCCGAGGACTGGGGCGACAGCGAGTTCGTCGACCAGCCGCAGTACACCTTCAAGGGCCTCGAGGTCGGCAAGGTCCACCTCTTCCGCCTCCGGGGCTGGAGCAAGCTGTTTGGCCCAGGCGAGTGGTCGAACGAGATGAAACTCATCCCGAGCGAACCACCACCGCCGCCGGCCCCGACGCCCGAACCGCTGACGTTCACCGAGGGCACCGAATACACCCGCAACGCCTCGTGGGATTGGCCTTACGACGACAGAAGTTCGGCGTTGCTGATCCTCCAGGGCGCGAACGGCGGCCAGGGTGGCCAGGGCGGTGGTGGTGGGGAAGGCGCGAACCGCGGCGCTGGAAGCGATGGGTCGCCGGGCAATGCCGGACTTGCCGGCGGCTCCTCCACCGTCGTGGTTAGCAACGACACCTACACCGGACCTGGTGGAGGCGGCGGCAGCGGCGGCGCGGGCGGGGCGGGCGGCGGCCGAAGCGTCTCTGGCAATCCTGCTGGCGATCCGGGGTGCATCGGAAGCACGGGCAGCCTTCCATACGCGGTCACCGAGATCGTCACGGGGCTGAGCAAGGGAGACACGTTCCAGGTTCGGATAGGCCAGCCGGGCGCCGGCGGGGGCGGCGGCGCCGGTGGCGCCGGCGGTCGCGGCTCCGAACAGAATTGGAACACGCAGTCTGGCGATCCGGGAACGGCGGGAGCAGCAGGGTCAGCCGGACAGGCGCCGGGCAGGGTGCGGATCGTCCCGCTCGGCTAGCTTGAAGCGACGAGCTACTACACCTCGGCGTCGCGTCCACGCGAAGGGAAGCTGGTTGCCGTGAGGGTGGCGG
>JAPOVI010000405.1:5355-6671 GCA_026708265.1 Acidobacteriota bacterium
CGTTCTTCATCGATGCAGAACGCAGCCGCGTCTGGTTCCTATCTCGTATGCCGTGTTCTGCTTGAAAAAAAAAACTTGAAGCGACGATCTACTACACCTAGCCGTCGCGTCCACGCGAAGGGAAGCTGCTAGCCGTCAGGCTGGCGGCTTTCCCAATTCTGGCCGGCCGCGGTACCCAACCGGGCATACGGCACCGACCAAGCCGCCGTTCCCGCGAAAGTGACATGGCGGCGGCGCCTGGCGTCCCGTGCAGCCTGCAGGATCGCCGCCGATGACCAACCAGGGCGCCGCGACTACGGCCGGCGGCCTGACCAGAAGGAGCGAATGATGGCCCTATCGGCAGGACGAAAACTGATCTTGGCGAAGATCGAAAGCACGGCGGGAACTGCCGAGACGGCCGTGGCGGAAGACGCGATTCTCGCGATCGAGCCGACCCTGACTCCCCTCGTTGGCGGTACGGTGTGTCGCGACCTCGTGCGCAGCTACTACGGCGCCTCGGAGGACCTCCAGGTCGGCTCGCACCAGCAGATCGAGTTCTCGGTGGAACTCGCGGGTTCGGGCACCGCTGGAACGCCTCCTCAGTTGGGGAAGCTGCTCCAGGCGTGCGGCATGTCCGAGACGTCCACGACCGGCAGGGTCGAGTACACCCCGGTGAGCGGGCAAGAGAAGACGCTGACCGTCATCTGCAACTGGGACGGCCAGCAGCACACGCTTTCAGGCTGCCGCGGTACCTGGAAGCTCACTTCGGGTGCGCAGCTCATTCCGCGGCTGAGGTTCACGTTCCTCGGCAAGTGGAACGATCCGTCGAGCGTCACGCCCGTCGAAGGGGACTACCGCGCCTGGCGGGCGCCCACCCCGGGCTCCCCGTCGGACACGCCGACCTTCGAACTGCACGGCAAGAGCGACCTGGCCCTGTCGAAGCTCGATCTCGACTATGCCGTCCAGACCGTTCACCGCGAGGTGATCGGCGCGGCCAACGACGTGATGATCACGGGCCGCCACCCGGCAGGCTCGATCGCCTTCGATGCGCCCACGCTGTCGTCGTTCAACGCGTTCACGACCGCCAGGGCCGGAACGACCGGAGCCCTGAAGCTGATTCACGGCGGCGCCGACTTGCTCGACAACGCCGGCAAGCTGATCGAGATCAACTGCCCGAAGGTTAAGTTCGTCGATCCGCGGTACCGCGACGAAGAGGGCGTGCTTCAGATCGCCGCTGGCCTGAAGCTGGCGCCGGACACCGGCAACGACGAGGTGAAGTTCACCTTCCGCTAGGGACGAGTTCACGGTTCGCCGGCCCTCCCCTTCCCCCTCGTAAC
>JAPOVI010000159.1 GCA_026708265.1 Acidobacteriota bacterium
GGCTTCGCGCTCGAGAACTTCGACGCCATCGGCGAGTGGCGCGACATCTACGCCTCGGGCCTGCCGATCGACGCCTCGGCGGAGTTCCCCGACGGCACCACGTTCGATGGCCCCGCGGAGCTCCGCGAGCTGCTTCTCGGTTATGCGGACGACTTCCTGCTCACCGTCGCCGACCGGCTGCTGACCTACGCCCTCGGCCGCGGCCTCGAGGCCACCGACATGCCCGCCGTCCGCCGCATCCTCCGCGACTCCGCGCCCGACCACCGCTTCGAGTCCCTCGTCCAGGGGGTCGTCGCGAGCCTCCCCTTCCGGATGCGGATGGCGCAGGAACGTGTGAACTGACTCGCCGCCCGGCCGCCACCGAGGCCCCGGCGCGTTCGCGAGCGGGGCCGGAGCGTGGAGTTCGTGAACAAGAGCAAGCTGCCCATCGGCATCCAGAACTTTCGCGAGATCCGCGAGGAGGGCTACTACTACGTCGACAAGACCGCCTACGCGCGGCGGCTGGTGGAGGGGGGCAAGCACTATTTCCTTTCCCGGCCGCGCCGCTTCGGCAAGAGCCTGTTTCTCGACACGCTGAAGGAGCTGTTCGAGGGCCGCGAGGCTCTGTTCCGGGGCCTGGACGTTCACGACCACTGGGACTGGTCGGTACGCCATCCGGTGGTGCGCCTGAGCTTCGGCGCCGGGCACTTCAGGGAGCCTGGCCACGTCGAGCTGAGCCTGACGGAGCAGCTCGGCGCCGCGGAGCGTCGGGCCGATGTGGCCGCCGGGCGTGGGACCGTGCCCGGACGCTTCGCATCCCTGCTGGAAGCACTGCACGAGAGAGGTGGTCGACCAGTCACGGTACTGGTGGACGAGTACGACAAGCCGATTGTGGACGCGCTCGACCTCCCCGAGGTGGCCCGCGCCAATCGCGACTACCTGCGCGGCGTGTACGCCGTCATCAAGGACGCCGACGCCCACGTGCGGTTCAGTTTCATCACCGGTGTGAGCAAGTTCTCCAAGGTCAGCCTGTTCTCGGGCCTCAACAACCTCCGGGACATCACCCTCGACCCGCGCTACTCGACCCTGTGCGGCTACACGGACGCCGACCTCGACACCGTGTTCGCACCGGAGCTGCCGGGCCTCGACCGCGATCGGGTCCGCCACTGGTACAACGGCTACAGCTGGCGCGGCGACGAGAGGGTCTACAACCCGTTCGACATCCTGTTGCTGTTCGACACGCGGGAGTTCGCGGCGCACTGGTTCGAGACCGGCACCCCCACGTTCCTCGTCGATACCCTGTTCCGGCGGCGGGTGAGCTCGCTGGCCCTGGAAGCCATGGTGGGCAGCGACGAGCTTCTGTCCGCGTTCGACGTCGACCACATCGCGACGGAGGCGTTGCTGTTCCAGACCGGCTATCTGACCATCCACCGCTCGGAGCCTCGCGGCGGCAGGATGTTCTACCGGCTCGGCTACCCCAACCAGGAGGTGCGCCAGAGCCTGAACGAGAGCCTGCTGCGCCGGCTGACCGGCGACGCCCCGGGCCGCGTGGAGCACAGCGCCCGGTTGTACGACCTGCTGCTCGCGAACGACTTCGAGAAGCTGGAGGCGTTGTTCAGGGCGTTCTTCGCCGGTATTCCCTACGAGTGGCACACGAAGAACGACATCGCTGCCTACGAGGGCTACTACGCCAGCGTGTTCTACTCCTACTTCGCGGGCCTGGGGCTGGACGTCGTGGTGGAGGACAGCAGCAGCCACGGCCGTCTGGACATGGCCGTGCGCTTCAACCGGCAGGTCTACCTGTTCGAGTTCAAGGTGGTCGAGCTCGCGCCGGAGGGCGCGGCGATGGCGCAGTTGCAGGCGAAGGGCTACGCGGACAAGTACCGGGACCGCGACGAGCCGATCCACCTGATCGGAGTGGAGTTCAGCCGGGAGACCCGCAACGTCGTGGGGTTCGATGCCGAGCGCGCCTGAGCGCCTCGCTGCGCCGGACCGTGCGGTGCGGTAGAAGGCGGCCCGCGCCCGATCAGGGGCGGCCCGGATGAGCGTCTCGACGACGAAACCCTCCCAGCTGGAACGGGGGCTGAGAGTTGCCGCGGAAGATCTGCAGCCGGACCGGACGTTCCTTGTCCATTCCGGTGAGCAACGCTACCCGCTGGGCGGCCGCATCGAGGCGATCGGCCTGACGGCCCTGGCGGACGCGCTGGCGGCACTGCGATCGCCGGACGGTGCGGGTGAGGCATGAGAGCGACCGGGAAAGACGCGGCCCTCCGGTCGTCGGATCGGGGCGGCGCTCCGTAGACAGTCGGCCGGCCATCCTGTACGCTCGGCCTGCCCGGAGGGCACGTCGTTCGGGGGAGTCGAGCCATGCTGATCACGAAGATGACGCTGCCGAGGCGGACGTTTCTGCGGGGGATGGGCGCCACGCTGGCGCTGCCGCTGCTCGACGCGATGGTGCCGGCGCTCACGGCGCGGGCGCCGGCTGCTCCGCGGTTCGCGGCGGTCTACGTCGGGAACGGCATGAACATGTTCGACTGGACGCCGCCGACGGAGGGCGCCGGGTTCGAGCTGTCGCCCATCCTGCAGCCGCTGGAGCGCTTCCGGCGCCGGACGCTCGTCCTGAGCGGGCTCGACAACTACCCCGCGACCGATCAGGGTGACGCTGGCGGGCAGCACCCGCGCGCGGCGCCGGCCTTCATGAGCTCGGTGCACCCCAAGCAGACCGAGGGCGCTGACGTCGAGGCGGGGACGACGGTCGACCAGATGATCGCGGAGTGGATCTGCCGCGATTCGAAGCTGCCGTCGCTGGAGGTCTCCGTCGACCGCAACGACGTCGTCGGCGCCTGCGACCACGGCTACGCGTGCGCGTACATGAACTCGCTGTCGTGGAAGACGCCGACGCAGCCGCTTCCGGCCGAGACGAACCCGCGGTTCGTGTTCGAGCGGCTCTTCGGGAGCGGCGACACCGATGAGGAGCGGCGCCTGCGGGTCGCGGAGGACCGCAGCATCCTCGACGGCCTGACGCGCGAGATTGCGGCGCTCACCGGCCGCCTCGGCGGGCGCGACCGGACCAAGCTGGGCGAGTACCTCGACTCCATCCGCGACGTCGAGCAGCGCATCGCGCGGGCCGAGTCGACCAACGCCGACTTCGCCGTCCCCGAGCGCCCGGTCGGTGTGCCGGAAACGTTCCGCGAGTACGCCGAGCTGATGCTCGACCTGCAGGTGCTGGCGTTCGAGGCCGACATCACGCGGGTCACCTCCTTCATGATGGCGCGCGAGAACATCAACCGCTCCTACGACGAGATCGGGCTTCCCGAGGCGCACCACTCGATGTCGCACCACGGGAACAACCCGGAGAAGATGCAAGCCTTCTCGAAGCTGAACACGTACCACGTCGACACCCTGGCCTACTACCTCGACCGGCTGCAGTCGGTCGCGGACGGCGACGGGACGCTCCTCGACGCGACCGTCGTCCTCTACGGCAGCGGCATGAGCGACGGCAACGTCCACAACAACTACAACGTGCCGGTCGTGGTGGTCGGCGGGCCGCAGCGCGGGCTGCAGGGGAACCGCCACCTGGTCTATCCGCAGGGGACGCCGCTGGCCAACCTGTCGCTCAGCCTGATGGCGAAGTTCGGCGTGCGCGTGGAGCGCTTCGGCGACAGCACGGGGCACTTGCCGCTGCTGTCGGGCGTGTAGACAGGTACCCCGCGCGGGCCATGTTGGCACCGTCAAGCCGCCTCACCGATGATCCACGGACATTGGCTGTCGCTGAAGCTCCACGCGTCACCTTCTCGCCGTCACGGAGGCTCGCCCATGTCTGACGACACGCCCGCCCCCGCCGCCGGGCTCTACGAGGCGGCCTATCCGTTCGCCAAGGACGTCCTGGCCCTCCCGGTCGAGGACATCGACCGGGCCGCGGCGTGGTACGGCCCCCGCTTCGGCCTCGTCGAGGTGGAGCGCAGCGCGGCGCCGGTCCGCACGGTGGTCATGGAGCGGGACGGCGTGCGCATCGGGTTCGCGGTCAACGGCGGCGATGCCAGCAACGAGGGCGCCGCCATCCTGGTGACCGACATCCAACGCGCCCGCGCCGAGCTGGAAGCCAACGGCGTCACGATCGCCAATTCGCGCGTGGACGAGCGCGAGGGTAAGAAGTACCAGGTCTTCTTCGTCGTCGCCCCGGACGGGCTCTGCTACTACTTCCACCAACCGCTCTGACCGCGCCGGGCAGGCTTGAGCCCGCGCGCTCCTACAGCCGAACCAGACCAGCCGCAGCCCGGTCTCGCTGCCGATCCGCCCCAGCGCCAGACCGTCTCGGGTCGGCCCCCGCCGGGTAGCGGCGACGGTCAGACCGCGGACACCATCACCATCTGGTTGCCGAGTAGTCTGTCGGGACGAGGTCCAGGGACCGTACGGACTCGATCAGCCGGGCATCGGGGTCGCGCTCCGCCGCGACCACCACCTCCAGGAACTCCGGATCGGCGTGCGCCTCGGGGAGCCGCTCGTCTCGCGCGCGCCGCGACGGGTAGCCCCGCATGTACACGAACGTGCGGTCGGCGTCGTCGCCGGAGGCGGCCAGCCAGTAGCCGACGTTGCGGATCCCGTGCCGCTCGTAGATGCCGGTGGTGTAGTCGCCGAAGCGCTCCGCCAGCGCGTCCCGCTTCCCCGGCAATGTCGTGTAGATGCGCAGCTCGAAGAAGCCGGGCTCGCGCGGCTGCTGCGCGAACCCCCAACCGACGCCCGCGATC
The DNA here is from genome assembly GCA_026708265.1 of Acidobacteriota bacterium. Lineage (GTDB taxonomy): Bacteria > Acidobacteriota > Vicinamibacteria > Vicinamibacterales > UBA8438 > JAGWAJ01. The sequence continues at coordinate 4,728 of JAPOVI010000159.1, forward strand.
CCGCAAGACAGACCCAGCGCTGCGATCAGCTTCCACTTCAGCATGCGGCCTCCTCTCGGCTGTTCTCGGCAAGCCCGATCGTACGCTCGAAATCCTATCGTCCCGGAGCGCCTGCCCGAGAGGCGTGCGCGCGCGGGATTCCGCTGCGCGCCGCTCGTTTTCGGACCGGCTATATCATCCGTAGCGACGCCGCCCTCCTGTCGACACAAGTCCTTGCGGCGTCGCCGATCTCGAAGGGATGTGCGAGATGATGCGACTGCGAATGCGATTGCTCCTGGCATTGCCGGTGGCGTGGCTGATCCTCGTCGGCGGGGCGGAGGGACAGGCGCGGCGAGCCATGACGCTGGTCGATCTGCTGGAGGTGCCTCGCCTCAGCGATCCGCAGCTCTCTCCCGATGGCCGCCAGGTGCTGTACGTGCTGGCCGCGGCCGACTGGGAGGCGAACCGGGCCATCGGCCACATCTGGCGGGTGGACGCGGACGGTGGCAACCCCGTGCAACTGACCCGGGGGGACGAGGGGGAGACGAGTCCCCGCTGGTCGCCGGATGGGGAGCAGGTGGCGTTCCTCGCGCGCCGCGGGGCGGCGGACGCGACCCAGATCCACGTGCTGAGCAACCGGGGCGGCGAGGCGCGCCCCTTGACCGATCACCCGACGGCCGTCTCGAGCATCGCCTGGTCGCCCGACGGCAGCGCCATCTACTTCCTGGCGTCCGACGAGAAATCGGCGGAGCAGCGGGCCCGCGAGGACGAGAAGGACGACGTCTACGTCTTCGAGGAGAACTTCGAGCAACGGCACCTGTGGACGGTGACCGTCTCGAGCGGGGTCACGACGAAGGTGACCGAGGGCGGCTACTCCATCCTGGCGTACGAACTATCCCGCGACGGGGAGCGGATCGCCGTGCATCGCGGTCCGACTCCGGTCCTCGAGCATCGCGATGCGAGCGAGGTCTGGGTGATGGGAGCCGACGGGAGCGACCCGCTCCGATTGACCACCAACGACGTGCCGGAGTCGGGGGCGGGGGTTTCGCCGGACGGCTCGCACGTCCTGTTCCTCGCCCGCGCGAACGACCGATTCGAGAAGTACTACAACAGCAACGTGTTCCTGGTGCCCTCCCGCGGCGGCCCGGCCAGGATCCTGGCTCCCGACCTCCCCTACGAGTTCAGCGCCGCGGCCTGGTCGGTCGACGGGGCCGCGGTATTCGCTGTCGCGAACATGGGAGTTCACAGCCAGTTGGTACGTCTGGACGTGGCCACGGGCGAGGTCGAGCAGTTGACGGACGGTCGCCAGTCGATCGGTTCCTGGGCGCTGGCCTCGGCCGCCGAGCGCCACGTCTTCACGCTGCGGGAGCCGGGCAACCCGGGCGACGTCTGGCTCCTGGGGACCGCCGCCGGCTCGACGCCGACCCGAGCGACTCGCGTATTCGACTACCTGCGCGACGACTTCCGGCTGCCGCGGCAGGAGAAGGCGCAATGGACCGGCGCCGACGGGGTAGCGGTGGAAGGGCTGCTCTTCTACCCGCTGGACTACGAGGACGGACGGCGCCATCCGCTGGTCATCCAGACGCACGGGGGACCGCAGGCATCCGACAAGTTCGGCTTCGCGGCACCCCGCAACTACGTCCCGGTGCTGGCGGCGCTCGGCTATTTCGTGCTGCAGCCCAACTACCGCGGGAGCACCGGCTACGGCGACGCGTTCCTGCGGGACATGGTGGGCGGCTACTTCACGAACGCACACCTGGACGTGATCGCCGGCGCCGACCACCTGATCGCGGGCGGCCTCGTCGACG
>JAPOVI010000070.1 GCA_026708265.1 Acidobacteriota bacterium
ACGCTATTGCCACACTTTCGTCACAGATCGTGCGCAAGCCGTGCGCCTTTCTCGGCTACCCTCCCTGGGTGGTGGATGGGGGGCGGGCTGCTCTTAGTGGCTGCTCGTGTTGGCCGTCGGGCGGCCCGCCGCCGTGGCGCGAAGGGTTCTTCTGGCGTGGCGCTCGAGCGGAGATCGCAGAGGGCCGCGACGCGGCTGGCAGGGCGGCCGCGACGCGGCTGAGCATTCGCCACGTCAGGCGACGCCTCGCTCGGCCATCGTCGGCAGATGCGCAGCAGGTGCGCGGCCGATCAGGGGACAGTGGTGCCTGTGATGTCTGCGCCGGGCTCTTGCCGTGCGAGGAGCGGATCCCGTCCTTCGTCGACGACGAGCCCCGTGAAACCCTCTACCGGCTCGGGTGGCTGCGGGTCGAGCCTGCACAGAATCTCCACGAGGAGGCTTCCGACCGCGACGTTGCGAACCCACTTTCGGTCGCTCGGGACGACATACCACGGCGCCCACTCCGTCGAGGTCTTGGTGAGCGTCTCTTCGAACGCCCGCTGGAACTCGTCCCAGCGGGCTCGGTCCTCGAGGTCGGCGGCCTGGAACTTCCAGCGCCTCTCGGGATTGTCGATTCGGCTCTGGAGCCGCCGACGCTGCTCCTGTCGGGAGATGTGGAGGTACACCTTGACGAGCGTTGTGCCCTCGTCTGTGAGCAGGCGCTCGAAGTCGTTGATGTGCCCGAAGCGCCGTTTCCACACCGCTTCAGGAGCGAGCCCGCGGACCCGAACAGTGATGACGTCCTCGTAGTGCGACCGGTTGAAGATGCCGATCTCACCGCGTTCCGGGCAAGCCGAGTGGACACGCCACAGGTAGTCGTGCGCACGCTCGTGGCCTGCCGGCGCCGTGAACGAGACAACCCTGCAGCCTTGCGCGTTGACTCCGGTGAAGACGCTGCGGATCGTGCCATCCTTGCCCGATGCATCGAGACCTTGCAGCACGAGCAGGATGCTTCGGCTGCTCTCCGCGTAGAGCCGGTTTTGTCGCAGCGCAAGCTCACCGATGATCTCGCTGAGCTGCTCTTTCGCGCGTCGTTTGCCTTCCAGTCCGAGACTGTCTCGCGGATCACGCTTGTCGAGCTGTGGGGCTGTCCGGGGAGGACAATGAGCCTCTCGATCATCACAGCGGAACCCTAGACGACGCGGCGTGGAATGACGCGGCTGCCCGCCGTATGGGCATGAGCTGCCCGGGAGAGTCTGCATGAGCCAACGGAGGCTGCATGAAACCGAAATAGAATACGTCGCCATGGCAGACGCGCTGCCGGCCAACCTCTGGGTCACCGACGCTACCCGTCTGGCGCGGCGGGGTCAGACCACCGAGGTGCAGCTGGGGGCGCGTCGAGCAGGGCGAGACAAGCCGCTTGGGTATGGCGATGGGATCAGGGCCGCGCAGGGACACGCCGCAGCTGGCGCGTACCACTGTCCCTTCTCCGAGCTGCTGCGTAGAGCGGCTGGGTAATCAGGGTGGACGAGGGTTACGGAATCGAGACGAAGGCGGTTCGCGCTGGCCAAACCCGCCCCCTCCTCGAGGGGGCTGTGGTCGCGCCCGTGTTTCAGTCTGCCACCTACGAATCGGGCGACGAGACGAGCTACCACGGCATCCGGTATCTCCGTCTCAACAACTCGCCGAACCACCTTGCGCTTGCGGGCAAGCTCGCTGCGCTCGAGAACGCTGAGAGCGCGGTCGTGGCGGCGAGCGGAATGGCTGCGATCGCGACCGCTCTCTTCACAGTGCTGGGTTCTGGAGGCCACGTGCTTGCGCATCGCACGCTGTACGGCGGGACGCACGATCTCCTGACGAAGGAGTTTGCCTCCCACGGGCTCTCCTTCGACCTGATGGATGCCGACGATCCTGGGTCCTGGTCGGCGAAGCTGCGCCCAACGACGAGAGCGGCCTACGTCGAGACGATCACAAACCCGTTGCTCGAGGTCTGTGATCTCGAGGCTGTGGTGAGATTCGCTCGCGAGAACGAGCTCGTCGCGATGGTCGACAACACGTTCGCGAGCCCGGTCAACTTCCGACCCGCAGAGCACGGCTTCGATCTCTCGCTTCACAGCGGCACGAAGTACCTGAACGGCCACAGCGACATCGTGGCGGGCGCGGTCATCGGGCGCGCTGACCTCGTCGAGCAGGTCACCCACAGGTTGAACCACCTGGGTGGCACGCTCGATCCCCATGCGTGCTTCCTCCTCGACCGCGGCCTCAAGACCCTCGTCCTGCGCGTCCGCCAGCACAATGCGAGCGCGCTCGCATTGGCCAGGTTCCTCGAGGCGCACCCGGCTGTTGCCCTTGTGCACTATCCGGGTCTCACCGGTCATCCGCAACACACGCGGGCCACGCGGCTGCTCGCTGGGTTCGGCGGCATGCTGAGCTTCGAGCTGCACGGTGGGCTCGCTAGCGCCAGGCAGTTCCTCCAGAGTGTCGAGCTCGCCATTGTCGCCCCGAGCCTCGGCAGTGTCGAGACTCTCGTGACGCGCCCAGCCGCGACTGCCCACCTCGGGCTCTCACGTTCCCAGCGGGCCGCGTCGGGTGTGACGGATGGGTTGGTCAGAGTGTCGGTTGGTATCGAGGCGCTGGACGACCTCCTCGACGACTTTGGCCAGGCGCTCGATCGGGTGAGCTGACGGCTCCCATTCGCGCTATTGGCGGCGCGGAGGGCCTGGGATGCCCACATGCGGCCCGAGCCTGTCAGGATGGAGCTGTGATCGTTGACGCTCACCTCCACGTCGATGACATCCCTGCACTGGGTTGGAAGATGGAGGCGTCGCTCTGCATCGAGCGCCTTGACGAGGCCGGAATCGACAGGGGCGTGATCATGACGATCGTCGACGCTCCCGAGGTCAATCCGGAGGCGGTCGAGCTCATTGCCGAGGCGTGCCGCCAGTATCCCGACCGCCTGTGGGCGTTTGCCAGCATCCACCCGTGGTAGGGCGATGTGGCGGCCGCGCTGCTCGAGCGCGCGTTCGACCTGGGCTTCAGGGGGCTCAAGTTGCACCTCGTCTCGACCATCGCCCACCCAGGGCTGGAGGAGACGTTGCAGCTGGTACGAATCGCGGCTCTGCACAACGCGCCGACGCTCTTCCACTGCGGCGACGAGCCGATGATCCCGCCACTGGCCGTCTCGAGGGCCGCCCAGGCCGCTCCCGACGCCACGATCATCCTCGGCGGCCACATGGGCGGCTACTTCCACGTCGGCGAGGCAATCGAGGTTGCGCGTCGCGTGCCGAACCTCGTTCTCGAGACGTCGGCCATGCCCTACCCCGCCAAGATCCGCGAGGCGGTCGATGCCATCGGGGCGGAGCGCGTTCTCTACGGGAGCGATGGGCCCGTCTGCTCACCTCGTCTCGAGGTGCGAAATGTCCGGCTCGCTGCTCTTCGCGCCAGTGACGAGGAGCTCGTCCTGGCGGGGAACGCGATGCGGATTCTGCAAGCGGTGCGGTGATCGTCGATTCGCTCGCCTTCCTTGGCGAGGGGCTGTTCGGGCCCTCTTCAACGGTGGACAGGCTGCTGGCAACGCTCGATGCAGCCGGCGCGGACGCGCGGTCGTCTGCCCCGCGCGTCCGCCCGACTACTTCCTGGAGCCGGGCAACGAGCGCGTCAGCGACGCGGTGCGCGAGCATCAGACCGGCTGATCGGGTTCGCTCGGGTTGATCCGAACAGGGCCGATACTGCCGCGACCGAGGCGCTACGCGCACTTGACGGGCTCGGGCTCTCCGGGGTCTTCCTGCAACCGTGGGAAGAGACGTTCCGCGTGAGCTCTGCCGTCGTTGAGCCGCTGATCGAGATTGCGCAGGAACGAGGTGTCCCGGTGATCATGGCTGCCGGCTATCCATGGCTGTCAGAGGGGTTGCAGATCGGCGATCTCGCTCGTCGGTTCCCTGACGTCGCGTTCATCGCCACCAATGGAGGGCAGATCAACATCTCCGGACTCGGACAGACCGACATCGAGCTGGCCATGACCGACTGTCCCAACCTCTCCCTCCAGACCGCGGGCGTCTATCGGGAGGACTTCCTCGAGGGAATTGTCGAGCGCTTCGGGGCTGACCGGCTGCTCTACGCGAGCGCCTTTCCGCTGATGGAGCCGTTGCTCGAGGTCGAGCGCCCTCGCTCGATGCACGTCTCGGAGGAGGCGCGGGCGGCGGTGTTGGGCGGGACTGCCGTGCGCCTCCTGCTCCCGGAGCTGTAGGGAGCTGCAGATCCTCATCGCGCTGTTCCAGCCCGATCTCTCTGGAAGCTGGGAACCGAGCCACTCAGTGCGGAGGCTTGGCTGACGCCGGGCGCTTGCACGCTCCATCCGGCAGGCACAGCGGCCTCGGCCCGACTGTACAGAGTTAGCGCGGCCTCCTGAGGCTTCCGCCACACTTTCGTCACGGATCGCGCGCAAGCCGTGCGCTTTTCTGGGTTACCCTCCCCCGGGTGGCCGGTGGGGGCGGGCTGCCCTTTCTGGCGGGTGAGGGCGAATCTCCCGGCGGATGAAGGCGCCCTTTCCGGGAACTGAGGGCGAGCGCGATCGCATCGCTGCCGGTCGTGGTGCGGGTGGCTTTCTCCCAGCGGGTGGGATAGCAGGCGGCTTCGTGGGCAAGCCGAAGCAGGTTAGGCTCGCCGGCGACGAGCTGGTTGATCTAGGCGTCCTCGAGAACGAGCTCGGTCGTGCACTCGATCGATCCCGAGATCGATCGGTAGACCGGGCACTTCGGCATGTGGCTGTCGAACGCGCGCTGGATCTTGGCGCGGTCGGTGTCTGCATCGACCTTGAGGTGGTACACGACGTGCACGCGCTTGATCACGATGACGCCATCGTCCTCGGCCTCGACCTCGCCCGTCGTCTCACCGACGAGGCGACCCTCGCCTGCTGGGATCTGACGCGCCTCCAGCGCGCCTCCGAACGTTCCGGTGAGTCAGCCGCCCGCCGCGGCAATGATGTAGTCGAGCGTCGCGGCCCGCTCGGACTCCGTGCCCGCTGGGACGCCGTAGTGCTCAGCGATGCCCGAGTGGACGCCGAACATGACCGGCTCTGCCTCGACGGGAATGATTGCGCGCCGCAGCGGCCCGCGAACTCGCTCGATCCGAACGTTCGAGGTGTAGATGACACGACCCATGGCACGCATGCTAGGCGAAGCTGCGGCCAGTAGCCTTGTGAGGTGGCGAGAGTCGCGCTGATCGGGACGGGGACGATGGGGCTCCCGATGGGACGCCAGCTCGTTGCGGCAGGCCATGAGGTCGTGGCGTGCGATCTCGACCCGGCGCAGGCTGCCAGGCTCGGTACCGCCACGGCCGCGATGCCCGCTGAAGCCGGCCGGGATGCCGAAGTGGCGCTTACTTCCCTACCCTCCGTGGGGGCCGTCGAGGAGGTGGTCCTGGGCGCTGACGGTCTGGAGGCCACCATGGCGCCAGGGACGACGGTGATCGACATGTCGACGAGCCCACCCGCGCTTGCGCGCAGGCTTGCGGGCGAGCTCGCCACGCGAGGCATCGAGTTTCTCGATGCACCGGTGAGCGGGGGCCCCACGGGTGCGCAGGCCGGCACGCTCGCGATCATGGTCGGCGGGGAGGAGCCGGTGTTCGCGCGGTGGCGCGAGCTCCTGGGCGCCCTGGGGACCAAGGTTGAGTATGTCGGCCGCCACGGCGCGGGCCAGACCGTGAAGCTCTGCAACAACCTCATGGTCGCCTGCACGATGGCTGCAATGGCTGAGGCCTGTGCCGTGCTGGAGGGCGAGGGCGTCGACCCGGCCATCGCCTACGAGGTCTTCACGCGCTCGACGAGCGACTCCAGTGTCATGCGGCGCCGGTTCCCACTTCCCGGGGTGCGGCCGGAACATCCCGCCTCCCAGGAGTACGAGCCGATGTTTCGCGTCGACCTGCTGGTGAAGGACATCGAGCTCGCGCTCGATCTCGCCCGCGAGCAAGGGGTCGAGTGCTCGACCGGCGCGGCTGCTGCGGCGCTGTACCGAGCCACGGTTGAGGAGGGCCTCGGCGCGCTCGACTACTCGGCGGTCGCGTTGGCCGTACCTCGGTCGGATCCCGGCTAGCGTGATGTCGCCGCGGTGGGTGCTCGCGACCGCGACCGCGGCGCAGGTGGCCGTGTCGCTGGTCACGTTCGGGCTGCCTGTGATCGGGCCGGAGCTGGCAGCCGAGTTTGGCCTCTCTCTCCCTGCCCTCGGCCTTGTCCTCTCGGCGAACGTCCTCGGTCAGGGTGTCATGCTCATTGCGGCAGGCCGCGCTGTCGAACGCTACGGCGGCAGATCCACGACGCTGCTCGGCACGGCGGTCGCCACTGTGGGCATCCTCAGTGCGGCGTTCGCCCCCTCACTCGGCGTGCTGGTCGCGCTCCTGTTCGTGTCGGGTCTTGGCTCGGCCACCGTCCCGATCGCGGGGATGGGCTCGGTGCTCCGGGTGTTCGCGAGGGGCGGGCGCGCGCAGGCGCTCGGTGTCCGTCAGCTCGGGGTGCCGCTCGCGGGAATGGTCGGGGCGTTCCTCATGCCCGCGCTCGAGTCCACCGGCGGCGTTCGTGCCGCGCTCTTGTTCTCGGGAGGCGTTGTCGCGCTGCTCGGGACGACGTTCGGGCTGACCGGCGCCTCGTGGTCACCGGGCGGGGTGGCCGGAGGGTTCCGCTCTGGTGCGCTGAGGCGCATCCTGCGAGCACCGAGCATGCTGCGGCTCCTGCTGGTTGCGTTCATCTACATCATCGTTCTCCAGGCCGCGCTGACGTACCTCGTGCCGTCGGTGCGCGATCAGGGTCTCTCGACGGTCTGGGCCAGCGCGGTGTTCTTCGCAATGCAGGCAACGGCAGGCGGTTCAAGGATCGTGTGGGGAAGGATTGCCGATCGCGGCCAGGGCACTCGTCGTATCCGTGCGCTCGTCGAGGTCGGGTGGGCATCGGCGGTCGGAGCGTCCATCTTTGCCGGGCTGCTTGGCACTGGAGCGATGGGCATCCTGATCGGCGCGGTCGTGTTCGCGCTCGGCGCGATGGGCTGGAACGCGCTCATCTACGTGAGCGCCGCAGAGCGCGGTCCGGGGGATGCGCCCGCGCAGTCGGTTGCAGTTGCTGCCACCGTGGTGTTCGCGATTGCGGCGATCTCCTCGCCGGCCATGGGCGCTCTCGCTGAGACGATCGGCTGGATGTCGTTCTGGCTCGTCTGCTCGGGCATCATGCTCATCGGCGCGCTGGTTGCCTCGTCGATCCCCGACCGCCAGCCGCCGGCCGAGCCAACCTGAAGCACCTGCTGGCCTTACACCGTGCGCGGAGTGTCGGCGCTGAGCGCGAGCTTCCTCTGGGAGCAGTCCTGACCTCTGAGCACGGGCCGGTTTACTTGGCTGTCAGCTCAGCCGGGCGCCACACTACGGTGCAGTGAGGCACCTTCTGACCGCAGTCGTGGTCGTCGTTGTCGCGGCGCTAGACTTCTTCGGCTCGGACGCTGTCACGTCCGGTCAGCCCGGTTCGGCAGACGAGGCGCGCAGCGATGATCTCAGGGGACCGTTCTCGCCCGAGCCGGGAGCCCTCTCGGGCACCCTTGTTGTCACGCGCGGAGAGAAGTACACGCTCCAGCAGATCGACCTCGACCGACTTCGGTTTGGGCGGCCGAGGCCACGGACGAGCTGTGATGTCTGGGTGCCGCCGGACGGGCGGCTCGCTCTGGCCCCACGCCAGGAGACACCCATCTTGACGTGCCGACTCGTGACGCGCCGGCCGCTGTGCTCTTCGAGCTCGCCGACCGGCCGAGGCAAATCGCTCAGGTCGGGACGGTTGTGGCTCCGCCAGAGTGGTCGGCCGCTGGCGATCGGGTCGCGGTGTGCGGTGCAGACGAGCGAACGAGCCTCGTCACGCTTGACGGCGGCATCGAGGAGGTCGTCGATGGCTGCTGGCCTGCGTTCGATGCCGCTGGAGCCGTCATCACCCGCAAGCTGATCGATCCAGAAGCGAGCGAGCATGTGGTGCTTCGCGACGGCAAGGCCGTGCTCGAGGGCGATGAGCTTCTGCGGAGCCTACCCCTCGGCTCCCGTCCACCGGCGGTCGTGCTCGGGCATACGACGGCACGCTCGTGGTCGTGATTGCCCACGCGCTGGGTGAACGGGTCCGCGTGGTCTTGCAACACTGCCAGGATGGCTCGATCAATAAGGGCGTCGAGCTGTCGTTCTTCGTCACCGAGCGTCGAGCGCTTCCGGCAGCCAGGCGTCTGACAGACGAGCTTGTCCTCAGCCCAGATGGACAGGAGCTCGCCATCGTCCTCTCGCGGGGGGAGGGTGCCCTCGCGCTCCTCGAAATCGCGACGGGGCGTCTGGTTCTGGGGCCGATCAGGCAGCGGGGCTGGGACTGGTCGCCGGACGGCGCCTGGCTCGCGGTCTCGACGGGGACGGCGATTCAGATCTACGGGCTGGAGCGCACGGCCGCACCGACTTTCACGATTCCGATTGCGGTCGAGGGCCTCGCCTGGCGTACGGCGGAGCCGGGCTAGTCTCACCGCGCTCTCCTGCTGCACGCCGATGGACGATCGGCAACAATGGGCCGAGCGAGGTTCTCTAGGCGGGCGGCTGCGTTGTGACGCGGAGTCTTGCGGTCGAGGGCGACGAAGTCGAGCAGCTCAGACGGGGATTGAGACAGCCGTACGACGGACACAGCGTGGCCGGCTCCGAGCCGGCGGCGAGAAGGAGGCGACATGACAACGATCGAGGGGGGAGTCGAGGTCCGGACGGTGACAGCGGAGCACCTGACCGTGGAGGCGTTCGCACCCTTCGGCGATGTCATCGGCCCTGAGGGCCACGACCGTCTTCCCATTAACCTCTACGGCCGCACGATCGACGTGTACAGCATCCCGGTGGAGGCTGACGAGCCCATCGATTTTCTCGTAAACAGGCTTCGCTACCGCGAGCTGCGGGTTATCAACCTCGAGACACATGCGGGGATGACCCAGGCTTTCATGCCGCTTGACGGCAAGCCGTTCATCCAGGTCGTCGCGGCTGCTGACGCGAGGCTCGAGGGCGACGTTCCCGCCGTCGACGAGGTGCACGCCTTCATCGTGCCGGGCGACAGAGGCGTGCAGATAGGCCGGAACGTGTGGCACGAGCCGCCCTTCCCACTCCAGGACGAGCAGCTCATGGTGGTCACGAGCCATCAGTCGCTGACGAAGGGGCTCCAGTCGAAGGTCAATGCAACCCAGGAAATCGCCCAGCTCGATGTCGACAAGCGCAACATCACGGAGCGGGCCGGGTTTGAGCTGAGAATCCAGCTGGTCTAGTCCTCGCATCGCCTTGTTCCTCCGGGTCTCCTTGTCGCCTTGGGGGCTGGGTCTCGAAGTGGCCTGGTGCAGAAGTGAGCCTGGGTGAGGCGGGACGGTCGTACGTCCCCGGCCCTTGCCGTCGGCTACCAGCGGCGAGCCGGAAGCGGCTGTCCGCTCCTACTGTCCAGCTGGTCACCGCCTCAGCCGGATGTCCCGCGAACGTCTGGGAGCAGCAAAGCCGCCGAGGGCGAGGCGCCTGCTGGACCGAGATGCCCCGCGAGCGTCTGGGAGCAGCTGTCCGCTTCCGTGTTCCAGCCGGTTGGCGTGACTCGCTGAGCGCAGCGCGCCCGTGGCCAAGCGACTCGCTGGTCCACATCCACGTCCTCGCCGGGCTACGTCCCGGCCGGGCTCGTGCGGCTGCACAGGGTTGGCACAGCTTCGTGACGCTGTTGTGACCCGTTAGGAAGCGATCGGGATGGCGGCAGTCACGAAGTGCGACCGCACAGGCACAGAGTTGGCGCAGTTTCGTGACAGTGTTGCGACAGATCGTGCGCAAGCCGTGCGCGCTTCTGGGCTACCCTCCCCCGGGTGGTGGATGGGGAGCGGGCGGTCCGTGCAGCGGTTGGGCGGTGCGACGCCTCGGCGGCCCTGAAGCCTCGGCGGCCGGACGGGCGTCCCGGCAGCTCCATCCTGCACGCCCGCCGGCAGGGATCGCCACGGCGTCGGGCTGACCGCAGAGCGCCCGCCGGCGGGGTTGACCCGCAATCCACGACCGGAGCACTCCACGGCACCGACCCCGGCGGCTCCTGCAGTGCGCGACCGAGACGGGCGCGGCAGGGCTGTGATCACCGCCGACCGTCCGCCCTCCTGCTCGTCCTTGCGTCGTGCGTGGAGTGGACGCGGAAAGATCCGCGCGTGGGCGGCTCGCAGTACGCCTGCCCAAACCATGGGTGAGCCGCGTCGCGTACAGGCGTGTGTTCTGCGAAGTCTCGGCCGGCTGGAGGTTGAGGAGGTCCTGCTCGATCCGCCCGGCCCTGGCGAGGTGCAGGTGCGGGTCGCTGCCGCTGGCGTCTGCCACTCAGACGTCCACCTCATCGACGGTCATCTTGGGCACCACCACCTGCCGACTGTGCCGGGCCACGAGGGCGCCGGAGTCATCGAGGAGCTTGGTGAGGGCATCGGCCACCTTCGCGTCGGCGACTCCGTCGCGTTCTGCTTCGTTCCAGCGTGTGGCGAGTGCGCCGCATGCCAAGACGGCCACCCGAACCGGTGCATCCCAGGCGCCCTCAATGCGTTCCGGGGCGTCATGACCGATGGGTCCTCCCGCTTGCGGTCAGCCGACGGAACACCCCTCGGGCAGTTCCTGTCGGTCGCCTGCTTTGCCGAGCGATCGGTCATGCCAGCCGCGGCGGCCGTGCCGATCCCGACTTCGCTGCCCTTCTGGCAGGCGGCTCTCGTCGGCGGCGCTGTCGTCACCGGAGTTGGAGCTGTCCGGAATGCGGCGCGTGTCGAGGCCTGTCAGGCGGTCTGCGTCGTGGGATGCGGAGGTGTCGGTCTTCAGGTGATCGCCGGCGCGCGTCTAGCCGGTGCCGATCCGATCATCGCTATCGACCTCGCGCCCGGGAAACTCGAGCTGGCCGAGGCGCGCGGCGCGACCCAGTTCGTCGATGGTGCCGAAGGCGACGTCGCGCGCGCTGTACGAGGGATCTCGAGCGGCGTGGACCACGCCTTCGAGGTCGTGGGTCGCCCTGAGACCGTCAGCCTCGCCTGGAACACGGTGAAGCCCGGCGGCACGGCGACGGTCGTCGGCGTCGTGCCGGATGGGGTCGACGTCGCGATCGACGCACGCGGCCTGCTTGCCGAGCAGAGCCTGCGCGGGTTGTTCTACGGGTCAGGCCATCCCGCGCGCGAGATTGCCGACCTGGCCGACCTCATCGACCGTGGAGGCTTCGACGTCGAGAGCACAATCTCCCATGCCACCAACCTGCTCGGCGTTGGGGCAGCCCTGGAGCGGATGCGTCACTCGGACGGTGCGAGAACGATCGTCGTGATCGATGAGGAACTCGTCGGCCCGCTGCCCGAGCGTCTACGTGTGTAGTCCTCCGGATCGTTATCGGGCCTCTTGCGGTGACCTGCTGCCCAAGCGTTTGCGAGCTTGACTGGCAGCGTCGAGGCACCCATACTCGCGTTCCGGGAGTGCGGTTATGGGTGCCCGAGGCGAAAGGGGCGTCGAGCCAGCGATGACAGAGGAAGGCAACGACATGCAACGGGGGTACGAACGTGGATGGGTCGAGCTCGTGCACGCACCCGAGCTGCCGTGGGAGCCCGCGCACGGCGAGAACTGGCCTGTCGGCGCCGAGGTCAAGGTGCTCTCCCGCGACGAGAGCAGCGGGGCGCTCACCGGCATTGTCCGCCTGCCCGAGGGCTACCGCCGCGGGGCCGGACACCATGAGGGCGCGACCGAGTACCTCGTACTCTCAGGTGGGCTCCGCGTGGGCAGGGCGCTGCGTGGGAGGGGCTACTACGGGTACTCACCATCCGGCACCAACCAGGAGCCGTGGGTCAGCGACGAGGGCGCCGAGCTCTTGTTTATGGCTCGTGACTCGACTCCTGACTTCGTGCCCAAGCCAGGCATCGTCCGCGAGGATGCTGGCCAGATTCAGCTGGACACCGCGCGTATTCCGTGGATGATCACCCCAGTTGAGGGGCCGCCCCCAGGCATCTGCGTGAAGCTGCTTCGGCATGTCGAGGAGACAGGCGAGCTGGCGGCGCTCATTGCGAACGTGCCGCAGTTCGACTACCCCAAGCTGGAGTTCCATGACTGCATCGAGGAGATCTTCTGCGTCTCAGGCGACATCTGGCTCGGCAACGCCGGGGCGATGCGGCCCGGCTCGTACCTGTGGCGGCCGCCATACATCACGCATGGGCCGTTCTACTCAGAGCATGGGAGCGTGCTCTTCCTCTGGGTCGACGAGACCCTCGTGAACCACTTCGTCGATGACCCGAGGTCCTCGCGCGAGGAGAATCGCCGTCGCGCGCAGGCTGAGCGGGACTCGGCAGAAGGCGCCTGATGGCCAGGCCGCACATCGAGTTCATCGAATCGGGCGACGTACCCAAGCGTCTGGTCGGCGAGGGGCTGCTGGCCGGCACCGAGCAGCGTCTCCTCTCCGAGGACGACGAGAACGGCGCTTGGACAGCACTGCACACGATGCCGAGCGGCTGGGAGGGTGACCTCGGGCTCAGCCAGCGGCCGATCGAGATCTTCGTGCTCGAAGGCGTGCTCGAGGTCGAGGGCCAGCCGGTCGGCACGGGATGCTATGCGTTCCTGCCCGCAGGTGGCTCGTCGCGTCCGGTCGTCTCACGGTCGGGCGGGCACGCGCTCGTGATGCTCGATCCCGAGCGCCCGGATGCCTCCGGCGGGCCTGCGCAGATCGTCGATCCCTCCACGCAGCGTTGGGTGCCGGCCGCGCTGGGTGAGGCCGACATTCCGCCGGGCATCTGCATCAAGCTGCTCCATGAGGATGCCGAGACCGGGGACTGGACGTGGGTGGCAGCGACGGTCCCGGGCTGGCAGGAGAACCGCGCTGAGATTCACGACACGATCGAGGAGTGCCTCCTGATCAGAGGCGACACGCTGCTCGGCGAGCGCGGTGCCATGAAGCCGGGCTCCTACTTCTGGCGGCCGCCGATGGTGCGCCACGGGCCGATGTTCACGCATTCCGGGGGCTACTTCTTCTTCCGCTCGAAGGGCGGCGGCCTGACCCTCGAGTACGAGGACGTGCCGGGTTGGCAGAAGATCGTGGACGACTACGTTGCCTCCGGCGACTTCTACGCCGGCAACACCGTCTGACTCGGGTTTCGGAGCTGCAGTTCGGTTCCGTCCGGTTGCCGTCGGCCTGCGCGGGTTGTTCCAACCGGTCTCGATTGAGCCCGACGGTGCCGAGCAGCCGAGGGTGCCGGAGCACCCCGATCTCGAAGAGAGATCTGCGTGATGCTGCGCGGTGGGGCAAACCTGTGCGGTCGTGCGGGGCGCTACGAGCTGCCGGCCGGTCTGTGCTGGCCGCGAGCTGCTGCGAACGGCCGCACCCTGGCCGGATGGGGCGGCTGGGGGTACCACCCTGCCGGCCACGTGGCGGGGCAGGTTCCTAACCCCTGCATCCCGGCCGGATGGGGCGACCTCGAGTACCAGCCCGCCGGCCGCGAGCCGCGGCGGCGCCCTAGCCGGTTGGTGCGGTGGTGGTACCAGCCCGCCGGCCACGTGGCCGTGTAGGTTCTAAGGCCCTTGTCCCGGCCGGATGGGGCGGCTGGGGGTACCACCCTGCCGACCACGTGGCGGAGCAGGTTGCCAACGCCTGCGTCCCGACCAGATGGTGCGGCTGCGCAGAGTTGGTGCAGTTTCGTGACGCTCTTGTGACAGGTCGTGCGAGAGCCGTGACGACTGCTCGGCTACCCTCCCCCGGGTGGTGGGTGAGGGGCGGGTTGTCTGTTGTGGCCGCTGATCACGGCACCCGGCCGCCGTGGCTCAGCATCGGATTCTCCTCGTGCGGCGCTCGGGCGTACATCGTGGCGTGGGCTGCCGGCCGGGTCAACCTTGATGACCCACGACGAATCGCACGGCTCCTCACACGGACCGCCGCTCTTTGCCACCGAGCCGCTCCCTCGCTGCCAGGCAGTGCGGCGGCGGCCGTCAGCACCCAGACCGAACGACCATCCCGGCTGGTCTCTGCACCTCGTCCCGCGCTCGTCGCAGTGGTGCTAGCCGCCGGTCTCGACGTGCCGCTGCGCTGTCGTACGCTGCTTGCGCACCAACGCTGTTGTCCAGACGACGGTCACGACACACAGGCCCAGAATGACGAGGTAGACCCAGCGATCAGCGACTGCGCTCGCGATCGCTGCACCGCCGAGCGGACCGATGACGTTCGCCGTTCCGGAGGAGAGCATGAGCAGCCCGCTGACGGCGCCAACGCCCACCGCGGCCGAGGCCGCTCCGGTTGCACCGAGCGGAAACGCGATCGTGTAGACGACGCCGATAGCAGCCATGCGGACAACGATCGCCGCGATCACGGCGGGACTGGACGTGCTGATCACGAGCGGGGTGAGTGATGCCGCGAGCAGCGCCACGGCCCCTCCGGCGGCCGGCAGCGTCACGAGGTGGGAGCCGAGGCGCGCGATGGCGGTGCTCGTTGTCAAGCTCGCTGCTAGGAACGCGGTGGCTCCTGCTGAGAAGACCAGGCCGATATCGCGGCTTGAGAGGCCGTTCTCGTCGAGCTGCAACGGTGTGAGCGTGGATACCACAATCTCAGCAAGCCCGCCGATGAGGAAGAGCAAGCACGCCGCGAGGACGACTGGGGCGGCGCGTGCTACCTGCAGCATCGTCAGGATCGGGGTGTGGCCGTGCCGGGCGCGGCCGCCCGGCTGGCTCACGGTCAGCATGGCGAGCGAGGCAATCGCAACCCCCATCCAGACGAGGAACGGCACGGTTGTCCCGTAGAGATCCTCCAGCTGCCCAGCCACGGCTGGCCCTGCCAGCGCGCCCGCGGCAGCGACCGGTATGACACCGCCGATGAGTGTCGGCCGCCAAGCGGCCAAGGTCGAGTCTGAGAGCCATGAGACCCCAGCGGTGAGAACGCCGGCCGATCCGATCGCAAGGATCACCCGAGCGGCAGCCAGGGTCCAGAAGTCGACGGCGACCGCGTGGCCCAGCGTTGCGAGAACGAGCACCGCAGCGCCCGCGATCGTGACAGGGCGCGCGCCTAGGCGGTCACCGAGAACCCCTACTGGCATTGCCGCGAGCAGGAATGAGAGACCACCGCCCGCAAAGAGCCCGCCGATCTGGAGCTTCGAGAGCGAGAACTGCTCCTCGAACGCGGGGAGCAGCGGGAACAGCGCAGTCAGGGCCGCCGAGTTCGAGAAGACCAGCAGGTAGAAGGTCGTTGTCGGTGACCGCGCGGCTTGGGCGAGGCGCTGCGCCCCCGCCCCTGAATGGGTCACCCGCACATGAGGGCGTCCAGTACCGCGCGACCGAGCGGACGGGCTGCCGCCGCGATCTCCTCCCGCTCCAGACCGTGCAGCGGCCGCTCGACCGGAACGATCGGCAGATCGGGCATACAGGCCACCCGGGCTGTCTCGCTCGCGATTCCCATCAGGCCGCCGGTGAGCAGAAGCACTGTTGGGACGCCTCGGTTCTCGACGACGATCGCGTCACGCACACTGCGTGACGAGCACGACGCTCAGTCACCGGCCGCGACGACGAGCGCAGCGTATCGCTCTGCCATCGTCTCGGCCCAGACCTCGGGAGAGCTTGCCGCCACCTGCGGGCGCGACACACGCTCGAACCTGATGCGGGGGAACTGGCCGACCAGGTGCTCCTGTGCCGCGTCGAGCAGACCTTGGCCCCAGTCGGCGACGGGATTGAGCATGCCGTCGACGAGGCCGACGAGGGCCTCATCGAGATCGGCCGGCCGCGGCGCTACGCGCTGCGCGCTGAAGCTGTCGGCGGTCGGATCGATGAGCGGCATCCCGACATCATGCCGCCTCGACACGACGAGTGATACTTCCTCCGATGTCGCCGAAGACGATCGCCGTGTAGCCGCCATAGCCGCCGCCGGCGACGGTCACGACCACCTCCTCGGGGCCGCGGATGATCGGCACGAGCTCGTCCGGCTTGGTGTCGTCCAGCCACTCTGGGCGCGTGAGCGAGTCAGCAAAGCCATAGAGACCGCGGTCTCGCAGGTCGCCGGCCCGGATGCGGACGTGCTCGTAGAGGTACTCGCCAATCTCCCTGCGGCCCCAGCCGCCGCTGTCGACGATTCGAGCATGCTCGGGCGACATGACGAGCCAGAGCTCGCCGCGAGTGAACGTGTTGTACGTGCCAGGAATGCGCGCGCACTCGGCGATCGTGCGTAGGACATGCTCGGGTGAGGGGGTCCCCATCTCCGCGACGCAGAGCGGAGCGTCAGCAGCGTAGAGCGTGACCGTCGAGTCGTTCTCCGAGTACCCACGCTCCACCGAGAGCGCAGGCCATGGCGAGAGCTCGGTGTTCTCGGTGTAGCAGTACGTGTACTTGCCGGGGTGCCCGATCGTTCCCGGGTCGAGGCCGCCGGGCCGCGCCCCGCCGATGTTCGACGCGCACAGGGCGAGCGCGCGACCGATCGTTGCGTTTGCTCGGTTGCCTTGACCAAGCGCGTTGGCGCCGCCATTCATGCCGACGCGGTCGGCGATCGGTCCCGAGACGACCATCAGCGGGCCCATGGAGTGGACGGTCGTCAGCAGGTCGTAGGCGCGGAAGTCTGGCTGTGCCAGGGCCTCCACAGCAGTTAGGACAATCGGGAAGTAGCTGGGCAGGCAGCCCGCCATGACGGCGTTGGCCGCGATCTTCTCGTACGTCGCGATGCCGTCGGCTGGGGGCATCGCCACGATCGGCTCGTGACGGTGGGCGCTCCAGCGGCCGAGCATCCGCTCCACGCGCTCGGGCGTCGGCGGGACGACCGGGAGGCCGTCCGTCCAGCCGCGCTCGAAGCACGCCTCGATCTGCTCGGAGTCGCTCGTGCTCGCCGTGCTCAGTGCCGGCCTCCGCTGTTGACAGTCCGGGCGCGGCCGAGAATACTAGGCGCCCCGACGCTCCGAGAGCACACGATGTTGCTGGCAAGCATCCTGGCTGACGCACCGATCCGAATCGTCCACGTGCTGCTGCTGGTCGCCTGGCTGGGCGTCGATGTCGGCGTCTTCTACGGGAGCACGATTATCAAGCGGGCCGGTGTCTTGGCCGAGACGCGGATGACGCTGGCGAAGATGGTGCTTGCGCTCGATCTTGGACCGCGCGTGTCGCTGATTCTCATGATCCCGGTTGGCATCGGGCTGGCGTGGGCGTCCGGCCTCGGTCTCGACGAGCTGTCCACGGGGGCGATCAACGCACTCTTCTGGGGAGTGCTTCTCGTCGCTGCGGTCTGGATCTGGGCGCTCCTGCGGGATTACCGCCTGATGGGCTCGGGCCGGCAGGGCACCCGCTTCCAGGTGAACTACAAGCGCGTCGACTGGACACTGCGGCTCGCCGTGCTGCTGTTTTTCCTGGTCACTGGTGTTATGTCGCTTGTCGGGGACGGCATCTGGGAGGCAAACCACGTGGCCTGGAAGGCGGTCGTTTTCGTGATCATCATCGCAATCGGCCAGTGGATCGACTACTCGTTCCGCGATTTCGCGCCTGCGCCTCGTGACATCGTCGAGAGGGGCGAGACTCCCGCGCGTCTCGCGCGGCTCAACTCCGCGACGACTGCGGCGTATCCGCCCGTGCTTGCGATCTACGGGGCCGTCATCGTCATGGCGATCCTGGGGATCGCTCGCATCGGCTGACCTGCCCGCGGTGCATCGGCCGTCGGTGGAGCCTCCTCCGAGCCGCTGGCGGTTTCCCTCGGCTGGCCAGGCCGACGGCGACGGCATCGTCGCGGTGGGGGCCGACCTCGAGCCCGGGACGCTGCTTGCGGCGTACCGAGCCGGCGTGTTCCCGATGCCGGTTGGCGATCGTGGGCCCATGGTGTGGTGGTCGCCGGATCCGCGAGGGGTCATCCCGCTCGATGCGGTGCGGGTCAGCCGATCGCTACGGCGTTCCGCACGGCAGTTCACAGTTACCTGGGACAGCTCGTTCGACACGGTCGTCGAGCGGTGCGCTGACCCGGCGCGGCCCATGGGCTGGCTCAGCGACGAGATGCGGCACGCCTATGGACGCCTGCACCGGCTCGGGTGGGCCCGCAGCGTCGAGGCTCGTGACGCTGAGGGCGAGCTCGCGGGCGGCCTCTACGGGGTCTCGGTCGGCGGCCTGTTTGCCGCTGAGTCGAAGTTCTATCGGAAGACCGACGCGTCGAAGGTTGCCCTCGTCGCGCTCGTCGAGGTGCTAGCGGGTACCGACGGGGCCCTGTTGGACGTCCAGTGGTGCACCGATCACCTCCGGTCGCTCGGCGCCGTCGAGATCAGCCGCGAGGAGTACCTGCGGCGACTCGACCTCGCCCTTGAGGCCGCCCCTCCGACGTTCCCCTCACCCACCTCGCCGGCGGACTTCTGACCTGGTGCCTGCTCGCCTAGCCGGGCGGCGCTGGCTGCGAGGCTGCTGGTCGTATGGCGCGTGCTGAAAGGCGCCGGCGTGTGCATGCCGGGTGTGCGTTGAGGTGTGCCGGGTGTGGCCGCGACCTGTGCGGCGGCGGCGCGCGGGGCGCGCTCTGCGCCTACTGGAGCTGGCCGGTGCGCTGGGGCGGTCTGCTAGTCGTCGGCGCTGCGAGGTTTGCTGGCTGGGTGTGCAGTGAGGTGGGCGAGCGCTCGACGCGCCTCTCGTGCGCAGGATGGCAGCGCGGCGGCTGTTAGCACATCCGCTGAGCGCGTGGGGCTTCGGCTGCAGGGGCATCGCCACGGCGGTTGCTCCAGTAGCGGTTCTGGTTGGTTGGCGCAGCCGTGCGGAGGTGGGGGCGGCCGTACGAGTTGATGCAGCCGTGCGGAGTTGACGTAGCTGTACGAGTTAACGTGCCGCGCGGAGTTGGTGCCGGGTAAGGCTCGTTCAGCAATCCAGAGTTGCGGCAGCCGTGCAGAGGTGTGCCGCGCAGGGCTGGGGCGAGCGCGCAGAGTTTGGTGCAGTTTCGTGACGCTCTTGCGACAAACTCGTGGCCCTTTCTGGGCTACCCTTCCCCGGGTGGTTGGTGGGGGGCGGGTTGTCTCCTGTGGCAGCTCTGGGCGACCAGACTTGGAGCAGCTGGGCGGCCCGACTCAGCGGCTTCGCCCGGCTCAGCGGCTGGGTCTACCCAGCTACCCGCAGCGCCCCAGGAGCGTCGTCAAGCGCCTGTCTACCGGCTACGAACACGCATCCAAACCCAGAGAGAAAGACGCGGTCCCGTAGCTCACCGGCTGGCGCCGCGACAGGCCGCCGCTTGTCCAGTACTTTCCGCCCGAAAGACGCGGCTTCGTAGCTCGCCGGCCGCCGCTGCGGCAGCGGCGTGTGGCGTCCAGGCTGAGGCGCCCAGACCGAAGACACGGTGGGATGCGTCAGTTAGGAGATCGGATGCTTCGAGATCGGGTGCTTCTGGAGGTGGCCGTGGATCGCGTCCGTCAGCACCGACGGATTCCACCAGCTGATGTTGTCATCCGCCTTGGCGAGGTTGTGGATCTCGGCGTTCGGGATGAGCTTCGCCGCACGCGCGGCCGTCTGTGTGAAGAAGGCCTCGTAGGGCGAGTCGGGCTCGATCAAGAGCGTTGGAGCCTGGATCTTGGGCAGCGCGTCGAGCGGGTCGCGGTTGTAGAGCGAGTCGTACACACTCTTGCCGCGGCCCTGCGCGTCGGCGGCGAGCAGGAAATCGATCATCATCCCGTCGAGGTAGTCGAGCCCCATCTCCTGGATCCAGATGTGGCTCGCCTTCGCCGGGGACGGCAGGTAGATGGGGCTCATCACGTTCCGCACGTCGTACTTCCAGCCCTCGGGTGGCGGATGCTGGGAGTGCAGGAGCCAACGGATCGGGTCGTCCATCGCCCGGGTCCACATGCGCATCAGGTGCGTCCCATCTGCCTCGGTTCCCCACGTCTTGTAGCCACCGTAGGAGCGGTGCATCTCGTTCATGACGTCGCGCGCTTCCGGGTCCAGGATCGGGAAGCAGAAAAGCGTAAGCGTTGCGATCCGATCGGGCCAACCTGCCGCTGCCTCGGCCGAGACCGCCGCACCCGTGTGCAGCCCGTATACATGCGCCTTCTTGATCTCCCTGCGGGCGGGATGTTCGCGCCCATCGCTTCGGAGTGCTTCGCCGCGTGAGGCTGCGCAGAATTGGCACACTTCGGGCACAGCTTGTGACGCTCTCGACACAGACACGCACGTCCTTGCTCGGTAGGCTGGAAGCCGGGTGGTGGGGAAAGGGGTGCCCCAGGGGGTGACGAGTTTGGCCACGTCTAGCCTGGACAGGTACTTCGTCACGGTTGGTGGGTGCCGACAGGTTCATTACCGGCGTGGTGGCGCCGGTCCTCCTCTTGTCCTCCTACACGCGTCGCCGCGCTCGTCGGCGGCTCTCGTCCCACTGGCAGAGGCGCTTGCAACGCGGTTCAGCGTGGTTGCTCTTGATACGCCGGGATACGGAAGCTCCGACCCGCTTCCTGGGATCGAGCAGCCCGAGATTCTCGACCACGCCGCTGCAACCGCCGAGGTGCTTGGTGCGCTCGGTATCGAGCGATGCGCCCTGTACGGAACCCACACGGGCGCCTCGATCGCGCTTGAGCTCGCGAGCTCGCGCCCCGACCTCGTCGAGGCTGCCGTGCTCGATGCGCTCCCCATCCTGACGAGTTACGAGAGCGCGTCCTTGCTCCAGAACCTGCCGGCCTACCGACCCCAGCCCGACGGAGGTCACCTCACGGCGCTCTGGGAGCGCGTCCGCGCCGAGCATCTCTACTTCCCGTGGTTCGATCAGCGGCCCGCGGCCCGGGTCGACGCGCCTATGCCCAGCGCCGCCTGTCTCCATCAGGCCGCCATGGACCTGCTGCGGGCCGGCGAGGGCTACCGTGCCGCGTACGCGGCCACGTTCCGCTACTCGTCACAGGCCGCGCTCGCAAGTCTCGAGACTCCCGTCGCGGTGATCGCATGCGAGAACGACCCACAGGCCGCTTGGCTCGAGCGGCTGCCCAGGCTTCCCGAGTGCGTGGAGACCGCGCGCCTCGCAGGTGGGCGGGACGAGCTGTGCAGCTGGATCGCCGGCTTCGCAGCGCGGCATCTCAGTGAGGCATCCGTTCCTGAGCCGCCTTCCTGGAGCGCGATCCCCGACCGCATGACGCGGACGTACGTGAAGACTTCAGTGGGTCAGCTCCATGTGCGTGGACGCCCCGGCGAGGACGAGCGGCCTCTGGTCGTCTTCCATGCATCGCCGGGCTCGGCAAGGATGCTGCACCGTCACATCATCGAGCTGATGCGCAGCAGGCCGGTGCTCGCGATCGACACGCTCGGCAACGGCGAGTCGGACAAGCCGCCGGGTTGGGAGCACCCGACCAGCTGGGAGCCCACCGGGCCCCGGCTGCCGCGAAGTCAGGTCGATCCGGAGGCTCCTTGGATTACCCCCGGGATCGCCGACTACGCCGCCTCCGTCGTGGAGCTGATCGACGCGCTGGGCCTCGAAGAGCTCGATCTCTACGGCTCGCACACCGGCGGGTCGATCGCGATCGAGGTGGCAGTTGCACTCGGGCCCGACCGCGCGCGAAACGTCATCGTCGATGGCCTCGCGATGTTCTCCGAGGCTGAGCGCGACGATCTCCTGGCGTGTTACACACCGCCGCTCGAACCCCGGTGGGACGGGGCGCACCTCCCCTGGGCATGGGCGTTCCTCCGCGCGCAAACCGAGTTCTGGCCCTGGTACTACCAGACTCGCGAAGGGATCCGCTGGGTCGAGCCTATCCCGGCGAAGGCGCTCCACACCTGGGTTGTCGAGCTCCTGAAGAGTGGGCATACCTACCCGCTGGCTTACAATGCCGCCTTCGCCTATCGAGCCGCCGGGCGGCTCCCGCACCTGCGGTCGCGCACGCTCATTGCGGCGACATCCGATGACATGCTCGCTGAGTGCTCGGCCTCAGGTGCCCGGCTTGCGCCGAATGCTGTCGCGCGAGATCTCCCGCCCGATCCCGATCAGCAATGCGAGCTGCTCGTGCGGTTTCTGGGCGGTGACGACCTGGGGTAGGAGGGAGCCCGGGCGGTTGTTCCATCTGGCTTCGTTCTGGCTGCTGTCGTGGCTTTGGTTGGTGGCCGGGCCGTTGCGGGGCCATGTGGGCGGTCTGGGCCATGAGGTCGAGCCAGCCGGAGAGACGGGTGGGTCTCGACCGGGTTCCCGCCCGTTGTCGTGGGCCGCGGGCCGAGCCAGCAGGCACTTGGTGACGTCTCTGGGTGTCGCTGCAGTGGCCGGGCAGGCCCAGCCGCCGCAGCTGATCCCCGCGCACGAGTTGCCCGCACCGGCTGCGACGTAAGGCAGCCTGTCCCCCACCCACCAGCCGGGGGAGGGTAGCCCAGAAAGGCGCACTGGTTTGTCACGAAAGCGTCACGAGACTGCGCCGATTCTGCGCGCAGCCGCGCCGCCTGGCTGTGCCGCAGGCTCAGGGGAAACCTCCCTCCCGGACCTCCCCAGGGCCGCGACGGTAGCTCAGCCTGCTCGGGGCTGTGCCGCCGACGCAGCGGGAAGTGCCTGGCGAGGCCTGGCGTTGTGCCCAATGAGGCATCGGGGCGTTGCTGCCCCTGCGCCCGGCGAGGGCCGGCCCGTTCCCTGCGGACGCCGGCGGTCATCGAGGCTGACGCCGGCCGCCGGTGATGGCTCCCTCGCCACCACCCGGCGCCTTCCCCACGGGCTCCTCAGCAGCCCCAACCTCTGAGGCCACTCGGCTTGGTTGGTCGCGCCGCCGGTGTCATCGCGGCATGGCCCTCAACAGCTCCAATCTCCCAGGCCCCGGCCTCTGAGGCCATCCGGCTCGGGCAGCCGTGCTACGGGTCTCCGGCGCGTCGAGGTCAGACCGGTCAGCTGCTGATCGTCTCGGTGCCGTACGGGCGGTCCTTCGGGAAGGAGACATGCTCGAAGACGATTACCCACCGGCCGTCCACGCGCTCGAGGATCCAGGTGGCCCGCTGCTCAACCTCGATCTCCCCTTCCCCGTCCGCGGGGACGAACCGTGACCGGGTCGTGCCGCCAACCCAGCCCAGATCACCGTCGCGCCCGGCTCGGGCATCATCGGTCAGCTCGATCGTCGAGAAGCTCACCTGGTCGAGGAGGCCACGCCACGCGGTGGCGTTCGTCTCCTTCTCAAACCCCTCGATCTTGCCCTCCCAGCCTTCGAGGAAGATGAAGAGGCGGTCTTCCTGCAGGTAGCGGCTCTGAATGCGCTCGATGTCCTTGGCGAGGATCGCGTCGATCAGGTCATCAACTGCCGCTCGTACCTCGCGAGGGTCTTGCATCCCTTCCTCCTGGCTGCCGTGTGAGAATGGTCCACCGTAACGCAGAACGGCACCCGGTGACAGACGACGACACTATCCGCCATCTCATCCAGACTCGGCACGGGGCCATGCACGTGCGGGTGACGGGCGAGCAGGACGACGCGCCCCCGCTTGTGCTGCTGCATATGTCGCCGCTCTCCGGACGGATGTTTGATCGGGTCGTCCCGTTGCTCGCGCGCGGTCGGCAGGTCGTGGTTCCTGACCGGCTGGGCTTTGGGTACTCCGACCGTCTGGCCGAGCGCATGCCACTGTCTGAGTACGCTCTCGCGACCCTGGATGCGTTCGATGCCATTGGTGTGCGGCAGTTCGATGTGGTCGGCATCCACACCGGCTCGACCGAGGCGGTCGAGCTTGCGACCGCGCACGCTGACCGTATCCGCCGCGTTGGCATCGTCGCGATCCCCGTTTTCACAGAAGCGGAGCTCGCCGCGTTCAAGGGCCACTATTTCGAGCCTCCTGAGCCCGCGGCCGACGGGTCGCATCTGACGTGGGTGTGGGAGTGGTGGCGCGAACATCAGCAGAAGCAGCCGGGCTGGACGATCGAGCTCATGCACGACCGCGCGGTCGACCACATGGATTCCTGGCCCTTCTTCTGGTGGACGTACCACTCGGTCTTCGACTATCCGATCGCCGATCGCCTGGCGCGGGTCGAGCAACCCTTCCTCGTGCTGGCGCCGCACGATGACCTCTGGCCGCAGACGCAGAACGGGCGGCAGTACCTGCCAGAGCACGCCCAGTTCCTCGAGCTTCCGCACCTGGCGCTCGAGATCTTCAACGTGGCAACCGAGAAAGTAGCCGGCTGCGTCGAAGAGTTCCTCGCGTGAGCCCGCACACCCTGCTCGACACGCGGGAGCTGCCCTGGGAGGACAACCCTGGCATCCCCGGCGGCAAGATGAAGGTGCTCGCTCGTGCCTCGGAGGGTTGGCCGTCGGTGATCCTCAACTGGCTGCCTCCGGGCATCGGTGAGGGCGCTGAGCCCCACCGCCACTACCACCGGACGGTTCGCGAGCACGGGCTCGTGCTCCACGGCGAGCTGCCGATGGTCGAGTTCGAGAGCCTCGAAGCTGAGCGAGGCGCTGCCGTGCTCTTCCGGGAGGGCTACTGCATGGACCGCAGCCCAGGATCCGTGCATGGGCTCGATCCGCGCTTCACCTCGCAGATCGGCTTCACGATTCTCGAGTGGCGCACCGGCACCGGTACCTACCTGACCGAGGAGGGAGCCTGTGAGGAGAGCATCGTCTTGCCCGCGCCGGCCGAGGTTGACGAGCTGGCGCCCAGCGGTCGGCCGGGCGTTGTGGTCGATGGCCCCGCGCTTCGCCTGCTCGACACGCGCGAGCTGCCAGGCGAGGAGCTGGACGAGTGGCCGGGCGCCCGCATTCAGCGGGTGGCGCTCGGTGCGGATGGCTCAACGACCACGGCGATCGTCCAGCTTGCTCCTGGCGCCGCCGACCCGTCGAGCGCGATCTGCGCGGACGCCGCCCGCGCCTACGTGCTCGAGGGCCAGATCGTGCTCGGTAGTGGCCGGGTGCTGCGCGCTGGCTGCTACGCCGACCCGGTGCTCGGCACTTGCGTGGCTGGTGCCACGGGTGGCCGGGTGCTTCGCTTCTAGCTTCTATGTCCCTCGCAGAGTCCTAGCGGAAGGCGGGGATCACCTCGCCCGCGAACAGCTCGATGTCGTCGTAGTTGATGCCGTCGATGAGGATCACGCCGAAGTGCTGGACGCCGGCTGCCTCGTAGGCTGCTAGCTGCTCGACGATGCTGCTGGGATCGCCGGCAAGCACCATCTTCGCGGCGTTCTCCTCGCTCAGCCCGAAGGCCTCCGCGATCTGTCGGCGGCGTCCAAGCGCAGTGTCTGCGTTGTCATTGACGACAACGACGAGGGAGAGGTTGGTCTCGATCTCAGCCGGGTCACGCCCGACCTCCTCGCAGCGCTGCCGGAGGACGGCGTACTTTGCCGCGAACTCCTCGGGCGAGACCCCGGTGTCGCCGGGTGGCATGTTCCACTGGTCGGCGTAGAGCGCGGTCGTGCGCAGCGTCAGCTTCTCACCGCTGCCGCCGACCATGATCGGCGGGTGCGGTGACTGCACAGGCTTTGGCTCGCAGGGCGCGTCGGTGATCGTGTAGTAGCAGCCCTCAAAGGTGAAGCGCCTGTCGGTCCAGAGCCCCCTGAGGATCTGGAGCGACTCGGCCAGACGATCGGCGCGCTCGCGGACGCTGCCGAGATGGATGCCGAATGCGTCGTGCTCGGGCTCGAAGTAGCCCGCGCCCATCCCGACGATCAGTCGGCCACCGCTGATGGCATCGACGGTGGCGCACATCTTGGCGACGAGCGCCGGGTGGCGAAACGTGTTCGAGCTGACCATCACGCCAATCTGCACGCGCGAGGTCTCGCTCGCCATCGCCGCGAGCATCGTCCAGCCCTCGTAGATTGGATCTTCGGGATTCGGGCTCAGAGGCAGCAGGTGGTCGAAGTTCCAAGCCGAGTCGTACCCGAGCGAGTCCGCCTTCCTCCACACCTCCAGCAGTGCCTGCCATGACGTGTTCTGTGGGCCTGTTCCGATGCCGAACTTCACGTGTGCTTCACCTCCGCAAGGGTTGCAATGATCCGTTGCGTCTGCTCGATCGTCACCTCACGGGGATGCCCGAGAGGCGGCATGAGCTCGACGAAGTCCATGTGCTCTGCGTAGTGCTCAAGCTTATGGGCGATCTGCTCGGGCGTTCCGGCCAAGGACAGCGCGTCAACCATGCGGTTGGTCACGGCGGCTGTCATGCCCGCTTCATCCCTGGCTGCCCATGCCGCGCTGCCACGCTCGAGCTCCTCGCCGAAGCCGTGAAAATCGAGCAACGGCGCAAGGTAGGGGACGGAGAAGTAGAAGCCGATCCCCGGCCGCGCGAGCTCTCGGGCTTCGTCGGGATCATCGGAGACCGCTGCGATCGCGAGCGCACCGACGTCGATATCGCCGCGCGTTCGCCCGCCCAGCACAAGCCCGCGGTCGAGGGCGGGCAGGGCGTGCCCAATCAGCCAGTCGAGCGAGAGCATGAGGTTGAAGACAACGCCGTCGCCGACCTCGCCGGCCAGCTCGATTGCCCCGGGCCGCGTGACGCCGAAGTAGAGCGGGACGGGCGCCCAGTCGGGCAGCTGGTGCTCGTAGGAGCTGATTCGGTAGAAGGGGCCCTCGTATGAGACTGGGCTGCCGGGGCTTGCGGCCCAGGCGGCGCGAATCGCCGCCGCGAGATCCCGCAGCCGCTCGACCGGCCGCTCGTAGCTGATGTCGTACCACCGCTCGCTGACGTTGCGCGGCGAGGTGCCGAGGCCCATGCGAAAGCGGCCGCCTGAGAGAGCGGCCAGCGTCGAGGCGCCGAGCGCGAACGTGACCGGGGTCCGCGTCCAGTGAACGACTGACGTGACGAGCTCCACTCGCTTAGTCCGCTGGGCAAGCGCCCCGACCACCGCGAAGTTCTCGGTGACGCCCTCGCCTGCCGCGACCAGGTCGAGCTTGGCCGCCTCTGCCTGTGCAGCCAGGTCAATCGACTCGGGCAGCCGGACGCCGGGCAGGCCAATGACGATGCCGGTGCGGAGCGCGCTGAGTCGGTGGCACTCGTTGCCTACGCTAGACATCCGTCAGAGTGTCACGGTTGGCCAGGCCGGCCGCAACCAGCTACGGAAGGAGCAGCATGCCAAGGAGTCGACGCTACCTCGTGGATACGGGCGAAGGTCAGATGCACGTGCGCACGGTTGGCGAGGGCGGCACGCCCCTCGTGCTGCTTCACAGTCAGGTCGTGTCGAGCCGCTGGTACGACTACGCGGCGCCTCTGCTCGCAGCCGACCGCCTCGTGGTCATGCCGGACCGGATCGGCTACGGCGACTCCGATCCGGCCGATCGACCGCTCAGCTTTCCTCAGTTTGCCGTTCTCACCCTTGAGGCGCTCGACGCACTCGACGTCGTGACCTTCGATGCCTCGGGCATCCACTCTGGCGGCATCGAGGCCATCGAGCTCGCCGTCCTCGCGCCCGATCGAGTTCGGCGAGTCGCGGCAATCTCGGCCCCGGTGTTCACCGACGAGGAGCGACCGGCCATCAAGGAGGCGTTCGGGCCGCCGCCGGAGCTGGCAGACGACGGCTCCCACCTCGAGTTTGCGTGGGGATGGTGGAAGAGCGCTCAGCCTGAGGGCGTCGGGCTCGACGTGGTGCAGACCTGGCTGGTCGATCACCTGAAGGCCTGGCCGAACTACTGGTGGACGTTTGGGCAGGCCATCGACTACCCGATGGCGGAGAAGCTGCCCCAGATCACCCAGCCGTTCATGCTGCTGGTGCCACACGATGACATCCACGAGCAGACGCAGCGCGCGATTCCGCTGCTTCCCGAGGGGGCTGAGGTGGTCGACCTTCCGACGATAGTGAACGTCATGGGCGTCCTCACTACGCACGTCGAGGAGGTCTGCGAGCACCTCCGGAGGTTTCTTGGGTGAGCAGGGAGACGTTCGAGAGCGGGGAGACGTTCGACGCAGTCATCGTCGGTGCGGGCACGGCAGGGATGCCCTGTGCGATCACCGCCGCGCAGCATGGAGCGCGGGTCGCCGTCGTCGAGAAGACCGCCGAGGTTGGAGGCTCGCTGCACGTGAGCGCGGGCAGCATGTCGGCTGCCGGAACCCGCCGGCAGCGCGAGCGGGGTATTGACGACGACCCGCGGCTGCACCTCGACGACATCATCCGAATCACGAGGGGAACGGCAAATCCAGCGCTTGCGCGCCTTGCCGTCGAAGAGGCCCCTCACGCAGTCGACTGGCTCGACGAGCTCGGTTACGCCTTCGACGAGGCAACCCCGCTCATCTACTCGGGCTATGAGCCCTACTCGCGCGCCCGGGTGTACTTCGGTCAGGATCTGGCGCGCTCGATCTACGTCGTGCTACGACCGCTGTGGGACGAGCACGTCGCGGCGGGTCGCATCGTCCCGTTCCTCGAGACGTCGCTTCAGAGCCTCCTTCTGGACGAACAGCGTGTCGTCGGCGTCACCGCCTGCAGGAAGACCGGCGAGCTTACGCTCCGCTCCCAGGCCGTCGTGCTCGCAACGGGCGGGTACGGCTCGAACCCAGAGCTGTTCAGCGAGCTCACGCCGGGCAGTCCACGGCTGGTGAGCGCAACCCGCCTGTCCTCCACCGGCGACGGGCTGCAGATCGCGCGCGAGCACGGCGCTGCCGTTCGCGGTACGGAGCATTACCTGGGCACGATTGGGGGGATCGAGGAGGAGCCGGGCTCAGGCCGTTCGGACTGGTGGGCCGGCTACGCGAACATCTATCCGTCCGAGCGCCCGCCGGCCGAGATCCACGTGAATGGGCACGGAGTGCGCTTCGTTGCTGAGGATCATCCGAGCCCCGACCTTCGGCAGCGCATCCAGCTCGAGCAGCCCGATGGGAAGCTCTGGGTTGTCTTCGGCGCGGGTGCGCTCAAGGCCGGTGAGCCGCTCGTGCCCCAGTGGGATGCCGCGACGTTCCGCCGCAAGGCGAGGGAGGGCCGCTGTGCCTTCAGCGCGTCGACACTGCGGGAGCTCGCCGGTCGGGCCGGTATCGATGCCGACGGGCTGGAGCGCACGGTGAGGGCGTGGAACGAGGCTGTACGAACTGGGGTCGACCCGCTTGGGCGTCGCGAGCCCGGTCCACCGATCGACACGCCCCCCTACTACGCGCTGCTGACGCACCCAATTTCGCTGCTCACGTTCGCCGGTCTCGCCGTCGACACCGACCTCCGCGTCCTCAGCGAGAGTGGCGTGCCGATCGAAGGTCTCCATGCGATCGGCGAGGTCATCGGTGGCAGCGCGGTCACCGGCAACGCCTTCTGCACGGGCATGATGGTGACCCCCGCGCTCAGCTTCGGCCGGATCGTCGGCCGCAGGCTCACCGTCTCGGTCTAATGCTGAGCGTCTGGGCATGCGCTGACTCCGAGATGGAGAGATGGTTGCTCATCCCGGTTTCTTCTTGTAGGCGCTGTGGACGATGTTGCCTGGGGCTCTTCCTCTTGTGAGTGTTCCCGGTGTGGGCGGGGTCGCGGTTGTCGTTCGTGAGGTAGTGGTTGACGTCGCCTTTGAGCGCTGTCTGTTCTAGGACGAGTCCCGGATGAACCGGGATGGCAGCCAGGGGCAGCCCCGTTCGCTCATCCACAGCGACGGACCATTGACCGCTGGCTCCCTCCGCGTCTGAGGTCTGGCGGAGCGGCGTCCGTGGCGCTGGCCTGGCGGGCACGGCAGCGCGGAACGGCCTGACGGCGCGGTTGGGTTGCGCGCCCGGGCCGTGCAACTGCGGACACTCGGCGCAGTTTCGTGACGCTCTTGTGACGGTCCGTGCGCAAGCTGTGCGCTCTTCTGGGCTACCCTCCCCGGGCGGAGGGTGGGTGGTCTGTCATGGCAGGCGGCCTGCTCGGCCCGCGCGGCGGCGTGAGCGGGCTGTGTGGTGGCGTGAGCGGGCCGTGCGGCGGCCTGCCTGGCCCGCGCCAGGCGGGAGTTGTCTCGCGAGCACACGGAGCGCGACATCGAGCATGTCCAGTCCCGTGCCCACGCGGAGCTGCCGTGACTGTGTTAGCGGCCGGCGGCTCTTGACAGGTGGGCGGGCTCACCCGACCATCCACACCAAACCCGTGGCGCCTCCAGGCGTCTGCCACCCAATCCCCCAGCCCAGGGGTTCATGACAACCCGGGCAACTCACGGCTCCCGCCGGGTACGAAACCCTCCCCCCGACGGCGGCCGGAACCACCCAGGCAGGGCCTACCTCGTAACAGCCTGGCTTGTTTTTCTCCAGCTGGGTTTTGGAGTGACGCCGCTCGCGCACGTAGGCACGCAAGACCACCCCTACAATCGCCAGCCATGACAGCAGCCGCTCATCCTCCGCGCGGATCGATCGGCGAACGGGTGCCCGTGAGGGACGGTGACCGCTTCCTCAGCGGCGGTGCGACCTACTCGGATGATGTCGTCGTGCCTGGGATGACGCACGCGGCTGTCCTTCGAAGCTCCCACGCGCATGCGAGAATCGTCCATATCGATACCGCCGCGGCACGTGAGGCGCCGGGTGTTCTGGTTGTGATCACGGGCGCAGAGGCTCGCGATGTCGCGGGACCGATTCCGCACTGGATGAGCCCCGTGGACGGCGGCGGCAACCACGCTGACGTCTTCTGCCTGGCCCTCGACAAGGTGCTCTACGAGGGACAACCCGTGGCGGCGGTCGTAGCGCAGACCAGGGCCGATGCCACCGCGGCGCTTGCGCTCATTGACGTCGAGTATGAGCCGCTGCCGTTCGTGATAAACGCCGAGGAGGCGCTCGAACCCGACGCACCCTTGCTGTACGAGGACTGGCCGGACAACGTGATCGAGCGCGGTCGGTTTGAGGACGGGGATGTCGATAGGGCCTTCGCGCGGTCGCCTCACGTCGTGGAGGACGAGATCCATATCCAGCGTTACACGAGCGCGCCGATCGAGACGCGCGTTTACGTGGCCGACTGGGACGTACGCGGCGGGCGGCTCACGGTGCATGGCACCTTCCAGAACCCGCACATCGTGCGCGGTGTGCTCGCGGGCGCCCTCGACCTTCCCGAGACGCGCGTGAGGGTGATCGCTCCGGCAATCGGCGGCGGCTTTGGAATGAAGATGCACGGACACCCCGAGGAGGTGCTGGTGTGCGTGCTCTCGAAGCTTGCGGGCCGGCCTGTCAAGTGGTTTGAGACACGCCAGGAAGCGCTTCACATCGGTGGGCGCGAGCAGATTCATCGCTTCCGCGCGGCGTTCGACGACGACGGGACGGTCACCGGCTTGGTGGTCGACATCGTCGCCAACGTCGGGGCGCTCCAGGCCCTCTCGAGCTGGGGCATGGTCTTCGTGACCGCGCTGAGCTTCCCCGCCGGCTACCGCATCGCGAACGCCCGCGTCGACTTCACGATCGTCGCGACCAACAAGGGCGTGTGGAACGGTGCCCGCGGCTACGGGAAAGAGGCCACGACGTTGTGCATGGAGCGCATGATCGAGCTCGTGGCCGCGCATCGTGGGCTCGACCCGGTGACGGTGCGCCGCCGCAACCTCATTCGGGCCGACGAGTTTCCCTACACGACCACCTCGGGGTTGAACATCGACTCGGGCGACTACCACGGCGCTCTCGAGGCGATGCTCGAGCTGCTCGACTACGCCGGCTGGCGCCTCAAGCAGGAGCGCGCGCGGGCGGAGGGACGCTATCTGGGTGTCGGCATCGCCTATGAGCTGACGCCGGAGGGTGCCGACATTCCCCACACCATCGTTAGCGGCTACGACACGACGACGGTGAAGATGGGCCCGGACGGAGCCGTCACCGTGCTGACTGGCGTGACGAGCCCGGGAGGCGGGAACGATACGGGCATTGCTCAGATCGTGGCGGGGGAGCTCGGGATCGATCCGGCCGCGATCCTCGTCATCCAGGGCGACACGGACGCGTGCCCGTACGGGTTCGGTAACTACTCGGGGCGCAGCATGCTCGTTGGAGGCGGCTCGGCCGCCCTTGCCGCTCGTGATATCGGAGGGCGGCTCCTGAAGGTTGGCGCGGCCATGCTGGAGGCCGATGAGTCCGACCTCAAGCTCGCCGATGGGCGCGTGAGGATGCGGGGCGAGCACCTGCACGGGATCGCCATCGGCGCTGTTGCCAATGCCGTCTACACGCTCGCGTTCGCCGATGCCAGCATGGTGACGCCGCCCCTCGAGGCAACCTACACCTACAAGCCTGGCAACATCAGCCACACGCCTGACGCGAAGGGGCGCATCAACCCCTACCCGACCTACTCGAACGGAGCATACGGGGCTGTCGTCGAGGTCGATCGTGAGACGGGCGCGGTCGAGATCTGCGATCTTGCCTCGGTACACGACTGCGGCACGATCGTCAATCCCGCCCTTGTCGAGGGGCAGACCCTCGGCGGCATTGCGATGGGAGCCGGGGCGGCGCTCAGCGAGGAGCAGCGATACGGCGCCGCAGGGCACCTGCTCTCCAACCGCCTCAAGACGTACCTCATGATGCGCGCCGGCGATCTTCCTGCCATCAAGCTCGGCCACCAGGTCACGCCGAGTCCGTACACGCTGCTCGGCACCAAAGGCGCCGGCGAGGCTTCGGTTGGAGGAGGGCTTGCCGCCGTCGCCAACGCCGTCGCCGATGCGCTCGGGCCGCTCGGCGTCCCAATCCGCCAGTTCCCGCTCACGCCGCCGAGAATTCTCGCTCTCATCGCCGCGCACGGGGACACCGAGCCCGCTTAGCCCGGGGGCGCTGCGCCGAGACCACGTGGGGCGCTGGGCCGGGGGCTGCGTCCGGGGCGCCTATGCCCCGTCACCCGCCCTCAGCTTGCGAAAGGCAACCCACCCCCTACCCACCACCCGGGGGGGAGGGTAGCCCAGGAAGGCGCACGGGATTGTCACAGAAGCGTCACGAAACTGTGGCCACGCTGCACGGCCCTGCGCAGCCTGTCGTCCCTGCACTCGACGCGCCTCACCCTGCGCGCCCTGTGGCCGCCCTTGCCGCTATCTCGGCCTCATCCAGGTCATCCCCTTAGACCTGCCTACCTTGACACCGCCAGCCTCCAAGAAGGCCCGCTTGGGCCAACGCGCATTTAAGATTCATAGGGAACGTCGCGGAACGAACGTCGCGAAACGGGCGCCTACTGATGGTGCTCGGCGGCGCCTGCGGTCGCCGCGCAGACGAACGGGGAGTGGCCAGCATGGGACAGATGAGCAATGCCGAGATCGCCAGGTTCACGGCGGAGTGTTTCAACACGCGAGACTTTGGTGCGACGAACCCGTTTCTCTCAGAGGATCTCGAGTGGAAGGAGATCCCCAACGGCCGCGTGTTCCGAGGCCCAGCAGGAGCGATCGAGGAGTACGAGGCGTGGGCTCGTGCCTTCCCGGATGGCAGGGTGGAGGTCAAGAACGTCATCGGCGAGGGTGATCGTGTGGTCGTCGAGATGGTCGTCACCGGCACGAACACCGGCCCTATGCTCGGACCGGACGGCGCCGAGCTTCCGCCTACCGGGAAGTACACCGTCCTCGGGTTGTGCGACGTCATGGAGTTCAAGGACGGCCAAGTGATTGGAGGGCGAAGCTACTTCGACCTCGACACGCTCAAGCGCCAGCTGCAAGGCTGAGCACGTGCTCGGGCTTGCGTCGTCGAGCAGGCCGGGAATGATCGACCAGGGCGCACGGTAAGGCCCGAGCGGCCTTGAGTGGCTGCTGCGATCTCCTGATCGTCGGTGGAGGCACGGCTGGCATGCCGTGTGCGATTGCCGCTGCCGAGGCGGGCGCGCGCCCGGTG
Organism: Acidobacteriota bacterium; assembly: GCA_026708265.1. Classification (GTDB taxonomy): domain Bacteria; phylum Acidobacteriota; class Vicinamibacteria; order Vicinamibacterales; family UBA8438; genus JAGWAJ01. Next base: position 33,532 of record JAPOVI010000070.1, read on the forward strand.
GTTGTCGAGAAGACCGAGGATGTTGGTGGCACGCTTTCCGTCAACTTCACCGGGCACATCTCAGCGCGTCGGGGACGTGCCGGCAGCGCGCGCGGGGGATCGACGACTCGCCCGACGAGCACTTCGCCGACGTCATGCGTATCAGCAACGTGCTGGCTGATCCGCTGCTCGTGCGGCTGGCTGTCGATGAGGCTCCCGCCACGATCGACTGGCTTGAGGACCTGGGCTTCGACTTCGATCCCGACTGTCCAGGGTTCGCCTACCTCCACGAGACCTACTCGCGGCCTCGCACCTACTGGGGGAAGGCAGGGGGCGTGTCGATCCTCGCTGCGCTGCGCACCCGTTGGGATGCGCAGTGCTGGAGGACGCCGATGCGGAACTGCGATCGCCGGCGGTTCCCATCCGCGAGCCCGCGCGCGATGGCCGCCAAGACGACGTCGCTAAGGAACTCGACCGAGTGGACCGCGTTGACGATCACCCCTTCCGCGATCTCGCCGGCGAGCCGGCTCACGCCTGCGCGTGTCACACCGAGGTAGACGGGGATCGGCAGCTCGGGACGCACACGGTCGGGTGCATAGCTGCCGACCCGGTAGAAGCTCCCCTCGAAGCGAGCAGGCTGGTCGGGCCGTGCGGCCCAGACGGCTCGCGTTGCGCTCACGAGCTCGCGCATGCGCTCGATCGGGTGCTCATAGGGGATGCCGTGCCAACCCTTGCTGCGATCACGCGGCATGACGCCGAGGCCGACCAGGTACCGGCTCCCAGAGATCTCTGCAAGGCCGGCTGCAGCGAGTGCCATTGCGACGGGCGTCCTGGTCGGCGTTACGACTGCAAACAGGAGCGAAATCCGCTCGGTACGCATGACCGCCGCCGTGAGCAGCGAGAACGTCTCGTTGTAGCCATCGCCGGCAGAGATGAGGTCGAAGCCGCTCGTCTCAGCCGCCTTAGCGAGCTCGAGTGAGGCGGCGATGGGCAACAGCGGATAGCTGATCGCGACGCCGAGCTTCAACGACGCCTCGCCGCCTGGGGCACCGTTCCGTCCTCCCATGCAGCGTGGCGTGGAGGCTCGAGCCACGAGGTTGTGTCGAGGTAGCCTTCGACGATGGCCTTGCCGCCCTCGTAGTCGCGACGGGTCATGTCAATCGGCCCCGCCGTCTCGCACAGGAGCACCGCGCTGAATTGGCTCACCATGGGCGCATGCCAGAACTCCGCCGGATTGCCCATGCAGCTGCCCGGAGCGACCCGGCTTGAGCCGGCGAGGAGCATGTCGCCGGCCAGGAAGATCATTCCCTCCCATACCCCGTGCACGTGCTCCTGCGGATCGGCATGGCCGGGGGACATCAGCCACAGGCGCAGGAAGCCTGCTGGCGGACGCTCCGCAGGACGCCCGCCTCCGCGAGGCGCAGCGACTTGGAGAAGCCGGCGTGCGGGGCGTGCGGGTACTCCCGCTCCTGCCGCGGTTCGTGGTGAACGCGGGTCACGTGAATCTACTCCCGCCCAGAGGGCGCCATCGACGGGTTCGAGAACACGAACACCTGGGCTCCGCCGGTGCTGCCGAGATCGCAGCCGAAGCCGCGGGGCACCAACGTGTATCCGCCCGCACCCACTTTGGCGCCCTCGACAGACAGGTCGCCCTCGCACACGGAGAGCTCGAGCGTCGCCTCCTCGTCGCAATGCGTTGGCGGCCAGCCCGCGGGCAGCCGAGCCATCGATGTCGGAGCGCCCGTGACCGCGTCATGCGAGATCAGCTTCGACTCGAGGCCACGGAGGAGCCGAACATCCCCCTGATGCACCGAGTCGAGCGCATGGATGCTGAAAAACTGCGGCTCGGCGCGGCTCTTCCGCGCTCGCTCGGCTCGAGAGAGAGAGAGAGAGAGAGTCACAGCCTTCGTCGTTCACGCCCTCCGCGGGAGGATCCCTCGAATGGATTGCGCGCGGCGGTCGCCTTGAGTATAAGGGCGTCATGCTGGCTGTCCCATCCCACGGCGTCGGGGAGTAGAGGTGTGGAAGTACGAGGCGCTGCTGGTTCTGCACCTCGTGTTCGTGATCCTCTGGCTTGGCCGGACCTGTTCTCCTGGTACGTGTGGGCGGCTCTCCGCAATCCGCGCTACGACATCTCAGGCCGGATGGTCCTGACCGAGACGTTCCGCATGCTCGACCAGTACTCGTGCACGGCGACCATCCTGCTGATCCCGACAGGCATCGGGCTCTTACGCCTCGGCGGCTTCGGACTTCAGAACCTCCCGGTCGCGCTGCTCTGGCTCGCGGCCGGCGTTTGCTTCCTCTGGGTCATCGGCAGCGTCTGGATCACCGGTATCCAGCGCAGCTGGAAGGGGATGAAGTGGTTTGCCCGTACCGAGCTCGTGCTGCGCTTGCTCGTCGCGATCGTGGCGCTCATCATGCTCGGAACCTCTCTCGGCTCAGGCGACACCGTAACCTCCACCTGGCTCCTGATCAAGATCACGATTTTCGCGTGGATCATGCTCGCGGCAATCGCGGCCTTCCTGCTCCCGAACCCCTTCGTGATGATGTACGAGATGTCTCAGTCGGGGGCGATGCCCGAGCGCGAGTCTCGCTTCACCCAGAGCATCGACCGGATCATGTGGATCGTGGTCGCGATCAACACGACCCTGATCGTCATGGTCATCGTCGCGGTGGCGCGGCTCTGATGCCCGGACGCTCGTGGCCGGCGCGATGACGCTCATGGCCGTCCTCGCTGACGGGCCGCTCCGCGTCGCCCACCTCCTCGTTGCGGCGGCGTGGATCGGCGCCAATATCGGACTCCTCTACGTGAGCGTTGCAGTCCGGCGGAAGGGGCTCTCGGCCGAGACGCGCGGCGAGCTCGTCAAGGCCCTCGGTTTCCTCGAGCTGGTCGTTGGCGTGTGCCTGCTGCTGATCATTCCCCTGGGTATCGGCTTCGTCTACGCGGCTGGGCTCGGCCTGCACGACCTCGGCAGCGGCTCGGCCAACGCGCTGTTCTGGGGCCTGCTGGCGCTGACCGCGGCGTGGATCGCTGCGCACTGGCGGGAGAACCGCGAGCTCGGTGCGGGAATGGTGGCAACGCCCTTCCAGCGTGTGTATACGCCCGCCAGCTGGGTGCTTCGCTTGGTCTTCTGCGGCTTCTTCCTGATCACCGGGGCAACGTCGCTTGCCGGCAGCGGCATTTGGGCTTCCGATCACATCGCCTGGAAGTCCATACTCCTTGGGTTCATTCTCGGGATGGAGCGCCTGACGAACTACCTGTTCCGCGACTTCGGGCCGGTGTTCGCCGAGCTTGTGATCGGCGGGGAGACCCCCGAGCGCTTCGACCGCTTCAACCGGCTGTTTCTGAACGCGTACCCGCCCGTCCTGACCCTCTATGCAGCGATCATCGCCGGCGCAATCATCGGGGTCACAGGGCTCTAGCATGTCCTGGGCCGTTGCTGGCGTGGGGCGTGCTCTGGGGACGGTGAGACCCGCACTCGCGAGGAACACGGGGCGCGTCAGCAACACAGGGCGTTTCGGCCGGCGGCTTGCGGCTCGGCGCGGCCGAGAGGGCCGCGAGGGGCTGGCATGCTGCTGCATCCGCCCAGCGCATGGTCTGCAGACTCCACGGCGTGCCCCGCAGGCAGTTCCCTCCACCTCGGAGGCGTCCGGCGTCTGAGGCGAAGCTTCGCTCGGTTGAGCGCTACTTCAAGGAGGTCTTTGCAGGGCTCGACCTGGACGTTGCCGAGGAGCTGCTGACACCAGATATCGTCGCTCGCGCTCCGGGGGGTGCCGCCGCTGACGAGCATCCAGAGCTTTCTGTGTTCTATCGGGGCCTCCTTTCCCGAGCGCCGCGTCGAGGCCGGCCCCAGCGCCATGAAGGGAGATCACGCGTTCGGGTATTCACGATCTACCAGAGGCACCTCGGCGAGTTCTGCGGCATCGCGCCGACTGGCAACGAGGTTCAGGTCACGGGTGTCAACCGGTTCCGGTTCTCGGACGAGCGGATCAGCGAGGTAACCGTCTGGTACAAGCCGCTCGACCTGCTGGAGCAGATCGGCGCAGGGTCTGAGGCAACCGCCTACGGGAGCGGCTAGGCCGCGAGCCCACTTCGGCCGTCGCCATCCAGGGCGACTGGGAGGCTCGGAGACCTCGGTCCGGCGTGGGGAGGACCCGCGGGAAGGGTCCACGTGAGGCTGGACGGTGGCGGGGTGGCTCGTCCCATGTCACGTTGAGCAGGTTGGGAGGGCACCTGCAATTCGCATGCGATGGGGTCGTGGCCTTGTAGGCCGGAAGGGCGCTGATGATCATGGCGGAGCGCCGGCCGGGGGGTGGGGTGGTCCCGCGGCCGGAAAGGGCGCCGACGGACCGCAAGCCGCGTCTGCCACGACGGAGCGCGGTAGTCCTGTGTCCACTGGCGCCGACGGCTGCTGGCTGACACCGGTGCGCTCGATCAAGGTAGTCGCAGGGGGCGCCGGTGCGCCGTTCTCTCAAGCGGCTTCTCGGAGCGGCTTCTTGCCGCTGGCCACCAGCCCTTCTGTTCCGCCGTCCGGAGGAGCAGCACGCCGAGTGGCGTCGCTACGCAGGACTTGGCACGACCGAATCGGTGCAGCTTCGTATCACTTCTGTGACAGATCGTGCGAAAGCTGTGCGCATATCTCGGCTACCCTCCCCCGGGTGGTGGGCGGAGGGTGGTTGTGTCTTCCGATGGCTGGATGGCGCCGCCTGCCGCGGCTGGGGCCACGTCGAATCGATGAGCCTATGATGAGGCGCGGTGATGGGCAAGCACGAGAAGCAGCTGCACGAGAAGCGCATCGAGATCCGCTGGCGCGACCAGGACCCGCTCGGTCACGTGAACAACGCGGTTTATGCCACGTACTTCGAGGAGGCCCGGGACGAATGGGTCGACACGCTACTGCACGGCGTCTCCTCGGTAACGGAATTCGCGCTCGCGCACGTCTCGATCGACTTCCGTCGTGAGCTCACCCAAGACGACGGCTGCGTGATCTCGCGCTGCAGGATCGTGCGCATTGGCAACTCGAGCATTAGGACACGCGAGGAGCTCGCCAAGCTCGACGGCACGATCGCAGCGCAGGCCGAGGCCGTCCTCGTCGCGCGCGATCCCGGGGGTGGATCCCGGCCGCTCACCCACCGAGAGCGGGCTGCTCTTGAGCCGCACGTGACCTCTCCTTGTCCAGAACAGACATGATCCCGCCCCGGGGCCGGCCGCGTGCCTCCCTCCAGCCAGAGCGTAACCCCGAAGGTGCGCCGTGTCAGCAACGCTTCGTGCCAACACTGAGCCACTCTGCCCACAAGCGGATCTACTCTCCACATGCGGATCCCACTCCGCCCACACGCAGACCCGCGACGGCGATGCAGGATCGCAGCTCTCGCGCCTCCGCCAGGAACCGAACAGCCAGGGCCAGATGCCCGTCGCTCCCCAGCGACGGCCCCTTGAGCCGCACGAGCTGCCCCCGCCCCGCGAGAAGGCCGGAGGCCAACGCACCAGCTACCGGCCCCCCCGCGGGAGAGCCGACCAACGAGCGAGGAGGAACGGAAGATGCGGATCGCCACGATCGACCGCGACGCAGCAGGCCCGCCGCCAAACGCCGAGTGGTTTCCGGGCGGCCCTGTGCGGATGCAGGCCATCAACAACCCCGAGACGGACGGCGTCCAGATGCTCAGCGTGTGGTTCGATGCCGGCGCGCGCACGCGCCCGCACATCCACGTCTGCGATCAGATCCTGCACGTTGTGGAAGGAGAGGGAGTCGTCGCCACCGCCGACGAGAAGCGGATCATCCGGGTGGGCGACGTCGTGATCGTTCCCGAAGGGGTCTGGCATTGGCATGGGGCGACGCCCGACTCGGCAATGTGCCATCTCTCGATTAAGCCGCCCGGACCGACCCACTGGGATCAGCCCTTCGAGGACTGGGATGCCTACATGGAAGGCGCCAGCTAGACGCTCAACCGGCCACCCCGGCCGCACCCGTCGGCGCTACGTCTCCCGATCGCCCCTCGCCCGCTGGCTCGGCTCCCCGAGCAGTTGCCTCGGTGCGGACGGGCTCAAACCGCAGCTTCTGCAGCCGAAGCCCGTCCGGAATTGACGTGGGGTAGGTACCCGTCAAACACGCTCGGCAGAAGCGCTCGGCCGGCCGCTGTGTCGCACCCTGCAGCCCTTGCAGGCTGAGGTAGGCGAGCGTGCTCGCGCCGATATACGCACAGACGTCGGCAGGCGCTCGCTCGGCCGCTACGAGCTCGTTCTGGTCGGCCATATCGATCCCGTAGAAGCACGGCGAGACGATCGGCGGCGAGGAGATCCTGATATGGACCTCGCGCGCTCCGGCCTCGAACAGCATCGTCACGATCTGCTTTGTTGTCGTCCCTCGAACGATCGAGTCGTCGACGACGACGACCCGCTTGCCGGCAATGTCCGCCAGCGGGTTGAACTTCACCTTGATCCCGCGCTCGCGCAGCGCCTGGTCAGGCTGGATGAACGTGCGGCCAACGTAGCGATTCTTGATCAGACCCTCCGTGTATGGAATACCGGAGGCGCGCGCGAACCCGATTGCCGCAGGCGTTCCCGAGTCCGGGACGGCCATGACGAGGTCAGCATCAACCGGGGCCTCCTCAGCCAGCCGCTCTCCCATGCGAACCCGGGCACCGTGTAGCTCGACGCCGCCCAGCTCGCTGTCGGGGCGCGCGAAGTAGATGTACTCGAAGATGCAAAGTGAGCCATCCCGGTTGGGCGCGTCGACCTGGAGCGAGCGACAGCCGCCCTCGTCGACGACGACACACTCGCCGGGCAGAACCGTCCGTACCTCCTCCGCCCCGACGATGTCGAAGGCACACGACTCCGAGGCGATCAGCCAGTCGTCCTCGAGCTGTCCGATCGCGAGCGGGCGGATGCCAGCTGGATCGCGAAACCCAACGAGCTTTCCCTCGCTGAGCACAACTGCGGAGAAGGCGCCTTCGATGCGCTCCATCGTGCCGGCGACGGCCTCTTCGAGCGGGCAGTCGGCACGTGCGATCAGCGCTGCGATGACTTCCGTGTCCGAGGTCGACGCCAGCCGGGCGCCGGATGCGATCAGCTCATCCCGCAGCTCCTGGGTGTTCGTGAGATTGCCGTTGTGACCCAGCACGACGGTTCGGCTTGGCCCGTGCTGCACAATCGGCTGCGCGTTGGCCCAGTGCGTGGAGCCGGTGGTCGAGTACCGCGTGTGGCCGATCGCAGCCTGCCCGCCAAGACCTCGCAGCCTCTCCTCCGAGAAGACCTGCGTCACGAGCCCCATGTCCCGCAGCGTGACGACGCGCTCGTCATCCGAGACCGCAATGCCAGCCGACTCCTGACCTCGATGCTGGAGCGCAAACAGGCCGAAATACGTCAGCCGTGCAACGTCCCTTGCCGGCGCGTAGATGCCGAAGACACCGCACATCTCACGCTTCTCCGAGCGCGCGCTCGAGACCGCCCCCGTAGGCGTGCTCGAGCTCTGCGAGCTGAATGCCAAACAGCGACTCGCCGGCGACGACGCCGACCGCGCGAACCGGTACGCCACTGCCCGTGACCCGGCCGACGCGGCTCGGAGAGCACGCCACGACAGCCTGACCGCCGCCCTCGCCGAACAGCTCCTCGGCGTCCCAGCCAAGGTCGAGCTCGACGCCAACACGCGAGTGCAGCGCGCTCTCCACGAGCGCGGTCGCCAGTCCGCCCACACCCGCATCATGGCTGTGCGACAGCTCGGGAGCAAGCGACGAGAGCGTCCGCACGAGCTTCGCCTCAGCCACGAGGTCCGGCCAGGCGATCGCACCGGCCTGACCGTCGAGGAACAGCGTCTCGTACTGCGAGCCGTCGAGCCGAAGCATCGGGTTGCCGACACTCAGCACGACATCGCCCTCCTGCCACTTCGCGGGCACAGACCGCACATCCTCGATGAGACCCACGCAGCCAACCACCGGCGTGGGATGGATGGCACTGCCATCGGTCTCGTTGTACAGCGAGACGTTGCCAGAGACGATCGGGATACCGAGAGCCTCGCAGGCGAGCGCCATTCCCTCGATCGTCTGCGCGAGCTCCCAGGCGATCTCGGGCTTCTCGGGGTTGCCGAAGTTGAGGCAGTTCGTGAACGCGAGCGGCTCCCCCCCTGCGCAGGCTGCGTTTCGCGCGGCCTCCATGACCGCAAGAGCCCCGCCGGCCTGCGGGCCGAGCGCGGCGAGCCGGCCGGCGCCATCCAGCGAGAGCGCAAGGCCCTTGTAGCCTGGACGGAGCCGCAGCACCGCAGCATCCAGGCCGGGCCGACGCGCTGTCCGTGACTGCACGAGCTGGTCGTACTGGCGATAGACCCAGGCGCGGCTCGCGACGTTCGCGGAGGCGAGCACACCAAGCAGCTCGTCGGGTGTGGCCGTCCGCGGCTCGCGCGGGCGGGGCGACGGGATCTCCCGCTCGCGCGTCTCGACGCGATAGCGAGGTGCCTGTGCCAAGAACTGCGCGGGAATCGCTCCGACCTCCTGTCCACGAAAGAAGCAGCGCAGAACACCGGTGTCGGTCACCGTGCCGATGACCGCGTGGTGGAGATCCCACTTCTCGCAGGCTGCGGCGACCTCATCGATCGACCCCGGCTCGACGACAGCCACCATCCGCTCCTGGCTCTCGGAGATCATGATCTCCGCAGCGCTCATTCCCGGCTCGCGCAGCGGCACGCGGTCGAGGTGAACGTCGATGCCCGCACCACTTCTCGCTGCCATCTCGGAGATCGAGGACGCAAGGCCGGCAGCACCGAGATCCTGCAGTGACGCGACAAGGCCTCCCTCGACGAGCTCGAGGCTTGCCTCGATGAGCTTCTTGCCCGTGAACGGATCGCCGATCTGAACGGACGGGCGCTTGTCGAGGTTGTCGTCAGAGAGCTCCTGGCTCGCGAGCACGCTCGCCCCGCCAATGCCGTCACGCCCGGTCGAGGCGCCATAGAGGACGATGCGGTTCCCGACGCCGGCCGCCTGCGAGCGGGTCAGCCTCTCCTCCGGCAGGAGCCCGACGCACATCGCGTTCACAAGGCAGTTCTCGCGGTAGGCCTCGTCGAACACGCATTCCCCACCGACCGTGGGAACACCCACGCAGTTCCCGTAGTTTCCGATTCCAGCGACGGCGTTGCTGAACAGCCAGCGCTGGTGCGGCTCCGTCAACTCGCCGAAGCACAGCGAATCGAGCAGTGCCACTGGTCGGGCGCCCATCGCGACGATGTCCCGCAGAATCCCGCCGGCACCGGTCGCCGCCCCCTGGAATGGCTCGACGGCGCTCGGATGATTGTGGCTCTCCACCTTGAACGCGACCGCCAAGCCGTCTCCCACTGAGACAACGCCAGCGTTCTCGCCAGGACCCTGGAGCACGTGAGGGCCCTCGGAGGGAAACCGCCTTAAGAGCAGCGCGGAGTGCTTGTAGCCGCAGTGCTCAGACCAGAGCAGGGAGAACACTGCGAGCTCGAAGTCGTTGGGCTCGCGCCCGAGCAACCCACCGATCCGCTCGAACTCCGCGTCTGTGAGACCGAGCGCGTGAGGCAGCGTCAGGTTCGTGTCCTGCGCGCAGGCCGTCTCCCGTGAGTGGGTTTCCGCGACCGAGGTCAAGGAGAGGAAGTCACTCTAGATGGTGTCACCGCTGGAGCCCGCCGGAAGTTCCAGGCCAGCCTCCACCCGCAGGATAGCCTCTCGCTGGTGGCGCGAAGCTACCCGGTGGTGCTGCTTGCCTTCGCGGCTCTCTGGGGCGCGAACTTCGCGCTCATCAAGCTTGCCGTGGACGAGGTTGAGCCCACGACGATGGGTACTGCCAGGCTTCTCCTCGCCGCGCTCGCGCTGCTGCCGTTCGTCGTGTTGCGGTTCGGTGTCCGCACAATGGTCGCGCAGCTTCGGCGAATCGGCTGGCGCATCTTCGTTGTCGCCTTCTTCAACCACGCTCTCGCCTTCGTGCTGATCGCGTGGGGTGAGAAGCACATCGACTCCAGCGTTGCCGCAATTGCAAACGCAACAATGCCGCTGTTCGTGGCGCTGATCGCGATCAAGGTACGCGAGAGCGAGCGGGCAACGGGTCTCAGGATGCTGGGGATCATCGTCGGCCTCGGCGGCGTTGCGGTGCTCGCGGGTTTCGACCTCGCGGTGAGCATGATGGCGATCCTCGGGACGCTCGCCGTCGTCGTAGCGGCACTCTCTACGCGATCGGCGTGCTCTACACGCAAGAGCGCTACGACGACACGCCCGCGCTGATACTCGCGACGGTCTCGACGGCGGCCGGCGGTCTCATCCTCCTGCCCTTTGCCAACTGGCAGGCGCCGGACGCCATGCCGAGCTTTCGAGCCTGGGGGGTCGATTCTCGCGCTCGGACTCGCCGGAACGGGGCTTGCAGCGATCATCTACTACTCCATGCTCAGCCGGTTCGGCTCGCTGCGCACGGGGTTCGTGACCTACCTGCTCCCCGTCGCAGCGCTGATCTACGGTGTCCTGCTCCTTGACGAGCCACTTGCGTGGAGCGCCCTCGTCGGGCTGGTGCTCATCCTCCTCGGCGTCGCGCTCGGTTCCGATCTCGTGGCGCTCCGACGGCAGGCGGCAATCCCAATCAGCCCTTCCGCCAAGCCGAGCGACCCGCGCCAGAGGTGAGCGCATTCGAGCGGAGAAAGGCTCCGGCGAGCGCGATGCCTTTGCCTACGGGGTCGTTTCATGACGACAGCAGCAGAGGCCAGCCGAGTCGAGGAACCGGCGAGTACCCTTCCGCCGTGCCGCTCGCAGGCCAAAGCGCTCTGAGCCAGGCGCCCGAGGCGGCCCCGCCCGTTGCCTCACAGATCGGGAACACAGGCCCGGCATCCGGGCGCGGCTGTGGCGCCTGAGCCATCGCGCATGCGACTGCCCCGCGCGGAGGCGCACGATCTCGAGTTCCTCCCCGAGCTCGCCGCCGATCCGGACACCGAGCCGTTCCTCGCGCCGATCTCAGCGCAGACGCCCGAGGAGTTCGCCGAGGAGATCGACCGCGCAGGACGCGAGCCCCGGCACTACGGCCGGCTGATCATCGAGCGTGACCTCGTCGGGTCGGCCGAACGGATGGGCTCGGTCGCGTACGAGGTGGCGAATCGCAGGAGCCGCATCGCCTACGTCTACGAGCTCGCGGCCGCTTCCCGCTACCGCGGCCGCGGTAGCGGGGTGGAGGCAGCGTGGCTCCTCGTCCGCTTCCTGATCGAGGAGCTTGGCTACCACCGAATTCAGGTCGAGATCTACGCGTTCAACGAGCGGGCCATCCGCGTCGCCGAGCGCGCCGGCTTCATCCGCGAGGGGCTCAAGCGCAAGGCGTATTGGCGCAACGAGACGTGGATCGACAGGGTGATGCTCGGAATCGTCGCCGAGGACATCGACCGTTTGATCGTCGCTCGTCCTCGCATCACATCGCGGCCGAGTAGCGCTGTCCGGGTGGCTGCGGCCGTCTCTCCGGCAGCGGCCGGTGGCCGTGAACCCACGGCTCCCGGACTGTGCAAGCCGAGTTTGGCGCGGTGGGTTGTGACTGTGGCCGTGTGAGTGGCAGTCACCCTACGGCTTCCCGGCTGCGTAAGCCGCGCGGGCCGCTCAGCCGCCGCAAAGGGCAGCCCGCCCCCACCCACCACCCGAGGGAGGGTAGCCCAGAAAAACGCACGGCTTTCACACGATCTGTCACGGGAGTGTCACGAGACTGAGCCAATTCTGCGCGCCCGCTCTCGGACCGCTTTGCGCGGCCGCGCCCACCGGCGGGAGAGAGGCCGGAGCAGGCTCGAGGCTGTGGAGAACCTGACGGCCCTGAACCGCCCGTGCCGTCTCGCGGGAGCGCAGGCCGCTGCAACAGCGGAGATCGCGCCGTGTTGGAGACCGTGCTGTGTTGATCCCACCGCCTGTGCCGCTCGGCGGGAGCACAGAGACCGGCGAAACGCCGGCGGCGCTCCCTGCGTGGCACCGTGGGCCACCCTCGACGAGGGCTCGTGGTTGCCCTTGGAGAGGGCAGCCGCGTGCACCCGGCAGGCACGCTCAGGCTGTGCGCAACACACATTCGCGCTCACCGACCTGCCGCGGCGCCTATCAACTCCGCACGCATGCTCCACGGGCACACGGCACGGCGGCTTGCGCGCAGCGTAAGCGCTGCGCCCGCCGAGATCGTCCGGAGCCATCAGGGGCCGTCGTGCCGAGCCGCCCGGCTGCGCGACCCGGCGCCCGTCAGCCGGTCTCGGCGTCGGCAAACCGGCTCGGCAGGAACGCCTCGAGCGACACCGGCAGATCCGACCGGCCGGACGCGATGAGATCGGCCACGATCCGAGCGGTGGCCGGCGCAAGATGGATTCCCTTCGTGCCGTGCCCTGTTGCGACGTAGGCTCCCTCGAGCCCTGGGACGGGCCCGATCAGAGGCATGCGGTCTGCGCAGAGCGGGCGGAAGCCGGCGAGGTGGGCGAGCACATCAGCCCGCTCGAGCGCGGGCATGACGCGCGTTGCCTGGAAGATGATGAGCTCCCGGCTCGCCTCGCGCGGCACGCCGTCGAACTCGGGAGGCGGGGGGTTCAGCGGGTCGAACACGTGGGCGGTATCGACGTCCGCGCCCGTCATGCTGACGCCGCCGATGCTCCCAACCAGCAGGATGCCGTCGCGCCGCGGCAGGATCGGGCCGTGCCGCGCGGTGAGGATGAAGATCTTCAACGGCTCGCCTGGAAGGCGCATCTGCAGCACCTCGCCGTGGTACGGGCGCACCGGAACGGGAAACCCCAGCCACTCACCCGCCGCGTACGCCCAGGCGCCGCTTGCCACGACGACCCGCTCGCAAGCGATCTCACCGCCGCGAGCAGGACCCCGGCCGCGAGCGATCCCCAGGTCGGACGCGCGAACGCGATGGTGGCCGCCGCCGCCCCGAAGCCGAGCGCCACGCGCAGGCGCGCGATCCGGAACAGCCGGCGCAGCCGCGGGTTCGCGTCGAGGTCAAGCATCGTCCGGCATGCTCCGCAGCCGACGGTCGACCGCCGCCGTGACGTCTTCGACCGCGATCTCGTCGAGACAGCGCGCCGCACTGCGGCACGCGCGCACCATGCGACCGGCGGCCCCCGCGCCGCGGTCGTGCGCCGGACGGCAGCGGCACGCCGCGAACCGCGACACGACGACGTCGTCGGGCGACCATGGGCCGTTGCGCGCCGGATCGCTCGGGCCGTAGAGCCCGACCACCGGCGTCCCCACCGCGGCCGCGACGTGCAGCGGACCGGTATCGCCGGAGACCATGACGGCAGCGGCCCGGGTCAGCGCGACGAGGTCCCGCAGGCGGGTGGGCGGCGCTGCCTCCGCGGCGCCGTCCGACGCAGCAACCACCGCCTCCGCCCGCTCCTCCTCCCCCGGTCCCCACAGCACGGCCGACGGCAGCCGGTGGGCGCGCCGCAACCAGGATGCGACGGCTCCGTACCGCTCCGCCGGCCAGCACTTGCTCGCCCAGGCGGAGCTCGGATTGAGCAGCGCGAAGCGGCCGCTCCCGGCGCCGAGGCCGAGCCGGACGCGTGTCCGGGCCGGCGCCTCGGACGGCGCGGACTGCAGCGGAAACGTCCAGGCTCCGCCGTCCACGCCCAGGGGGGCCAGCAAGCCCAGATTGCGCTCGACGACGTGCGTCGGGCGGCCGGGATCGGCCCGCTCGGTGTACAGCCACCGCGCCCAGCGCTCGCGCAAGTGGGGCGTCGCGAAGCCGACGACGCGGGCGGCGCCGCTGCAGCGCGCCACGAGCGAGGACTTCCCGAGGCCCTGCGCGTCGAGCGCCACGTCGTAGCTCCGCCCGCGGAGCGTGCGGCAGCATTCGGCGAGGGCGCGCAGGGCGGGGCGGCTGCGGGTACGGAGGACGACCACGCGGTCGAGCACCGGCACCAGGGCGAGCAGGTCGGCGCTCCGCTCGTCGACCACCCAGTCGATCACGCCGTCGGGGAACGCGCGCCGGAGGGCCGCCGCCAGCGGCAGCGTGTGGACCACGTCGCCGAGGGCGCTGAGCCGCACGATCAGCAGGCGCATCGCGGCCTTACTCCCGGCGGCCGATCCGCTCGACCAGATCGCGGGTGGAGTGCTCCTTCGGGTCGCCGACGATGGCGACGCGCCCGCCGTAGGACTCCACCACGGAACGCTCCGGCACGGTTTCCGCGGTGTAGTCGGTCCCCTTGCAGTGCACGTCCGGCCGGAGCGCCCGCAGCAGTCCCGCCACGGTGGGCGTCGTGAACACCACCACGTAGTCGACAACGCCGAGCGCCGCGACGATCTCCGCCCGCTCGGCCGCCGCCTGCACGGGCCGGCCGGCTCCCTTGAGCGCCGCCACCGTCGCATCGTCGTTGACGGCCACGATCAGCCGGTCGGCCTCCGCCGCGGAGCCCCGCAGATAGCGGACGTGGCCGACGTGCAGCAGGTCGAAGCAGCCGTTGGCCAGCGCCACCGTGCGGCCGGCGGCGCGGTCCGCGGCGACCAGCGCGCGCAGCCGATCCTCCGTGACGACCACGCCGCAGCGCTCAGGCACGCCCGTCCACATCCGCCCGCGCCGCGCCGTCGCAGAGGTCCGCCCGCACCGCGGCGGTCAGCTCGCTTGCCGCGACCGCCGCCGTCCCCCGCTTCGTCACCGCCACCCCGCCGGCGTAGTTGGCCAACCGGGCGGCGTCGGCCAGCGAGGCCCCGGCAGCGAGAGCGAGGGTCATGGCGGCGATGACGGTGTCTCCGGCCCCGGTCACGTCGGCCACCTCGTCGCTGCCGAAGATCGGGATGTGCACGGTTGGGCGCCGCGGCGCGAAGACGGCCATCCCCCGGCTCCCCCGCGTCACGACGACCCCCTTCGCGCGCGTCCGCCGCAGGACCTCCCGTCCCGCGCGCTCCAGACGCTCCGGACCGTCCCCGATCGCGGTGCCCAGCGCCTGCTCCACCTCGGACTCGTTCGGGGTGCAGGCCGTGCACCCGCGGTAGGCCAGCAGGTCGTGGCGCGAGTCGACCAGGACGGGCGGCGCCGGCCGCCGCCGCGCGAGCGAAGCCTGCAGGGCCGAGACCAGGGCGGGGGTCACCGCACCGTGTCCGTAGTCCGAGATCAGCACGGCGTGGCAGTCGGCGGCGGCGGCGATGGCGGCGCGCTCGAACGCGTCGCGGACCGCCGGGTCCGCCACGCCCGGCCCCTCCCGGTCGACCCGGACCACCTGCCGGTAGACCCCGTGCACGCCGCCGGCCAGCACCCGGGTCTTGACGGGCGACCGGTAGGCGCGGGGCCGGACGACGTGCGACACGTCCACCCGAGGCCCGAGCCCGCGCTCCAGGCGGCGGTCGGCGTCGCCGCGCCCGACCAGAGCGACGAGGCAGGCCGCGCCGCCGAGCGACGCGACGTTGCGCGCGGCGTTGCCGGCCCCCCCGGGGGCTATGGCCGTCCGGTCGTGGGCCAGGATCAGGACGGGCGCTTCGCGCGATACCCGCGACACCCGCCCGTAGACGAACTCGTCGGCGATGACGTCACCGATGACCGCCGCCCGCACGTTCGGGAACCGCCCGACGAGGTCGGCGAGCCGCGGACCCCGGCCGTGCGCGTCGTCGCGAACGCCCGGGATCACGGCCGCTCGCACCATCGAATCGCGGGGTCGGGCATCGGTGGCCGCAGTCTACCGCACCCCCTCCGCGTCCGAGGCGGCCCCGGGCCCGGCCGGCGCGCGCCAGCGGCGGTGCATCCAGAGCCAGAGGTGCGGGTAGCGCCGCACGTACGCCTCGAGGACGTCGGTGCAGCGCTGCGTGTAGGTGCGGACGGGGTCGGGATCGTCGGGCCCCGGCGGCTCGACGGGGGGCTCGTAGATCAGGCGGTATCGGCCGCGGGGCATCGGCAGCGCGAACACCGGGATGACGGGGGCCCCGGTGCGCAGCGCGAGGGCCGCGATGGCCGACGTGGTCGACGCCGGCCGGCGGAAGAAGGTGACCTCCACCGCGCTCCGGTCGTGCATGTGCTGGTCGATCATCATCCCGACCGACTCCCGCCGCTTGAGCGCGCCGAGCAGCCCGCGCACCGCGCCCCGGCGCGGGACGACGCGCGTCCCGGCGCGGCCCCGCAGGTGCTCGATCATCCGCTCCAGCAGGGGGTTGTCGAGCGTGCGGGCGACCATCACGATGGGGCCGAAGCGGTAGGCGTGCACGATCACCTGCAGCTCCCAGGAGCCGAAGTGGCCGGTGAAGTACATCACGCCGCGCCCCCGCGCCTCCGCGCGCTCGACGTGTGCCGCGCCCACGACCTCCACAAGCTCCAGCATGCGCTCCGGCCGCATCGCGCTGAAGTTGAGGAAGTCGACGACGTGCCGGCCGAACTGCTCGAACGTCGCCCGCAGGACGGCGCGGCACTCCCCGTCGCTGCGCGCGGGGAACGCGGCCCGCAGGTTGGCGACCGCGAGCTCCCGCCGGGGGCGGTGGAGCGCATGGAAGAGGCGGCCGAGGGCGGTGCCCAGCCCCAGGCTGAGCCGTCGCGGCAGCCAGCGGGCGACGTGGCGCACCGCCACCACGGCGGCATGCTCCAGCCGGTGCCGCGCCCGCCTCACCGGCTCCCCGCCCGCGATTGCCGCGCGGCGCGCAGGCGGTCGACCAGCCAGCTCCGGAAACGCTCCGCCGGCTCGATCTCCACGCGGAGCGGGACGCTCGCCACCGGGACGGCGAACGGCGCCAGGGGACGCAACCGGACCATGTCCTTCTCCGTCGTCAGCACCGCGTCGGCTGCGAGCTCCCCCGCCCGGCGCGCGACGCGCGCCACGTCCCGGGCCGAGAACCGATGGTGGTCGGCGAACGGCAGCAGCGCCGCCACGTCATACCCGGCCGCGCGCACGTCGTCGGCGAACGCGGCGGGATGGGCGATGCCGGCCACGACCACCACCCGCGCGCCGCTCGGCACGTTGGCCGCCGCGTCGAGCGCAACCGCCGGCTCCGGCGCAGGAGCAGGCTCGCGCGCAGGCGGCAGCTCGAGGACCGGCGTTCCGAGCCGGCGCGCCAGCCGGAAGACGGGGCCGGCGCCGAACCGACCGGCCAGCGACGCGGCCCGCGCGAGCGACGGCGCCTCGACGAGCAGGGCGTCGGCCAGGTTCGCGGTGTCCGGGTGCTCCCTGAGCCTTCCCGCCGGGAGCGTCCGGCGCTCGACCGCGTCGGCTGCCCCGATCACGACGAGATCCACGTCGCGGTCGAGCGCCAGGTGCTGGAAGCCGTCGTCGAGCACGTGCACGGTGACGTCGAAGCGCTCCTCGGCCAGCCGGCCCGCGCGGTGGCGGTCCGCGCAGACCAGAACGCACGCCCCCGGGAGCCGTTCGGCCAGCATCAGCGGCTCGTCTCCGGCCTCGTCGACGCCGGCGCGGACCCCGTCCGGATCGCGCACCACGACCACACCGGCAGGGCGGGCGGCGCGCCCGTAGCCGCGGCTCAGGACGGCGGGCCGCTCGCCCAGCCGCGCAAGGAGCTCGGCGACGTGCGCGGCGACCGGCGTCTTGCCGCTGCCCCCGACGGCGAGGGCGCCCACGCTGATCACCGGCCGCCCGAGGCGCCGCCGGGCGGCGGGGCGGCTGGCGTACCAGCGCCGACGTTGCCGGGCGGCCGCGCCGTAGAGGGTGCTGAGAAGCCTCATGATTCGGCCGCGGAGCCCCCCGCCGGAACGCCCGGCGGCAGCAGCTCCGCGACGGCGGCCAGCGTACGCGAGGTGGCGCCGCGGTGCGCGTCGACCACCGCCCGCGCCGCGCTGCCCAGGCGCCGGCAACGCGCGGGATCGTCGAGCAGGGCGGCCACCTCGGTCTCGAGCTCGACCGCGCTCCGCACCTGCACGGCGGCGTCCCGGGCCACGAAGAGGCGGGCGATCTCCGCGAAGCTCTCCATGTGCGGTCCGAACAGGATCGCCTTCCCGACGGCGGCCGGCTCCAGGATGTTGTGCCCGCCCGCGGGCACCAGGCTGCCCCCCACGAAGACGCACGACGCCGCCTCGTACACGTAGGGCAACTCGCCGATCGTGTCGAGGACGACGACGTCCGCATCGCCGCCCCCGTCGCCGGCCAGCGACGTCCGGCGCACCACCCGGTGGCCGGCTGCGACGGCGATCCGGGTCGCCTCCGCGAAGCGCTCGGGGTGCCGCGGGGCCAGGATGAGCAGGGTGCCGCGGTGGCCCTCGCGCGCCCGGGCGAAGGCCCGGAGGACGGGCTCCTCCTCCCCCCGCAGGGTGCTGGCCGCCACCACCACCGGCCGCCCCCCGGCCACCGGGAGGCTGGCCAGCACGGGATGCGGGGCGCCGCGGACCGCCGTCGCCGCGACGGGCGCATCGAACTTGAGGCTTCCCGTGACCGAGATCCGCCCGGCGTCCGCGCCGAGCGCCTCGAACCAGCGCCCCCATTGCTCCGTCTGCACGCAGATGCGGTCGAGGTCGCCCACCACGCGGCGCATGAACCGGCCGGCCCGGCGGTAGCCGCGGAACGAGCGGGCCGTCAGCCGGCCGTTGGCGAGGGCGGTGCGGACGCCGCGGCGACGGCACGCCCGCAGCAGGTTCGGCCAGATCTCGGTGTCGACCACGATCAGCAGATCGGGCGCCGCGCGGTCCAGGGTGCGCGCCACGAACCGCGGCAGGTCGAACGGGGCGTAGAACGTCGCATCGACCAGATCGCCCAGCCCGCGCGCGACCTGCTGCCCGGTGGCGGTCGTCGTCGAGAGCAGCCGGCGGTGTCCCGGATAGGCATCCCGCAACGCCGCGAGGAGCGGGCGGGCGGCGAGGGTCTCGCCGACCGAGACCGCATGAACCCAGATGGACGGGCGACGCTCCGGATTGACCGCGCACGGCAGCCGGCCGCAGCGCTGGCCCAGGTCCCCGAGCGCCTTGCCGCGCCACCAGACTCCCCAGGCGACGGACGGCAGTCGGAACAGGACGTAGAGGAGCAGCAACGCGTCGTACAGCAGGTACATCGGCGACCGGCGCGCGGGAGGCTGCCGACCCAGGGACTTGCGCCGCGGCTCGCACTTCGTTGGCGTTCCGCGTCCGAAGCTCCTAGCGCCGCCAACCCGTCGCAGGCTCCGGGTCGGCCCCAGCCCCACCGACCTATGAGCTTCGGCCGCGGCTCGCACTTCGTTGGCGTTCCGCGTCCGAAGCTCCTAGAATAGCCTGTTTGGGCCGGTGTCGGCGGGCCCCACCCGGGGGGACGGACGGGCTCCAGGCAATCCCGCTTCGAGAGGACGGACATGGGAATCAGGGTCGGCATCAACGGATTCGGGCGCATCGGACGCAACGTGATGCGCGCCGCGCTGCGGGACACGGCGGCGGGCGACGAGGTCTCGTTCGTCGCGGTCAACGACATCACGAGCGCGGAGACGCTCGCGCACCTTCTCAAGTACGACTCGGTGCTCGGCAACCTCGAAGAAGACGTCGCCGTCGACGGTGACGGGCTGCGGGTCGGCGACCGCCGCTTCCGCGTGCTGTCGGAGCGCGACCCGGCCAACCTGCCGTGGGGCGATCTCGGGGTCGACATCGTGGTCGAATCGACCGGCTTCTTCACGAAGCGCGACGATGCGGCGCGCCACCTGGCGGGCGGGGCGAAGAAGGTCATCATCTCCGCCCCCGCCAAGGGACCGGACCTGACTGTCGTCCTCGGCGTCAACGACGACCGCTACGACCCGACCCGGCACCACATCATCTCGAATGCCTCGTGCACGACCAACTGCCTCGCGCCGGTCGCGAAGGTGCTCCACGAGCAGTTCGGCCTGCGCCGCGGCTGGATGACCACCGTCCACTCCTACACCAACGACCAGAAGCTGCTCGACCTCCCCCACAAGGACCTCCGCCGGGCGCGCGCCGCCGGGGTGTCGATGATCCCGACGACGACCGGCGCCGCGGTGGCCGTGGGCGAGGTGCTGCCGGAGCTCAAGGGCAAGCTCGACGGCATCGCGATGCGGGTACCGACGCCGAACGTGTCGGTGGTCGACCTCGTCGCGCAGGTCGAGCGCGCCGCCACGCCGGAGGCGGTGAACGGCGCCTTCCGGTCCGCCGCCGAAGGCCCGCTGGCCGGCATCCTGCAGCTCTCGACCGAGCCCCTGGTGTCCATCGACTTCAAGGGCAATCCGCACTCGTCGATCGTCGACGCGTCGTACACCAAGGTGCTGGAGGACGACTTCGTCAAAGTGCTGGCGTGGTACGACAACGAGTGGGGCTACTCGTCGCGCTGCATCGACCTCATCCGCGCCATGGCCGCCAAGGGATTCCAGGAGTCTGCGCCGTAGGACGTGCCATGCGGAACTCCCGTGCCCGCGCAGACTCCCGACGCGCCCGTCAGGGCGCTCCCGGGACGCCTTGACGCAGGCCGTGCCCAAGCGCTCCATCCGCGACCTCGACCTGGCCGGCCGGCGCGTATTCGTGCGCGTCGACTTCAACGTGCCGCTGGCCGGCGGCCGGGTGGCGGACGACACGCGCATCCGCGCCGCGCTCCCGACGCTGCGGCTGGCCCTGGAGCGGGGCGCCGCGCTGGTCCTGGCCTCGCACCTCGGGCGGCCCAAGGGGACCGTCAAGCCCGCCCTCGGCCTCGCCCCGGTCGCGGCGCGGCTCGGGGAGCTGCTCGGCCGGCCGGTGACCCTGGCCGGGGACGCCATCGGCGCCGAGGCCCGCCGCGCGATCGCGGACGCCGGCGCGGGCGGCGTCACCCTGCTGGAGAACCTCCGCTTCCATGCCGGGGAGGAACGGAACGACCCGGACTTCGCCCGCGAGCTCGCGGCGCCGGTCGACGTCTACGTGAACGACGCGTTCGGCGCGGCCCACCGGGCGCACGCCTCCACGACGGGCATCGTGCCGCTCGTCGCCGACGCGGGCGCCGGCCTGCTGCTGGCGAGCGAGCTGGAGCACCTCGGCGCATTGCTCGCGTCGCCGGCGAGGCCCTTCACGGCGGTGCTCGGCGGCGCCAAGGTGTCCGGCAAGCTGGAGGTGATCGAGAACCTCCTCGGACGGGTCGACGCACTGCTCGTCGGCGGCGCCATGGCCTACACCTTCTTCGCGGCGCGCGGCCTGCCGGTCGGGGGCTCGCTGGTCGAGCCCGACCTGCTCGACGCCACCCGCCGCATCGAGCGGAGCGCGGCCGAGCGCGGCGTGCTCCTGACCCTGCCCGCCGACCACGTGGTAGCCGATCGCCTGGACGCGGGCGCCGCCCACGAGGAGCTGGCCGTCGACGACCCGGCCATCGGCACCCGTATCGGGGTGGACATCGGCGCACGCGCGCGGCAGGCGTTCGCGGCGGCAATCGCCGGCTCCCGGACCGTCGTCTGGAACGGTCCCCTGGGCGTGTTCGAGATCGACGCGTTCAACGCCGGCACGATGGCAGTCGCCCACGCCGTGGCCGACTGCGCCGGCACGACCGTCATCGGCGGCGGCGATTCGGTGGCCGCCGTCGCGCGGGCGGGAGTGAGCGACCGCATCACGCACATCTCGACCGGAGGCGGCGCATCGCTCGAGTTCCTCGGCGGCCGGACGCTGCCCGGGGTGGCCGCGCTGCCCGATGCTGCCCGCCCCTGACGGGGCGCGTCGGGAGCTTTCGCGGGCGCGAAACTCCTGCGCACCGCTGACGGGGCGCGCGCCACGAATCTGCCGCCGGCCGCGAAAGGAGACCGGCCCGACTCATGAGGACACCGCTGCTCGCCGCCAACTGGAAGATGCACAAGACGGTGCCGGAGGCCGTCGCCTTCGTGAAGGCGTTCGCCCCCCGGGTGGCCGCCGTCATGGATGCCGACATCGTTCTCGCGCCGCCGTTCACGGCCCTGGGCGCGGTGGCGGACGCCTGCCGGGGTACGCGGATCGCGGTCGCCGGGCAGAACCTTCACTGGCCTTCCGAGGGGGCGTTCACCGGCGAGGTCAGCGCGGGGATGCTGTCCGGCGCCGGGGCCAGCCACGTCATCCTCGGGCATTCCGAGCGGCGCCAGCTCTTCGGGGAGGACGACGCACTGGTCGCACGCAAGACGCGCGCCGCGCTCGACGCCGGGCTGACGCCGATCGTCTGCGTCGGGGAGACCCTCGACCAGCGGGAGGCGGGCGAGACGCCGGCCGTGCTCGCCCGCCAGATGGAGGGGAGCCTGGCCGGCGTGACAGCGGCCGAGCTCGCCGCCCTCGTCGTCGCCTACGAGCCGGTGTGGGCGATCGGCACCGGGCGCACCGCGACGCCCGACCAGGCCCAGGACGCGCACGCGCACATCCGGCGCTGCCTCGCCGGTCTCGGCGGCGCGGGGGCTGCGGAGGCGTGCCGTCTCCTTTACGGGGGGAGCGTCAAGCCGGCCAATGCGGAGGCGATCTCCGGCCGGGCGGACGTCGACGGCGCCCTCGTCGGCGGCGCGAGCCTCGATCCCGCCAGCTTCGCCGAGATCGTGGCCGCGGCCCGGCGGGCGGCGGGGCGCCAGAAGCCTGCACAGTAGACGAACGGCGAGCTAGGAATCTGCGCCGCAGAACCGGCGACACGGGACTTCGCGCAAGCGCGACCCGCTGCATCGCGCATTCGGCCGGCGACGCAAGCTCCCAGGAGGTATAATCACTCGCTATGCTGGGCATGGTAGTCACCGGTGTGTACGTCGTCGTGTGCCTGTTGCTCGTGCTGATCGTGCTCCTGCAGCAGGGCAAGGGCGGCGACGTGGCGGCGGCGTTCGGCGGGGGGGGCGGCACGCAGGCCGCGTTCGGCGCGCGCTCCGGCGCCACCGTCCTCACGCGCGCCACCACCGTCCTCGGCGCGATGTTCATGATCGGCGCGCTCGTGCTCGCCATCATGGGCCAGCAGGAGCCCGGGTCGGTCGTGAGCGGGGTCGAGTCGGCGGACGTCACCGCGGCCGAGACGGTGCCGGCGCCTCCGGCGGGCGGCACGCCGGACCAGGAGCCGCAGTAGCGGGCGGCGGACGCGCCCGCGACGGCGTCCTCGCTCCCCATCCACTTGCGGAAGTGGCGGAACTGGCAGACGCACCAGCTTGAGGGGCTGGCGAGCCGAAGGCTCATGGGGGTTCAAATCCCCCCTTCCGCACCACCATCGCTTCGAGGAAGCCCATGCCCGAACGAGCCGCATCGTCCGCCGCCCTGGCCCTGCTGCTGAGCGCGTGCCTCGCTCCGGGGCTCGCCGCCCAGGACCTGCCCGAGGCGAAGGTGAAGGAAGAGGTGCGCGCGGCGTGGGACGCCTACATCGACGCGTTCTCCACCCGGCGCACGGACGTGATCGCGGCCGAGGTCTACTCCGCCCCCTCGTTCCGCATCGGAGCGGAGGGCGCGGCGGTCCTGGGGACCGCGGCGGAGACGGAGGCCTCCTTCGACGCCATCCACCGGCAGCTCGCGCCCGAGCGCTACGATCGCTCGGAGACGGACCGCACCGAGATCTGCGTGATCAATGCGGGCACCGCCCTGCTGAGCGCGTACTTCACGCGCTACCGGACGGACGGGACGGTGCTGATGAGCGGGGCGTCGAGCTACCTCTTCGCCCAGGTCGACGGCGCGTGGCGCATCCTGGCCAACATGGCCAACCCGGCCCGCAAGCTGATCGCCTGCGACTGACGGTCCGACCCTCGAGCACGCCTCAGAACGCGATGGCGCCGAGCCGCAGCAGGTTCGTCAGGTGGGCGAGGGCGTTCGACTTCCGGCGCTTCAGGTAGAAGACCGTGCCGTCCTCCTCCTCGCTCACGTGGTAGCAGTCCCAGCGCTCCTGGCCGAGGGCGTTCAGGCGCTCGTCCAGGGTCGCCATGTCGGCGTCGGCCACGAACACGGTGCGGTACTCGATGGCCCAGATTTCGCGGAGCTCCTCCGTCGAGAGATCGCCAATCGCCTCGACCCGGTTCCGCGCGTCGTCGAGCACCTCCTGCGCCCCTCCGCGCAAGTCGTCCAGCGGAGCCTGCTGACAGCCGGCGGCGACGCCCAGCGCGACGAACAACGCGATCAAGCCCGTTCGCATCGTCGACCCTCCTGCCAACAGTCTAGGAGCTTGCGCCGCAGAAAGGAACGCAGTGAGCTTCGACTCCCCTGCCACACTTCGCGGGTGGCCGCTGCGAGCCTGCCGGCCTGGTCTAACATGTTCGGGTAGAGGCACTATGCCGAACACGAGCGTTCATCTGCCGCAAGCGCTGCTGGCCAGTCTGGATCGGATCGCAGCGGAGCGGGGTACGATCACCTGAGCGACGCCGATCTGCGGGATCTCCAGCAGAGCGAACTGGATTTCCGGAAGACCATCGAGAACGCTCGGCGGAGTCGCACGCGCCCGCCGTTCTGATGCTCCTCCTCGACACGAGCGCCGCTTCGGCCTTCATGCCCCGGCGCCCGCACGCCCTGCTCCTGCTGCGCGAGCAGGATCCGTCGACCGTTACCTCTGCGCGCCGGTCGCGGCCGAGATCCACTTCGGCCTGTCGCGCCTGCCGCCCGAATCACGTCGCCGACGACTTCTCGCAAACGAGTTCGAGCGCCTGCGCGCCGCAGCGCGCTGGACCGGCTGGACCGAGACGGCCACCCGGGCGTTCGGACACTGGAAGGCCACCCTGCAGCACCGGGGAACGCCGATTGAGGACATGGACCTCGCCATCGCATCGATTGCCCTCGGCCTGCAGGCGCAACTCGCCACGATGAACCCCGGAACGCAGGTAACGAGCCGCGATCCGTCAAGATCGAGCTGACGCTCGGCCGAGAGCTCAACCCGATCAGAGTCCCAACGTCGTCTGCACGTAGAGGAAGTCGGCCGTTCGTTGCGCGAAGCCGGCGTCCCGCAGGTAGGCCCCGCCGAAGAAACGGCCGTAGCCTACCTCGAGTCCCACATGACCGACAGGGACCCGGATGGTGACGTCCACCTCGTTGCCCACGTGCGGGGAGAGCGTCTCGCCGACGGCCCGGTGGACCACCGCGCCGCCCACGTTGTACCAGGCGTCGGCGCCGGGCGCAGCGAGCGCGAAGTCCTGAACGCCCATGCGCAGCCTCATGCCCCCGGGGAGCGAGGCCTCCACCGTGACCTCCGTGTTGCGGAGGTTCTGGAGTGCGAACAGGTCGATGTAGCCGTAGTAGGCGTGACCCAGCGGATAGAGCTGGTCGAACGTGGCGTGGACGCCGTCGTGCGGATCGTCGTCGCCGCTCCCGTAGTTGAACGCCGCGCCCAGCTCCGGCCGGCCCGGCAGTTGCGCGGTGAACGCCCCGCCCACGTGCAGCAGGGCCGCGCGGTGGGGAACGCCGCCGTAGCGCCCGCGCTGGCCGGCGAGCTCGGCATCGAGAGCCCACGCGCCGTGGACCACGTCGACGCGCGTGCCGACGGTATGGACCGCATCGTCGAGGCGCGCCTCCCGACGCAGCAGCCAGTAGCCTTCCACCTGGCCCCCCGGCAGCAGCGACGCACCGCGATAGTAGACGCCGAGGAGCTGGCTGTTGAACATGCGGCTCCCAGTCGGGCCGTGATCGTTGAAGCCGGTCGGCCGCACGGGAACGAGGCGCGTGGCGAAGGCGTCGAGGCCGCGGCCGGAACCGGCGTCGACCCCGATCCGGACACCGTCGAACACGCGGGCGGTGTTCACCCATTCGAGCGGTGAGACCATCCGCTGGGCTCCGTAGACGAGCTTCTGCCGGCCGATCCGGACCGAGATCGGGACGGATGCGGACCCGGGCAGGCCTACATCGAGGTAGGCCTGGTGGACGTCGAGCGGGTCTGCATAGATGTTCGGCGCCCGGCGGTCGCTGATCGCCTCCTCGCCCAACATCCGGGCATCCTGCAGCTCGACGACCCCGGTCACGCGCTCGCTGGGCTCCCAGGTCAGGCCGACCCGGAAGCGCGACAGGAGATAGCCCTCGTCGTTGCCCGGGCGCGCGCGGTCGAACCTGGCGTTGCGACGGCTCTCGCTGCGCAGGCGAAGCTCGGAGCCGAGGGTGAGCCCCGGGAGGATCTCGCGCCAGTCCGACGAGGCGTCGGTGGCGGCCGGAGCCGGGAGCGCGTCCGAAGCGGCCGGACCCTCGGGTTGGGGCTCCGAGGCGACCGACGACCCGCCGACATCGGGCGGACCGGAAGCGCCGGACCGGGCGTTGACGGGCGCGTGAAGGAAGACGGCAAAGGCGACCGCGAGCGGCACGACCACTGCCAAGTAGACGCGGTCGATCCCGTGCCGATGCCCCGGCGGGCTACCGAAGAGCGGAACGTAGCTTCGCATGCACGGCGAGGCACTCAAGTCGCGTGCCAAGTCGGACGCAGGGCTGCGTTCGCACGTCGAATCGAACGATCACGCCGTGGATGCGGGCACCCGCAGGACCTCCGGACGAGCTCTGCGACGCGCCGCCGGGGACCCCGCCGGGGGGTCGGGTTTGTCGATCTCCACGATGGTCGGTGACATTCCTGTTCCTGCCGGCCGTTCACGTCCCTTACGCTCCACCCCTCCCCCGAGCCGGAGGAATGCAGATCTCTCGGGCCTGCCCCGCGCAACCCGCGGTGGGCGCGGGGTTGCGGCTCGCGCTCCAATTGGTGGTCAACCACTTTGTCGAATGACCCCGTCGGCACCTACATTCCCGTTCGCATCGATTGGCGTGGGGCAGCGACGAGGCGGATGGGCGAAGGGCGCCGGAGCATCGCCCGCCACAAATGTGTCCAATGGAAGTCCAACCTCACATGCATGTGGAATCGGCGCCGCCCCCGCACCGTGGCTCCGCACCCCGCGCCCCACGAACGGGCCCGTCGTTGTTGATGGCAAGGCGCTTCACGCTTCCCTGAGCGCAGAGCTGGCCCGAGTCTTGCTAGGCGCCATCCCCCATAGGGAACGCTGCCGATGCGGACCGACGCTGCCCCCGCATCCGGCGGCCACGCTGCTTCTCGGGCATACGCGTCGGAGGCGCCGTCATGGAGGTCACCAGCAAGGCAACCCGGATTCGGCTGTTCAGCATCGACACCCCGCAGATGCGCGCGTTCCACATGACCTGGTTCGCGTTCTTCCTCTGTTTCTTCGCCTGGTTCGGCATCGCGCCGCTCATGAAGATCGTCCGCGACGAGATGGCGCTGACGCAGTCGCAGATCGGCTGGCTGGTCATCGGCTCGGTCTCCATCACGGTCGTCGCGCGGCTTCTCATCGGGTGGCTGTGCGACCGCATCGGACCGCGGCGGGCCTACACGTGGCTCCTGCTGGTCGGCTCACTCCCCGTCATGGGCATCGGGCTCGCGCAGGACTTCCAGACGTTCCTCGTGTTCCGGCTGCTGATCGGCGTCATCGGGGCCTCGTTCGTGATCACGCAGTACCACACCTCGGTGATGTTCGCTCCCAACGTCGTAGGCACCGCCAACGCCACCACGGCCGGATGGGGCAATCTCGGGGGCGGCGTGACGCAGCTCGTCATGCCCATCGTGCTCGGCATCCTGACGGTGGGCGCCTACATCCCGTTCACGAACATCCAGTTCCTGCCCGGCCTCGGGTTGAGCGACGCCGCCGGCTGGCGCATCGCGATGGTCATCGCGGGAGCGATGTGCGCGCTGGTCGGCATCGCTTACTACTTCCTTACCCAGGACGCCCCGGAAGGGAACTACCGCGAGCTGCGCGCCGCGGGCAAGCTCCCGCCCAAGCAGACCGTCAAGGGGTCGTTCGCCGCGGCCTCGCGCGATCCTCGCGTGTGGGTCCTCTTCGTCATCTACGGCGCGTGCTTCGGCATCGAGCTGACGGTGAACAACGTCCTCGCGCTCTACTTCCTCGACTACTTCGACTTCTTCGCCTCGATGAGCGCCGTGCAGGCGGTGCAGTGGGCCGGCGCGGCGGCGATGGTCTTCGGCCTCATGAACGTCTTCGCGCGCACGCTCGGCGGGGCGCTCGGCGATCTCTTCGGCCGCCGGTGGGGACTCGCGGGACGCGTGCGCTGGCTCTTCGTCGCGCTGTTCGCCGAGGGGCTGGCGCTGATGCTCTTCTCGCAGATGCCGGTGCTGGCCCTGGCCATCCCGGCGCTCATCGTCTTCAGCCTCTTCGTGCAGATGTCCGAGGGAGCGACCTACTCGGTCGTGCCGTTCATCAACAAGAAGGCGCTCGGGTCGGTCGCGGGAATCGTGGGGGCGGGCGGAAATGCAGGCGCCGTCCTGGCCGGGTTCCTCTTCCGGGGCGCCATCCCCTGGCCGACGGCATTCTTCATCATCGGGGCGCTCGTGACGGTCACCGCATTCCTCGCCTTTGCGGTGCGCTTCGACAGTGCGACGGAGACGGAAGCACGCTCGGCCCTCGATGCAGCGCTGGCGCACCGGCAGGCCGGACTCGCGGCCGGAACCGGTGCCGCGCGAACGGCGGAAGCGGCGGGCTAGGAGTCTGCACCGTGGAACGGCGACGACTCCTGGAGGGTTGGTTGGGCGCCATGCGGAGCCGTCAGGCGACGAATGGCGGGCTACCAGCACGCGCCGCCGGGCCGGGCCCGGCGCGCCGCGGCGGTCTGTGAGACACGTGCGAGGGCCGGGGAACGAGAGAGAGAACGGAGAAAGGCAATGGTCAACCCGGCCGAGGTCTGGAAGGCGAAGAAGCACAGCTTCGAGGTGTGGCCCGACGTCGTGCGCCACGCCGCCGCCAGGACGCCGATGGCCGAGATCGATACCCCCGATCTCGAGCGGATGAAGTGGTACGGCTTCTTCTACCGCAAGCGCGATGCGCCGGGCCGCTACATGAACCGGATCCGCATCACGGCGAACGAGCTGACCTCGGAGCAGGCCCGCGAGATCGCCGCGATCGCCTACGAGCACGGTCACGGGATCGTCGACGTCACCACGCGCGCCAACCTCCAGGTGCAGGGACTCGGCATCGAGCACGTGCCGGAGGTCGCCGAGCGGCTGGCGGCGGTGGGGCTGACCGCGAAGCAGACCGGCCACGACAACGTCCGCAACGTCTTCGCGCACCCGTTCAGCGGGGTGCTCCCGGACGAGCTGATCGATACGCGCCAACTCTGCCGCGACGTTACCGCGCTCTTCGTCGACAGCCGGGAGTACTCGGACCTGCCGCGCAAGTTCAACCTCTGCCTCAACGGCGCCGCCGAGCATTCGGTTCACTTCTGGACGCAGGACCTGAGCTTCCTCGCCCGGCGCGTCGGGCGCCAGGTGTTGTTCCAGGTGCTGGTCGGTGGCACGCAGGGACAGAATCCCCACCTCGCCTGGCACCTGCCGGTGCTCGTGCGCCCCGACCAGGTCGTGGCGGTGACGGCCGCGCTGCTCGACCTGTTCCGCGTCGAGGGGTCGCGCGAGAAACGCCACCGGGCGCGCCTCCGCTACCTCGTGGAGCGGATCGGCATCGAGGCGATCCGCTCCTTCCTCAGCGACCGGGTCGCACTCCGGGCCTGGCCCGACCTCCCGCCGCCGGTGCCGGCCGGCCGCAACGACGACCTCGTCGGCTGGTTTCCCGAGCGCCGCCCGGACCGCTGGACGATGGGTCTCGCGGTGCCGCTGGGCCGGCTGAGCTGGCGGCAGCTCGAGGCGCTCGCGGTGCTCGCGAAGCGGTGGGGCGGCGGAGAGCTGCGGACGACGCACGAGCAGGGAATCGCCGTCCTCGGCGTCCCGACCGGCTTCCGGGACGCGGCGGCCACCGACGCCGCCGCGGTCGGCCTGAGCGTGCACGCCGACACCCTCGTGCGGAACACCATGGCGTGCACCGGCACGCAGTTCTGCAACATCGCCGTGACCGAGACCAAGGGCGCGATGTTCCGGCTGATCGAGACGCTCCGGCAGCGGGCCCTGGCCCTGCACGGCATCCGCATCCACATGAGCGGCTGCCCGTCGAGCTGCGCCCAGCACTTCACGGCCGATATCGGGCTGAAGGGAGTCCGCGTCCGGCGCCTCCTGGGCACGCGCGAGGGCTTTGACGTCTACCTCGGAGGCGGGGTGGCCGGCGACGTCCACCTCGGCCTCCGCTACCGGCTGGGCGTGGACGCCGAGCAGCTCCCGCTCCTCGTCGAGGACGTCGTCGGCGAGTACTACCTGCGGCACCAGGAGGGTGAGACCTTCAGCGCCTACTGGCGGGCGAAGCTGCGCGAGGCCGAGGCCGCGAAGGTCGGCGAGGACGACTACCGCCCGTCGACGTGGATCTGCGAACGCTGCGAGCACCGCCACCTCGGGGAGGATCCGCCGGTGTTCTGCCCCGGCTGCGCCGGCGTGCGGCGGCTCTTCGCCCGCGTCGAGGAGCGCGCCGAGGCGAGCGTCGAACACGACGCGTCGGCCGCCGCCGCAGCTCCGTCGGCCCACCCCGTCGGGGGAGCCCGCATCGAACCTGTCGTGGAATCCCCCGCCGACACTGCCGGCGCCACGACGCCGCCCCGCGACGACGGGTTCGTGCTCGCGGCCCGCGAGGAAGCGCTCCGGGAGGGCTCCGCGATGGCGGTCGAGATCGGCGGCCACTCCTACGCACTGTTCCGGATCAACGGGAAGGTGACGGCGATCGACGGTCTCTGCCCCCACGAGGGAGGATCGCTGGCCGAAGGAACGGTCCGCCAGGGGGTGGTCACCTGTCCCTGGCACGGGTGGACGTTCGACGCCTGCAGCGGGTGCAGCCTGGACCCGCCCGGCAACGACGTTGCGCGCTACCCGACCCTGGTCGAGGGAGGCCTTGTGTACGTGAGGCCGGAGGCAGAAGGTGCCCGGGCCTCGGCCGGTGCAGCTCCAGCGCGTGTGGTCTCCGGCGCCGGTCCCCACCCTGCGCCCCGCCGAACGCCGCCGCGCCCCGCGACGGCCAAGCGCACGGTGGCCGAGGACCGGGATGAGGCGCCCGATGTGCGCACCTTCCGCCTCGACAACGGATAGGCTGGCGATGTCGATCTCCACCCCGCCCGTCGCGCCCCCGCCCGGAGGGAACGCCCCCGCGGCGACCTCTCCGCAGCCCTCGGCCCTCGTGGACCGCTACCTGGCGGAGCAGCAGGTGACGGCCGCGGCCCGCTTCGCACGGGCCCACGACGCCGCCCGGGACGCCGGCCCGGCTCTCGCCGGCCGCTACTCGGCCCTGATGCCGGCGACGCCGCCCGCCCCGGGCCAGCAGTACGCGTTCGACGTCGACCTCGACGCCTGCTCCGGCTGCAAGTCCTGCGTCGCGGCGTGCCACGCCCTGAACGGCCTCGAGGAGGAGGAGTCGTGGCGTGACGTCGGCCTGCTGCACGGCGGGAGCCAGCGCCTCCCCGTCGTGCAGCACGTCACGACCGCCTGCCACCACTGCCTCGATCCGGCCTGCATGCACGCCTGTCCGGTGGATGCCTACGAGAAGGACCCTGCGACCGGCATCGTCAAGCACCTCGACGACCAGTGCTTCGGTTGCCAGTACTGCACGCTGGCCTGTCCCTACGAGGCGCCGAAGTACAGCCGCGCCAAGGGGATCGTGCGCAAGTGCGACATGTGCGGCGACCGGCTCGCGGACGGGGAGGCCCCGGCGTGCGTCCAGTCGTGCCCGAACGGCGCGATCGCGATCCGGGTGGTCGACATCGAGCAGGTGGTCGAGGAATCGGAGACCAACCTCTTCGTGCCCGGCGCCCCCGAGCCGTCCCTGACCCTGCCGACGACCGCCTATCGCACCACTCGCGTCCTGCCGCGCAACATGGTGCCGGCCGACTACCACACGGTCCACCCGGAGCGGGCGCACTGGCCGCTCATCGTGATGCTGGCCCTCACGCAGCTCTCTGTCGGGGCCTTCCTGGTGGAGCGGCTGCTGGAGCTGGCCGTCCCCGGCCCGCTGGCGGCAGGCATTCGACCGGTCCACAGCGCGAGCGCGCTGGTGTTCGGCCTGCTCGCTCTCGCGGTCAGCGTCCTCCACCTCGGCCGCCCGCGCTACGCGTACCGCGCCGTCCTGGGATTGCGGCACTCGTGGCTCAGCCGGGAGATCGTGGCGTTCGGGACCTTCGCGGCGCTGGCGGTGCTCTACGCGGTCTGGTCCTGGCCGGGAGCGGCGGTCTGGCTGGATCGCTGGGGGCTGGCCACGGCGTCCGGGCCGGACACGGGGAGCGGACCGTGGCTCGGGTGGGGCGTCGCCCTCTCCGGTACCGCCGGGGTGCTCTGCTCGGTGATGGTGTACGCGTACACGAAGCGCGACTTCTGGAACGGCCCGGCGACCGCCTGCCGCTTCCTGCTGACGGCCGCGGTGCTGGGGCTCGCGGCGGCCTGGCTTCCGCTGCTGCTGATCGTCGCCGTGGGCGGTGACGCGAGGCTGGCTACGGCGGCCGTCGACAACTACGGGACCCTGCTCTGTCGGGGGCTGATCGCCGCCACGGCGGCGAAGCTGCTGTTCGAGGCGCTGCTGTTCCGCCACCTGGCGGCGCGCTCGACGACGTCGCTCAAGCGGACGGCCCGCCTGATGACCGGCACGCTCTCCAACGTCACGCTGGCGCGCTTCGCGGCGGGCCTGCTGGGCGGCCTCGCGATGCCGGCGCTGCTGCTGGTGAGCCGGGTGCCGACGCACCCGGACCACGGCCAGGACGTCGTCTTCGCGGTGCTCGTGGGCATGCTGTTCGTCGCCTGCCTCGCCGGCGAGCTGCTGGAGCGCTACCTGTTCTTCGCCGCGGTGGCCTCTCCGCGGATGCCCGGGACCCTGTAGCGATGCTGTACCAACGTGACGGACACCTGACCCGCGATCTACTGCGGACGCCCGGCGGCTTCGGACTCGGGCAGGTGCCCGCCCGCCTCAAGCCCGACGCCACCACGAACATGGTCTGCGGCTACTGCTCCACCGGCTGCAGCCTGACCGTGCACCTCCGGGACGGCGAGGCGGTCGGCCTCACCCCGGCCGCCGACTACCCCGTGAACCGCGGCGTCGCCTGTCCCAAGGGCTGGGAGGCGCTGACGGTGCTGGAAGCCGGCGACCGTGCCACGACGCCGCTCCGCCGCGATGCGGGCGGCGTCCAGCGCGCGGTGGGCTGGGACGAGGCGCTCGGGACGATGGTCGAGCGCTTCCGGGCGATCCAGGCAGCGCACGGGGCGGAGTCGGTGGCGTTCCTGAGCACCGGACAGATTCCGACGGAGGAGATGGCCCTGCTCGGCGCGCTCGCGAAGTTCGGCATGGGGATGGCCCACGGCGACGGCAACACCCGCCAGTGCATGGCGACGTCCGTCGTGGCCTACAAGCAGGCGTTCGGCTTCGACGCGCCGCCCTACACGTACCGCGACTTCGAGGAATCGGACGTCATCGTCCTCGTCGGCGCCAACCCGTGCCTGGCGCACCCCATCCTCTGGGAGCGCGTGCTGCGGAATCCGAACCGCCCGGCCATCGTCGTCATCGACCCGCGCGTCACGGAGACCGCGATGCAGGCGACGGAGCACCTCCCCGTCCGGCCCAAGTCGGACCAGGCGCTGTTCTACGGCCTCGCTCGGTTCCTGATCGAGCGGGACTGGATCGATCGGGCCTACATCGAGGCCCACACGCGGGATTTCGACGCGTACGCGGCGGCGGTCGAGCCCTACTCCGTCGAGCAGGTGTCCGAGGCGACCGGTCTCCGACCCGAGGCCATCGAGCGTCTCGCCCGGACGATCCACCGGGGGAAGCGGGTGTCGTTCTGGTGGACCATGGGGGTGAACCAGAGCTACCAGGGGGTGCGCACCGCGCAGGCCATCATCAACCTGGCCCTGATGACCGCGAACATCGGGCGCCCCGGCACCGGCGCGAACTCCATCACCGGCCAGTGCAACGCGATGGGCTCGCGCCTGTTCAGCAACACCACCAACCTCCTCGGCGGCCACGACTTCGCGAATCCCGACCACCGGGCGAAGGTGGCGACGGTGCTCGACATCGATCCGGCGGCGATTCCGACGAGCGCGAGCCGGGCCTACAACGAGATCCTCGAAGGCATCCTCCAGGGACGGATCCGGGGGCTGTGGGTCGTCTGCACGAACACGGCGCACTCGTGGATCAACCAGGACCAGGCCCGCGACATCCTCGGCCGCCTCGACTGCCTCGTCGTGCAGGACATGTACGCCACGACGGAGACGGCCCGGATGGCCGACCTCGTGCTCCCGGCGGCCGGGTGGGGCGAGAAGGAGGGCACCTTCATCAACTCGGAGCGGCGCATCGGACGCATCAAGAAGGTGGCGCGGGCGCCGGGGCAGGCACTCGCCGACTTCGCGATCTTCAAGCTGGTCGCCGAGTACTGGGGCTGCGGCGAGATGTTTCGCGCCTGGGACTCGCCGGCCGCGACGTTCGAGATCCTGAAGCGGCTCTCCGCGGGCCAGCCGTGCGACATCACCGGGATCGACGGCTACGACGTGCTGGATGAATGCGGCGGCGTCCAGTGGCCCTGCCCCGCGGGGCAGCCGCCGGCAGAAGCCGGAACCGAGCGCCGCCTCTTCGAGGACGGCCGCTACTACCACCCGGACGGGCGGGCTCGCTTCGTGTACGAAGATCCGCGCCCGCTCCCCGAGCCGCCAAGCGAGCGCTTCCCGCTGCTGCTCCTCACGGGGCGCGGCAGCGCCGCCCAATGGCACACGCAGACGCGCACCGCGAAGTCGGCGGTGCTCCGCAAGCTCCATCCCGCACAGGTCTACGTGGAGGTCAACCCGGTCGACGCCCGGGCCCGCGGTGTCGCCACCAACGACACCGTCCACGTCGAGTCGCGCCGCGGCCGCATCTCCGCCACCGCCTTCGTCACCCGCTCCGTGCAGCCGGGCCAGGTCTTCCTGCCGATGCACTACGAGGAGACCAACCGGCTTACCGACGCGGTGTTCGATCCCCATTCGAAGCAACCGTCGTACAAGGCCTGCGCCGTCGAGCTGCGCCGCGCTGCCTCCGGTCCAACGGACGGAGCCGTAGTGCCGGGCCGCGTCGGGTAGACCGAGCCAACGCGTATGCGACGCGGCTCGGAGACCGTCGCAACGGGGCGCCAGGCGGCGCGTCGGGGTCCGCGTGCGGTGAGGAGCAGCGTCTCCGCTCGCCTGCTCGACACGTCGATTCCGCACTCGTACACTGAGGCGGACGGCACGCACAACGGCGCGGTGCGGCGCGGCGTGGACGCGGCAACGCGGCTCGGCGCGGCAGCGCGGAGGCGCTGGGTATGGACAACATCTCGCTGGCCGACGTGGCGCGCGCCCTCGACGCGATGCTCGACGACCAGATGACCGGTCAGGCCCGCATCGCAGCGCACGTGGTGGCGGCGGCCGAGGCGGCCGGGCACGACCCCGAGCGGGTCATCAAGACCCTCGCCACCGTCGCGGCCACGACCGTGCTCGACGAGTTCTGGGTGACGGACGAGGAAGGCGTCGCCTACCTGACGAACGTCCGGGACGCGGCCGGCGCCCCCATGCCCTTCCGCTTCGACCCCGACCCGGCGGTGCAGCCCCAGGCCTCGGCGTTCTTTCCGCTGCTCTCCTCCGCTCCCGGCAGCGACGACGTCGTCGCGCAGGGCGCGCAGGTGCGCGAGATCGACAACGAGGTCTTCAAGTACGTCGGCGTCGCAGGTGTCGACCGGCGCCGGATCGTGCAGGTGGGCAACGCCCTCGCGTTCGAGGAACAGGCGCTCCAGGGCGGCGTCTACACCTCGCCGGTCATGACCGCCGTGCTGGCCGCGTTCAGCGAGCCCGATCTGCTGGCCAGCGCGCGCACCAGCGAGTTCGCCGAGATCCGCAGCGTGTTCGAAGGCCTCCTGGGCCAGCAGATGATCGTGCAGGCCAGACTCGCGGAGCGCCTGGTGGCCGGCGCCGAGGAGGCCGGCTGGGATTCAGGGGAGAGCGAAGCCCGGTTGCGCAGCATCGTCGCCTCCACGCCCATCGGGGAGATCCACGTCGCGGAGCCGGCCGGCGACGTGGCCTACAGCAGCCTCGCCGCGGAACGGCCCGCGGTCGTCGCGGATCTGACTGACGCCGGCGCCCTCAGTCCGTTCGTGGCCGGCGCCTCCGGCGTGGTCCAGCACTCGACTCGCGCCCGAGCCGCGGACGGCTCCATCTGGAAGTACGTCTCGGTCGCCAGCGGCGACAAGCCCCGGATCGTGCAAGTGGGCTTGCCGATCGCGGACGACTCACCGGTATCCCCACGATTCGGCGAAGCGCGCCCCCTATGATGTAGGCTCCTGGTGTATACAGTCCGAGCGAGCACTACCCGATGCTCGGGGGTATCGAACCCGCGTATCGCAGATAGCGGCGGTTACGCGCGCCGCTGGCAGCGGGGACAGAAGTGCGTGCTCCGCTGCGCGACGAGCACTCGCTCGACGCGGGCCCCGCAAGAGATGCAGGGCGCGCCCGCCCTGCCGTAGATCCGGATCCGGCGCTGGAAGGCCCCTCGCTCGCCGCGGCCGTCGCGGTAGTCGCGGATGCTCGTCCCCCCGGCGCCGATCGCCTCGCGCAGGACCGCCTGAATCGCCCGGTGCAGACCGCGCGCCTTGCGCGGGCCGACGGAGGCCGCGCTCCGGAGGGGATGGAGGCGCGCGCGAAACAGCGCTTCATCGGCGTAGATGTTCCCGAGGCCGCGGAGGAACGCCTGGTCGAGGAGCAGCGCCTTGAGACGCGCCCGGCGGGACCGGAGCCGGGTCGCGAACTCGTCGGGCCCGATGGCCAGCGGGTCCGGACCGAGGGCGGCGAGACGCGCCGGAAGCCGTGTGGCCCACTGCCAGCGCCCGAACTTG
Organism: Acidobacteriota bacterium; assembly: GCA_026708265.1. Lineage (GTDB taxonomy): Bacteria > Acidobacteriota > Vicinamibacteria > Vicinamibacterales > UBA8438 > JAGWAJ01. The sequence goes on from JAPOVI010000070.1 coordinate 69,995, forward strand.
CGGATGTCGTGAAACACCAACTCCGTCCCGTCGTCGAGTGACATGCGGGCGCGGGTGTGCGCGCCGGACGCTTCGTTCACGACAAGGTTGCCGGTCATCCGCAGGTGGACGATCAGGAGCGAGCCCCGCCCGTCGCGGCGCAGGCGGAACAGCAGGTACTTGCCGAAGCGCTCCAGCCGCTCGATGCGCTGGCCGGTCAGGCGCGCCGCAATCGTGCGCGGGTCGCCGACGGCAGTCGGGGGCCAGGTGAACGAGACCGTCGCGATGGCTCGCCCCGTGACGAAGGGCGCCAGGGTGCGGCGGACGGTTTCGACCTCGGGCAGCTCGGGCATGGCGAAGGTGTCGCCGGCTTCGGCCGCCCGTACGGCCGGACGTCGACTTCAGCCGTCCCGGCGCACCAGCTCGGGCAGCACGGCGCCAATCTCGCCCCGGACCACGGCATCGGCGATGCCGTCGAGCGGCGTCGGCTCGCGGTTGACGATGACCAGGCGCGCGCCGGCCTGCCTGGCGATGCGGGGGATCGACGCGGCCGGCTCGACCACCAGCGAGGAGCCGACCGCCAGCAGCAGATCGCACGCCTCGGCCGCTGCCTGCGCCCGCAGCATGACGTCGTGAGGCATGGCCTGGCCGAACGAGATGGTCGCCGGCTTCAGGAACCCGCCGCAGTGCCGGCAGCGCGGCGCCCTCTCCCCGCCCTCGACGCGCCGGCACGCCTCGTCGGAGGTGATCCGGTCGCCGCAGGCGAGGCAGACCGCCTCCGTCGTGGTGCCGTGGAGCTCCAGGACCTTCCCTGCCGGCAGCCCCGACCGCTGGTGCAGACGCTCGATGTTCTGGGTGACGAGCGCGTCGAGCCGGCCCTGCCGATCGAGCTCGACGAACGCGTAGTGCCCGGCGTTCGGCTGCGCGTCGCGCATGGCGGGCCAGCCGGCGATCTTCTGCCGCCAGTACTCGACCCGCCCCGCCTCGCTGGAGACGAACTCCCGGAAGTCGACGATGCGGTTCTGCGCCCAGACGCCGTTCGGGCTGCGGAAGTCCGGCACGCCCGACTCGGTCGAGATACCGGCCCCGGTGAAGCCGACGATGCGGGAGGCGCCGGCGACCAGGCTCCGGGCGGTCTCGGCGCTCATCCGGGGATGGTAGCAGCCCCCGCCGGCCTCGACGCACGACACCGGGACCCTCGCGCGCCTCGACGGGCGCGTCGGGAGGCGCGCTGGCGCGACATCCTGCATCGCACGTTCCGCGGCCAGACTCGTAGCGCTGACGATCGGAGGGCAACCGCGCTACGATGTTGCGGCTTCGGCGCCAGCTACATCTACACCTCAGGGAGCGGTCCATTGCAGCGAAGCGAGCCTGCCTCGGCCACGACGAACTTCACCCCGCGCCGGTCGAGCCCGGCGACGCGCCTGGCCCGACCCTGCGGTCGCGCCGGGAGCCTGCGCTCGGGCGAGACTCCTGCGTCGCCGGCTCGGCCGCCGAGACTCCTGGCGCCTCTGCTGAGTATCGCGCTGGCCGGGCTGGCCCTCGCCCCCGCCGCGCTCCGCGCCCAGCCTGCGTCCCCTGACGACGACGCGTTCGTCCCCGTCACCGATGCCATGCTCGAGGCTCCGGCGCCGGGCGACTGGCTGATGTGGCGGCGCACGCTCGACGGCTGGGGCTACAGCCCCCTCGACCGGATCGACCGCGAGAACGTGGGCGACCTGCGCATGGTGTGGACGCGAGCCCTGGCGACCGGCGCGCAGGAAGGGACACCGTTGGCCTACGGCGGCCGGCTCTACATGCCGAACCCGAAGGACCACCTGCAGGCGCTCGACGCCGTCACCGGCGACCTCCTCTGGGAGTACCGCCGGGACATCCCCGAGGACGTCCCCCGCATCATGGGTGGGCTCACGGACAACAACCGGAACGTCGCCATCCACGGCCGGCTGATCATCGACACCGCCAACGACGACTACGTCTACGCGCTCGACGCGGTCACCGGCGAGCTGGTCTGGGAAACCGAGATCTTCGACTACCGCGTCCACCCGGCGCGGCACTCCGCGGGGCCGATCGTCGCGGGCGGCAAGGTGATCTCCGGCCGGAGCTGCCGCCCGCGGGCGGGGCCGGTCTCGTGCGTCATCGTCGCCCACGACGCGGCGACGGGGGCGGAGCTGTGGCGCGCGCCGCTCGTGCCCGCGCCGGGCGAGCCGGGGGACGAGACCTGGGGCGGCGTGCCCTACGAGGAGCGGATGCACGTCGGGTCGTGGATGGTCCCGAGCTACGACCCCGACCTCAACCTCGTCTACGTCGGCACGTCGGTCACGTCGCCGGCGCCGAAATTCATGCTCGGCGGCATCGACAACAAACACCTGTACCACAACTCCACCCTCGCCCTCGACGCCGACACGGGCGAGCTCCGCTGGTACTACCAGCATCTGAACGACCACTGGGATCTCGACCATCCCTACGAGCGCCTGCTGGTCGACACCGCGGTCGCGCCCGACCCGAGCGTCGTGTCCTGGATCAACCCACGGCTGCGCGCGGGCGAGGTGCGCCGCGTCGTGACCGGCATTCCCGGCAAGACGGGCGTCGTCTACACGCTGGACCGCGAGACCGGCGAGTTCCTCTGGGCGACGCCGACCATCGCCCAGAACGTCATCAGCGGCATCGACGGCGCGACCGGCGAGGTGACCGAGAACGCGGAGGTCGTCTTCACCGGCCTGGGTCAGGAGGTGCTCTCCTGCCCCTCCTGGAGCGGGGGCAAGAACTGGCCGGCCGGCGCCTACAGCCCGCTGACGAACACGATGTACTTCCCGATGCAGAACACCTGCGCGCGGGTCCTGTCGACGATGGAGGGCGGGCTCGCCATCTACCGCCTCGCGGCTCGCCACCAGCTCACGCCGGGCACGGACCACCTGGGCAGCGTGCGGGCGATCTCCGTCGAGACCGGCGAGACGACCTGGCTGCACGAGCAGCGCGCCGCCACCTACGCGCTCGTAGCGACGGGCGGCGGCCTGCTCTTCGGCGGCGACGAGAACGGCCGTTTCCGCGCCTTCGACCAGGAGACGGGCGAGGTGCTGTGGGAGATCAACCTCGGCTCGTCGGTCACCGGCTTCCCGATCACCTACGCCGTCGACGGCGTGCAGTATGTGGCGGCCAGCACCAGCGGCCGGCGGTCGGGCCTCACGCCCGAGGTGCAGCCGAGCGCGGGGAACAACCTGTTCGTCTTCGCGCTACCGGAGTGACCAGGGAGCGCCCGCCGACCCTCGTGGCCGGGTGCCGCGTCAGCCATGCGCGGTCGCGCGAGGCATGCCGGCGGCTGCGATATGCTGCCTGACCTCGTGAAGTGGCTGGATTGACGAGTTGAGTCCGGGTTCTCGACCCGTTGGACGAGGGGAGAGTCGAACTCGTGTTGCAGATGCCACCGGAGACGATGCGCGAGCTCGCGCATCATGTAGCGGACATATTGATAGAGCGGCATGTGCGTCTGCGGGGCGAACGGGCTTGGGAGGGCGATTTCAAGGACGCTCTCGCTGACCGGTTGGATGAAGACCCGCCGGAAGCCGGCCGGTCGGCGCGAGAGGTAATCGACCGGGCAGCGCGGGACGTGTTGAGCAATACGCTGAGACTCGATCATCCGCGGTCGTTCGGCTTCGTGCCGACGTGTCCGACGTGGCCCGGCGTCCTGGCCGACTTCATCGCCTCCGGATTCAACGTCAACGCGGCAACCTGGCTCGTAGCGAGCGGTCCGAGCCAGCTCGAATCGGTAGTGATCGGCTGGTTCCGCCAGTGGTTCGGACTGCCGGACGGGGCGGGTGGACTGATGACCAGCGGTGGGTCTGCGGCGGCCCTGCACGGGTTGGTGGCAGCCCGCGAGGCGGCCGGCAATCCCGACCGGGCCGTCGCCTACATGAGCGACCAGAGTCACAGCGCGCAGGTCCGGGCCGCCCGCATCGTGGGCATCGCCTCGGATCGGATTCGGGTGCTCCCGACCGACACGTCGGGCCGGATCGATCCGGGGGCGGTTGCGGAAGCGATCGCCACGGACCGAGCGGCGGGTCGCACGCCGATGGTCGTTTGCGCGAACGCCGGCACACCGACCCGCGGCGCCGTCGATCCGCTGCCGGCCCTGGCGGACATCTGTGCTGCCGAGCGCGTGTGGCTTCACGTCGATGCGGCCTACGGCGGTTTCGCGATTCTGACGCCGCGCGGGGCGGCGGCGCTCGAGGGAATCGAGCGGGCGGACTCGATTAACGTCGATCCGCACAAGTGGCTGTTCCAGCCGTACGAAGCCGGCGCCATCCTGGTGCGCGACGCCGGCACGCTGGAACGCGCCTTCGCGATCCAGCACGACGTGCTGCAGGATTCGGTGTGGGGCGCCAGGCACGCCAACCTCGCGGATCAGGGCATCCAACTGAGCCGCAGCTTCCGTGCGTTGAAGGTGTGGATGTCGATTCAGACCTTCGGGATGGCGGCGTTCCGCGCGGCGATCGAGAACGGCTTCGATCTGGCCGCCCGGGCCGCGGAGTACGCCCGCGGGAGTCGCGCGCTCGAACTGGTGTCGGCGTCGCTCGGCATGGTGTGCTTCCGCGTCAACCCCGGTGGCCTCGGCGAGGATGCTCTGGCTCGTCTCAACCGCAAGGTGCTCGCGCATGTGTTCTGGGGCGAGCAGGCCTTCGTGTCTTCCACCGTGGTCAACAGACGCTTCGTTCTGCGGTTGTGCATCCTGAACCACAACACGACCTGGGATGACGTCCGGGAGACCCTCGAGGCCGTCGAGCGGTCCGCTATCGACGCAAGCGAACCGGCTTGAGGAACTGGCGTATCCGCGGGTCACAAGAACCGCCGGAGATGCATCGGCGAGCCTGACCGCGCGGCCGGACTCCTCCACCGTCACGGTCGCTCCACGGTGAGGCGGCACAGAACGGTGTTGTGCGTCTCGAGGTCTGCGCCCCAGATCAACCGTGCCCCGTCGTCCCAGTCGATCGCGTCGTAGCCGCCCCGCGGCCTGACGTCGGCTTCGCTGTGCTCCACCGCTGACGGCCACGCCGAATCGTCGAAACCGGGCCCGCGCCAGCCGTCCGGCTCCGCCGTCGCCTCGAACCCGCAGGGGCCGACGCCGGGCACCGGATCGTCCTCGTCCTCGCAGGCCCGGTCGAGCGGTGCGTCGTGGGTCACGAGGCATCGCCAGGCAGCGTCCGTGACGGCGATCGTCGCTCCCGTGGCGACATCCGTGAACTGCGCGATGAGGCCGCCGTCGCCCATCTGCTGGTTGCTCCGGCCGATGTACTCCAGGCCCGTGTCGTCCTGCTTGAAGTCCCTGGCGACGAAGCTCAGTTGCAAGGGGTAGTCGGCGCCAAAGACGAACGCTTCGGCGTTGAACGAACGCTCCGTCGTGATCGGCGTCGAATCTTCGAGGATCAGCCGATCGCCCAGGTAGAACGCGAACCAGTTGTCGGCCCAGACCTCGCCGCGGATCGACACGGCGCCCGGGGTATCCACGACGATGACCTCGGGCGGCTCTTCCGAGCCGCCGCAGCCAGCCAGCAAGGGGACCAGAATCCACACTGCACGCGCCGTTCGCATTGCACGACTCATCCCGCTGAACACCTCGATTTCGTCGACCTCGACAGAGCTGCCGCTCACCGCATGTCCGGGACGGGCGGTCGCGGGCGGCCATGGCGGGCGGGCGGGGTGGAGACGCCGGACGCGGCGCCGCCGGCGGCGGTCGACTCCGCCGGCCCGTCGGCGCGCACGCCGGCGAGCAGCAGGCGGGCGTAGAAGTCGGCCACCGCGTCGTCGTCCGACCCCTTGCCGCCGACACCGTAGAGCTTCGCGTGCACCGCGTGCTGGATGGGCACGGCGAGCAGGGCCCGCCGCAGCAGCTCCGGCGGCCCCGCACGGAACACCCCCTCCGCCTGCCGCCGCGCGACGTAGCGCTCCAGGAACGCGATCAGCGGAGTGCGTCGGATGCGCTCCCACATGCGGGTGTTGGCGCCCGGCCCCTGCTCCAGCCAACCATAGAGCAGCATGCGGTGCAGGTTCCGGTCGCGCTCGTAGCCGAAGAAGATCGACCGGATGAGCCTGCGCAGGAGCTCCTCGTCTTCCCCCCGCTCCGCGTGGTCCTCGAGGACGCGGACGAGGTGCGCGCTGCCGACGCCCGTCCGCCGCTCGAGCGCTGCCACGTAGAGGGCGTCCTTGGACGGGAAGTGCCGGAAGATCGTCGCCTCGCTGATGCCGGCCGCGGCCGCGATCGCCTTCGTGGTCGACCCCCCGAGGCCCCGCTCGCCGAACACCGAGATGGCGACGTCGAGGATCTGCGCCCGGCGCTCCGCCGCGGTCAGACGCTTGCGGGCGGGCGCATTCGACGAGGGCGCCGGCGACGGGGCGAGCGTCATGGTCCTGACCTCGACAGCCGCCGCGGTCCGCTCCGCCCCGGGGTCCGCCGCGGCGAGGCGGCGCAAGACGCTGCCGGTTGTGCCGCCCCCGCCCGTATGGTACGCTCAGACGTTTGTGTAGTGATCACTCACTTTGCCCGGGGTGCTGCGGCGATCCGGAAACCGATGCGCAGGCCGCACGGTTCGACGACGCCGCAACCATACCGACGAACCGCCCGCCCCGGCAAGACGAGTGGCTTCGGCGTCGGCGGCGGGAGGCCGGCGACGACCGCGGAGGGACTCGACGCATGAGCATGCACGTATCGACGCGCTGGGCGGCAGTTTTCTGCCTTGCCGCCCTCGTGCTCAACCCCGCCGCCGCGCGGGGGCAGGACCAGGCCGGCATCACGGGGACCGTCATCGACGAGACCGGGGCCGCGCTGCCCGGAACGACGGTCGAGGCGCGGAGCCCGGCCCTGATCGAAGGCGTGCGCACCGTGTTCACCGACGGCGCCGGGAACTACCGTTTCATCACGCTGCCGCCCGGCACCTACTCGGTCACTTTCACGCTGCCCGGCTTCCGGCAGTTCATCCGCGAGGACGTCGTGCTGACGGGGGCGTTCGTGGCGCCGGTCGACGCCATGCTGGAGGTAGGCGGCGTCGAGGAGACGGTGACCGTGACCGGCGTCTCTCCGCTGGTCGACGTCGTGAGCGTCCGGCAGCAGACGGTGCTGACGCCGGAGCGCATCCAGGCGCTCCCGGGGTCGAGCAACGTCATGACCGCGATGCAGTACGTGCCCGGTGTGACGGGCAATGCCTACAACCGGGGCGCCACGCTCCACGGCTCGGACGGGTCGGACGCGCAACCCCACGTCGACGGCATGTAGAGCGGTATGCATCCGGGGGGCAGCAACATGTACGCCAGCGGCATAGGGAT
>JAPOVI010000366.1 GCA_026708265.1 Acidobacteriota bacterium
AGCCAAGACAGCACCGGAGGTGCTTGTCCCGCCAATCCTGCCGCCGCCGCGGCCGCTGGGGGAGGGGACACACGCCCTCACCGACAGGGTCTGAGAACGGGAGTCCGGTAGCGGCGTGCGTCCCCTCCCCCAGACCCCCTCCCCGGTCATTCTCGACGCGCTTCGCGGACATGTTCACCGACCCGATCGGACTTTCGCCTTTCGCCCCATTCCCGACCCCCCCCGCCGAGCCGGGATCATCTGTGTTGGTTGCTTCGCGCACCACCCGAAAGTCCTCGCTGCCGCGCCCGGACAACCGCCGAGTGGCTGAGGCCCTCGGCCGCGGCCGCCTGGCGGGTGCTCTCGCCGGCCTCGAGGCGGGCCAGGAGCCGGCGATCGCGGTCCGACACGGCCACCCGCCGCGCCTCTCCGGACCGCTCGCCACCGAGACGGCCCTTGACCCGCTGCTGCTCGCTGGTGTTCCGGCGGCCGAGGTCCGCCTGGCGCGCCAGCCATCCCGGACGGTGCCAGCCGGTCGAGCGCCACCGGGCACGGTACCGCAGCACGGACTTGAGCGTGCCGGCGAGCTCCGAACGGGTGAACGCGTGCGGGTTCGCGATGTCGAGCGCCGCGTAGAGCTGCTCGGCGTACTGGGCGACGTCGGCATCGCTCGGCTCCGAGGACCCCGCGTAGCGCATCAGGCCGTGGAACACGGCCGCGTTCCGGCCGGCGTCGGTTCGCGGGACGCGCGGCCGCCGCCAGTTCTGCGGGATGTACTCGCGCAGCTCGGCCAGCGTGTACGGCCTGGTCCGCAGCCACCGCGTGTCGTAGTCGGCGTGCACCGGGTTCGAGACCAGAACGCCGGCGAAGCCCGTGTCGGCGAGCAGCTGCTGGAGCAGCCATTCCGAACAGCGCCCGAGCGCCGCCAGCGGGAACGGCCGCGCCTCCGCGGCGCGGAGCACCGGCCGGCGCAGCGTGTAGACCGCGTGGGCGTGGCCGCTCAGCTTCCGGTAGACCGCGAGGTTCGGACACGGAATCGCCCTCGAGCCCATGCTCGCCGAGCCGAGCCGCTCAATCGCCTCGGGCGCGTCGAGGTCGAAGGCCAGGGCCACGAAGCTCAGGGGCGTCCTCGCCCACTCGACCAGGGGCTGGACCCACGCGCGGGCCGGCGACGTGCGCCAGCTGCGCACGCGGTCGTCCGTCAGGCGCCGGCCGACCAGGGGCCGGGCGTGCGCCTCGGCCACGCCGTGCCGCCTCAGGAGCACGGGCAGGTGGTCGAACGGCAGCAGGGGTTGCTGCTCGGTGCCCGGCGTCGGTGATAGACTTGGGTTGTTGTGCACGATTGCTGAGCGGATCACCCCGCTCAGCGCCACCGCACCCTTGAAGCGCCGTAGTCCCCACTGCGGCGTTTCGCCTGTACGGCGACGCTTTCCCCGACCACCCAAGCGTAGCAGACCTTGCCCACGATGACAGCCGTTCGCACCGACTTCCTCTTCGAAGGGCCAACCCCCCGCCGCCGCGGCCGAGACCGATCAGCGGCTCGACGCCCCGGTTTCCGACGACGCATGGAACGATTTCCCCTGGGCCGAGCGGGACCCGTCCGCCAGCATGCAGCGGCTCCAAACCGCCGCCTGGATCGAGGAGATACTGGCCGACGTCGGCCGGGAGCGCTGACGCGCCGCCTCTAAGCCCATGGGCGATGGCCGATCTCCGGACGTGACGGTGTGGGCGGTATCCCCGACCAGGCGACGGCCAGGTGAGCTGCTGACCCGCGGAGACGTGTGCAACCTGCACGCGAACCGCCACGAGGCGGAACTGGATGGCGCCCTGCTTGGGGGGACGCCGGACTTGGTACGGCTCGAGGAGATACGGCCGCGCGTGTTCGTCGTAGCCTGGTCGCTGTCTGCCGCGGCCGACGGGCGACTAGTGGCGGCACCTCGGCCGACCCCCCGGAACCCGACTACCCCCCGTTGACGCCGGTACGGCTCCGCTCGGCCGCGGTCGCCGCGTCGAGGGCCTGACGCACCGTGGCCACCGGGGCACCGACCGCCTCGGCAATCGCCTTGGCGACGACCGCGGGCCGCGGCGCTCGACGGCGTGATCGCTTCGACGTCGGGCAGTCCGAACAGGCGAGGACCAGTCGATCGGCCGGGTTCGGCCGCAGCCGACGGGCCACCTTCGTCGCGGTGTGGCGGGACTCGAACTCCCGTTCCTGCATCGTGAAGATCTTCCCGGCCCGGGTCCAGACGTGGTAGTGCGGCTCAGTCGTCATGGCCCGGGGTATCGGCAGCGAGGCGCAATTGCGCCACCACGTGCCCCAGGTTGAACGATCTCGACCTGGCGCGGGCCTCAGCACCCCAGGGACCCGAAATGGCCGTACAGGGCCTCTCAGGCGGGTCTGAGGGGGTTGTCGCTCCAGGCCCTCCCCCAACAGCCGATCCCGCACCGACTGCGCCGTGCCGTTGGGCAGCACCTCGAGCCGCATCCCGTAGACCCGCCACCGGCCGCCGCCGTCGAATCGCACGGAAGCACGGGCGATCCGCACGGCCTCGTCCAACGACGGGTAGCGGTTCACCAGCCAGCGCCGGGGCCGGCCGCGAACTCGCCAGCCGAGCGTGTAGAGCGCACCAGTCACCGGCTCATTCCGTGGTTGCGGTCCAGCTTCCGCTCGAGGTCCCGCAATTCCCGTCGCTCCGCCGCCGGCAACTTCCGGATCTCCCGTTCTAGTTCCGTTCGGGCTGCTCGCGCCTCATCCTCCATCTCGAACTGCCGCCTCGCGCCCCTCGCATCCTTGAAGAGCTGATCGATGCGCTTCCGCTCCCGGAGCAGCTGTTCCACACGTGACTCGCTCGGTGCGGGCGCGGCGCTGGCGCCTGGACGGGCAGGTTCGACGGGCCGGCGCTGCCCGAGCCGGGCGGCTGGGATTGGCTGCTCACTGGAGACGGCCGGGGAAGGCTCGACGACACTCGGCCGCGATGGTTGTTCACGCTCTGGCGCGACCGTGGTGGCCGCAGACGACGACCGGGGCCGGTCCTCGCTCTCCCAAGGTAGCCGGTCCGTGACCCACTCCTCCCGCCGTTCGTGGGAGACGGCCGGGGAAGGTTCCGCGGCGGGTTTGACCGGACGGGGCCGTTCTTCGGCCTTGGTCGGCTCGGTCGCCGGGGCCTGAGACTTCGGCGGCGAGGGAGGGGTGGCGACCCATCGGCCATCACGAATGTCCTTCAGTCGGCGGGACACGTCCTCAAAACGGTTCTCTAGCAGCCATTTTTCATGGGCGAACTCGCGATCCGACATGAAATCGCGGCGGCGGTGAAGCTGCTCTCTCGCCTCCTTGTGATGCTGCTTGAGGGCCTCCAGAGGGTCGGAAACCCCACGGGGTTCATCAACAACGGAGACCCCCGCCCGTCTTGCGGCGGTTGCATCCTCTCGCGCCCTCGCTTCGCGATCACGGCGTGGCATAGCCATCGCATCGAGCACGGACCGGCCGAGCGCGGTACGGGCGATTGCAGACCCGGCGGACCGGGTACCGCGAGCGACTACCCTCACCGCGGCCCGGGTTCCGGCAACCGCGGCGCGGCCGAACTGGGTGATGGCGGACTGGGTGCCCCAGGTGACCACGGACCCGGCGGACCGGGTTCGGGCGAGGGCGGTGCGGACGGCTGTCCGACCGGCGGCGACGGCGGCGACGGCGGTGCGAGCGGGTCGGAGCCTCCGATGCCGGCGCGAGAGCCGGACTCGATCACGCCGCTCGAGGGCAGGTTCTCTCGGATTGTCGCGCTGGCGCTGGTAGTGGCGGTTCCACTGGCGGCGCTCGGCCGGGAGGCGGTGAACACGGCCAGGGCCGACCCGACGTTGCATGGGCGGTCGTTTCTTGCGCTCGACCACGGCCTGACGGCGCTCAACGCGAGCGGGGACCTGGATCCCTCCGTGCGTCCGCTCGTACTGCTCGGCCCACGCGGACAATCGCCGGCCGGACTGCCTCAGGTTGACCGCGCGGCCGTCCTCGGTGCTGACGCGGTTGACCGCCGCGTGAACGTGCCGGTGGTCGCGGTCGTGATGCGCCGCGAGGACTGCCTGATGGCCGTCCAGCCCGAGGGATTTCAAGGCCTCTCTCGTCGCGGAAATCATCTCCTTCGGGGTTGGGTTCTCCTTCGGCGACCACGACAGCGTGAGGTGCAAGCACGGGTCTTTGAGCTTTCGGCCGCGGGCGGAAACGCCGGCGCGCTGTTTCAGGATGGGCGCATCTTGCACGACCCCGGCCATGATGCGGGCCGCGAGGGCCGGCTCATCGGTCGGGAGGTTCTCCGTGTGGGTCCACGACACGCGTTCTGACGACTCCGGTTGGCGCAGGTCTTCGGTCGGGGCGTCGTGGGTGATGTAGGCGACCAGGCCGCCGAAACCGCCGCCGGTCGCCGCCAGCGCGATCATCGGGGTGCGACCTCGAGCGCAACCTGGTCGCGGACTTCTTCGACCAGTCTTCGGAGCTCGGCCAAGTCCTCCCGGCCCTGGTGCAGGCGACGCACGGCCTGGTTGAGGTTCGAGCCAATCCGCCGGAGCTCGGACCGGCGCTCGACGGCATCGGTCGAAGCGCTGTCCTCGGAAGGGGCGGCGGCGACACTCGCGCCGGCGGCCTCGAGGGCGGCAGACCGGATGAACGCCACCGGCGGCATGCCGCGACGACCCGCCGCGGCCGCGATGGCCAATGCCTCGGCGTCGGTCAGGCGGATGCCGAACTGCTGATCGCGTTTCACGCTGAGCCGCGGGCGTCCCATTCGGGCCTCGATCTGGCGAGATTGTCTTAGGCGTCAGCCGATTTGCGCTAGCAAAAAGACCATCTCGCTTACTCCCCGCACACAAGTCTGGTTCGCCCTGGGTTTGCACGCCGTCCAGGGCATCCGGGTGATTTCGGTGGTTTCGTGGGAGTCCGAGGGTGCTCAGCCGGCCGATCCGGACAGGAACCTCAGGATTGCGGCCGTCAGCGTCGCCGTTGCCAGCACGGTCCCGACCATCCAGCGGATGAGCCTGGTTTCAAGGCTCGCGATTTCGGTGCGGACGCCGGCGATTCCGGTCCGCTGCTCAGCCCGCAGGTCGGCGATCTGAGTCGAGAGCCGCGTGTCCAGGTTGGCGATCTCGGTGCGGACCTCGGCAATTTCAGTCCGGACCTCGGCGATCTGGGTTCGCTGTTCTGAGCGCAGTTCGGCGATCTCGGACCTGACCTCGGCCTGGCCCGCCTTGAACTGGTCGGACGTGACGTGGTCGCCCTGCTCGGCGACCTTCCGTATGGCGTTGGCGATGGCCTCGGCCTGGTCGCGGTCGATACCACCAGCGGTCATTTCTCGAGCGACAGCAAGCGTGTCGAGCATCGCCCCCCCTCCTTACGCTGCCCGCTTGCCCGTGATCGCCTCGCGCAGACCTTCGAGAAGGCCTTCGAGGTGCGCCATCCGCTCGCGCAGCTGACCGATCTGCTCTCCCAGCTCCTTGCTCTGGGCGGCGATGCGGTTGCGCAGGTCCTCGCCCTGGGCGTCGAGCCGCTCGCGCAGGTCGCGACCCTGGGCACGCATCTCGACGCGCAGGTCGCGCATCTCGACGCGCAGGCTCCGGAACGCCGTAGCGATCGCGCCCAGGATCACGATGGTGGCGGCGACAACGGTCCAAGCAGTAGCGTCCATTGGCTCAATTACCCCCCTCCGCGCGGGCCGCCTCCCCCCTGTGCCCTCAATCGCGGCCGAAACCTCGGGGAAGCTGAACGTCGAGGGCATCAAGGTCGACGTCGCAGACGCCCTCGAGCAGCTCGGCGGTCCGAGAGTCGGCCAGGGACTCGGGGAGCTGATCGCGCCAAGCTTCGTACTCGGCCTGCAGGGCGCGGAGCTCGGCGACAGCGGCCGACCACCGCTCCGGCCGCGGCCGGCGGTCCTTGGGACGCACGGGCGGCGGCCGAACGGGCTCGCCGGCGGCGCGGCGCGCCCGGTATCGGCGCTGGCGCTCGGCGTTGCTCAGGGCCATCGTCACCTATTGTACTCCGTTACACGTAACGCCCGTTTGCCCTCCCTCACGGCCCGAAGGGCCACCACACCGCCAGCCAGACGAGCAGGACGCCGACGGCGAACCGGTCGGGCGTCACGGGATCGATCCTCGTCGTCGCTCGACCGCGACCAGCGCCCGGGCGACGTTACCGCGAGCGGCCAGGAGCGCCCGCCGCGCCCACTCCCAATCGCCGGCGCACGCCTTCACGAGCCGGCGCAGGTTCTCGCTGGGCGGCGGGCAGCGCTCCTGGATCACCGCCTCGGGGTTGACGCGGTCGCACGTCAGGCAGAAGGCCAAGTCCGCGTGGCCGCACTCCGGACACGTCTTCCGGCGCCGCCGACGCCAGACCTTCCCGCAGCCAAGACAGCACCGGAGGTGCTTGTCCCGCCAATCCTGCCGCCGCCGCGGCCG
>JAPOVI010000306.1 GCA_026708265.1 Acidobacteriota bacterium
ACCGGGCAACGCTCAGACGCCCGGGCCGGGTGTCCAGCCGGCGCGGCTTCTTTCGCCCGCCGCTCCCGGTCGACATCGTCGCGCGCATCTTCGAGCTCCGCCGCGAGGGCCTCAGCTTCAAGAAGATCGGCAAGGCCCTCGGCATCGCGGCGTGGACCGTCTCGCGCTACGTCCGCGGTTTCGAGGAGGGAGACCGATGACGAGGGAAGTGCAGCACCAGGTTGCGGCCGGTAAGGGCGCACTGCAATTCATCCACGTCGACGCGCCGAACGTCAACGTCGCCCCGCCGGCCGCGCCGCTCGCACTGCCGCATCACATCGACAGCCGGCCGACCCCGCCGCCGGCCAGCGCCTCGTTCGGGGCTCGACGTGATCACGCCGCTGCTCTGCGACCCGAACGTGCCCCAGCGCGACCTCCACGACGCTAAGATGAGCCACCTCAACGTCGATCACCGGCCCCACCGCAACCGCCGTGCACTGACCGCCAGTGCCACCATGCAGCCACGCCGACGATCACTCCGCGGTACACCTTGGACGACGAGGCCCGAACGCCCGTTCGACACCCGCTTCCCCGGGCAACACTTCCTGTGGGGGAGCGTCGTCAACGTTCCTCCACCGCCACCGGCGCATCGTCTTCGACATCGTCACCGAGCTGCGGCGCCACGAAACCGTCGTCGCCGGGCGGTGAGGACCGCCCCGATAGCGCGTGCCCTACGCCGGCCTCCGGCTCATCGAGGCCGGTCGGTGCTGCGAGCGACCTGGAGCGACACCACCACCCTGGCGGGCGGGAGGCTCTTTCGGCCCACCCCCTTCCCCACCTTCCCACCTTGTTGTCGATACGTCCAGGGGGGAGCACCGAACAACGGGCGGAGAACACGTCGGCGCCCGCGGTCCAGTCTGAACCTTGCCGACGGCTTGCACGTTAACCTTCATCGGATGTCGTTCGTGTCGGCGCCAAACAGGCGAATACGACCCGCATTGTATAGTCGGCGACAATCCGACGCGTCGCGACTCCGGCCACTGTAAAGCAGCGTCGAAGCCATGCCCTCGCCAACAAATCGCAGGTCGTCACATTCGCCATCCTGCGCCCATCTACTTGTGTCGTCACCAAAATCAATATCACCCGAATCCCGATCGACGCCATGCAGTCGGATGCGACCTGCACCATATAGCCGGCGACAATCGGCGGCGTCGCGACCGCGATTCTCCACGAAAAGCACGGTGGCCATGCCGTCGCCCTCAAAACGCGGGTCGTCACATTCGCCGTCCCGTGACGCATCACTCGTATCATCGCCGTATTCGACTGACAGCCCAGAGCCTATACCCCCCGCGACAGCAGTGACTCTCTCCACAGAGACGCTGACGCGTCCTGTGCCGCCAAAAGCATCCGACACACCCACGTAGTATGTAACGTGCTCGGACAACACAGCCGAGTACAGCGCATCAAGAGAGTCTTCGTTGCCATCATCATTGTAGCCGATATAGTTCAACTCATCTCCTATTACCGAATACAGAGCCAAAACAGTATCGGTAAAGAACGCCTGCGCCCGAGCCGATACTTCATATCTGCCATCCGCTGGCACTGTGAAGTATAGCCATGCCGTTTCCTCTCGTCCCCACTCCGCCACCAACGAAGTCCCGATATCAAGTTCGTTTGCCTCACTCGGGACATCAGTTATGGCGCGCCAGTATGTTTCAGTCCATCGCAGCAAGGCCGACGTATCCGTTGATGCGTCTACTAGGGCGCTGAGAGTCGCGACCAGCTCGGCAATTCGCTCGCCGGCTTCCTCAACGACGCGCTCGGCCATGTTCTCGGCGACTCGCTCCGCGATGTCCTGGATATCTGCCAATTGGTTCGCAAGTTGTTCAGCCACGTCCTCAAGGGCTCTGTCGGCAAGAGTTTTGGCAATTTCGGTCGCT
Source organism: Acidobacteriota bacterium (assembly GCA_026708265.1). Taxonomy (GTDB): domain Bacteria; phylum Acidobacteriota; class Vicinamibacteria; order Vicinamibacterales; family UBA8438; genus JAGWAJ01. Next base: position 1,920 of record JAPOVI010000306.1, read on the forward strand.
ACTCGCTCTGCCGCTTCGCGCGCCGTGCTTTGGGCCGTAGTCTCAGCGATCTCCCGCACTCTGGATTCTGCGACACGCTCTGCGGTGGTGGCGGCGATGTCTTCTGCGGTGGCGGCAGCGATGTCTTCTGCGGTGGCCTCGGCGATTGCAGTCGCTGTACTCTGTGCGGCGTTCGTGGCGACGGTCGCGGCAGTTTCCTGGGCGGTCTGTCGAGCATTGCTGGCTACATACTCGATAGCAGTCTCTCTAGCCTCTTGCCGAGCACCTCTGTCGATACGAAAGGTCATGAACACAAAAATGCCAGTCACCAAGAGCGCAAACATCGGTATAACAAACAGAATGTAGTTGCTGGGTGCATAGTCACCCGCTTTTTGAGCGCCTCGCGCCCTGAGTAACAGCTTTGGCCCTCGTAGAACGAGAACCGCAACTGCGAATCCTATTGCGGCGCTGACCAGAGTATTGACTAGCAAACTCAGGAGACCTACGATTTGTTCGGCTGCTTCCATCTCGGTGATTCCTCTCCAGCGTGTGTCATCCCGACTGGGGAGAGGCTATCACAAACCGGGCGACAAACCCGACCTGGGAGGCTAAACCTCACCGCTCATGGCATGGCCGCGCAAAGCCAACGGCCTCGCGGGGGCGTCCTGAACGATCGGGCTCGCGGATCCGTCGCGGCAGTTACGAGGCCGCGGGAGGCCGCGACGGCCGGTGGTGGCCGGGGGACGTCGGGCCGCCGCCCGCCCTTCTCGTGACGCTTCAACCAGCCTTGGCTCGCCTGGCGAAGTAGTCCTGGCGCCGCACCCGGACCCCGGCTCACCCGCGCGAGGCTGTAGAGCATGACCGAGAGGAGCGTCCGGTCCCGGAGCCCGGCCAGAGCGCCCGTGTCGATTGAGTCGAGGAGTCTCCTCTCCTCGACCGGCAAGAGAACCGGCGTCGCGCGCTTGGTGACCACGCGCTTCGGCCCTCGTACCGCGCTGGCGGGTTCACGGGGAGGACCCGGCAGACGACAAACCAATCGGCCACGTGGAACGGTGAGACGTCGCGGAGGCCAAGGCTTCCCCCCCGCACCACGCTAGCAAGTGCCCGATGGCCCGCCGGTACGTCACCCGGGTCCTCGCCTTCGCGGACCGGCCCCGCGAAGTCCAGAAACCCACCGACCGCATCCGGCCCCGGCCTCGACGAATCACCCGCGGCAGCACGGCGCACGCCCGGCATCAATCGCTTCGAGGCCCGGCGCCTACCGCGCAGAACTCCACGAACGGCGGCACGCGCCGGCGAGCGCCTCGGCGGTGGTCCCCGGGCCATGCCTCCGGGCTCGCCTCGTTTCTGCGCGGCACGGCTGAACGCCCCACCGGCCCTGGGGCGACCGGCGGAAGCGTTCGTTCGCGGTGACAGGGGGGCGTGTTACCGGGTAGGCACGGGGCCGGTCACGAACCCGGCCCATCGGTGCATCAGCCCGCGCCGCTGGTCGAACAGATCGCTTCGCGCGTAACGCCGCTCGACAGCCCCGCCCACCACGTGGGCAAGGGCCAGCCCCGCCACGTCCTTGGTCGCTCCGGACCGCTGCGCCGCCCACGTGCGGAAACACGACCGGAAGCCGTGAACGTCGGCATCAGTTCCCGTCGCTCGCCGCAGCACCTTGATCAAGGGTGGCGCCGTTGAGAGGTCCGCTCGGTCCCCACACCGGCCAGCTCCTCCGCGAGCACCTGCGTACGTCGCGGGGCTGGCGTCGCGTCGAGGATCGAGACCCGGCCCGCACCCCCGCCCGCCCGAAGATCCTCGTCCTGCTCGCCGCCGCCGACGCGGCGCGCCACACCACGAAGCAACGTAGTCCAACTGCAGCAGCCGGCGCTTGGAGGAATCACCCTACTTCTCGACGATCACGAACTCCCCCCAAGCGTCCATCAGCACGCGCCGCTTCGCGAGGAGGTCGCCACGACGGTACGCCCGCTCAACCCCGGAGCCGACGGCATGGGCCAAGGCCGTTTCGACAACGGCGAAGTCGTGCGTCGTCTCCTCGGACGCCCAATCGCGGAACGACGAGCGGAAGCCGTGGATCGTGCCCGCGATGTTCTGCACCGTCCGCGTCAGCCCCATCTGCGACAGGGCGCGGCCGGTGCGCTCGGAGGCGAACACGAGCCCCCCTCTGTGCAGCCCGCGTCGCTCGTCGAGGATCGCCAAAGCCGGGTCGCTCAGCGGCACGACGTGCGCCCGCTTGCTCTTCATGCGTTCGGCGGGCAGCGTCCAGGTCCTGCCGCCCAAGTCGATCTCGTCCCACCGCGCCCCCCGGGCCTCAGCCGACCGGGTGGCCGTCAGGAGCAGAAAGGCGGCGCAGGCTCGGGCGGAATCCGCGGCGTGACTGCCGAGAATGCTGCGGTACGCGCTCGGAACATCGCGGTAAGGGACCGCTTCGTGGTGGCGCCTGACGCGCTCCTGGACCGGGAGCGCCGCCTTGATGCCCCCGTTCGCGGCGACGTTCTCGGAGACGTGGCCGTGGGCCAGGCACCAGTCGAAGACGGCGCGAAGTCGCTGGAGCGCCTTCCGGCTCTCGGCCGGCTTCAAGGTCCAGACCGGCTTGAGCACGGCGATGATGTCCTGGCGGCTGATGGCGTTCACGCGACGCTGGCCGAGCACCCTGAGGACGTTGCAGCCCCGAAGCGGCTGCAGGAACGCTCGGGCGCTGCTCTCGGACCACCGCCCGCGATTCGCGGCCAACGTCGCCTCGGCGGCGTCCCGGAACAGCGGCTTGAGGTTGTGGGGAGCGGTGAAGGGGTCACGGCCGTCGAGCCGCGCCGCCCGGCGGTTGGCCGAAGCGAGGGCCCGCGCCTCTGCGAGCGTCCGCAGGGGCCATCCGCCGAGGCCGCGGTCGACGCGCTTGCCGTTGACGGTGAGCCGCTGCACGAACGCCCGCGAACCCGACGACTGCACTACGACGAACAGGGTCTTGCAGTCCGAGTCCCCGTGGCGGCCGGCCGGCAACCTCCCGATCCGCCTCTGGGTCAGCTTCATCGCACCCTCCCACGGCCGAGTGACTCCACGAACTATACCACGTTTTGGTAGCATTTCAGGCGCGACTCCTACGGACTCCCGCGGACTTACGGAGACGCGCTAATCGATGTAAATAGCAGTATTACATTGCTTTAGGAGGATAACATGGGAGTCTATCGGACCTCCAGAGACACGGTCCGTGTAGTTCGTCTGGTACTACCAGCACATGAACGACCACTGGGATCTCGATCACCCGTTCGAGCGGATCCTGGTCGACACGGCGGTCGCGCCCGACCCGGCGGCGGTGAGCTGGATCAACCCGCGGCTCCGGCCCGGGGAGCGGCGGCGCGTCGTGACGGGGATTCCGGGCAAGACGGGCGTCGTCTACACGCTGGACCGGGAGACGGGCGAGTTCCTGTGGGCGACGCCGACCATCTCGCAGAACGTGATCAGCGGCATCGACGGCGCCACGGGGGACGTGGCGGAGAACACCGAGCTCGTCTTCACGGCCAGCGGGCAGGAAGTGCTGGCGTGCCCGCACGCGAGCGGCGGCAAGGACTGGGAAGCCGGCGCCTACAGCCCCCTGACCAACACCCTGTACATGCCGCTCCGCAACGTCTGCGCGCGGATGCTCGCCTCCACCGCTGGGGACGACGACGACATCAGCAACGCGCTCTACGCCCTCCTGTGGCGCAGCCAGATCACGCCGGGGACGGACCAGGTCGGCGCCGTCCACGCCATCTCCGTCGAGACCGGCGAGATCACCTGGCTGTACGAGCAGCGCGCCGCGACGATGTCCCTGGTCGCCACGGGCGGCGGGCTCGTCTTCGGCGGCGACGTCAACGGCCGCTTCCGGGCGTTCGACCAGGAGACGGGCGAGGTGCTCTGGGAGATCAACCTCGGCTCCCCGGTCAGCGGCTTCCCGATCGCCTACGCCGTCGACGGACGGCAGTACATCGCCGTGAGCACGGGGACGCCGCGCTTCCTCAACCTGACGCCGGAACTGCGGCCCAGCTTCGGCAACAACCTGTTCGTCTTCGCGCTGCCTTAACACTGGTGCTGGTCCGTCTCGGTCCGCATCTGTCCAAACATGCCGATATTCTAGCGTAATACTGGGATATAGCCCGTCTTCGGGGTCCGTGCCGGTCCGGGCCAGTCTGCCCCATCCGAGGCTTGATTGTGGGCTTACCGTGGGTGTACCATTTCAGCCGGAAGGGGCTGATTCCATGGGGAGACTGACTGCCAGACGGGCCGAGACGCTGCGGAAGCCAGGCCGCTATCGGGCGGGCGACACGGTGTACCTCGTCGTGGCCAAGGGCCGGACGGGCCGGGTGAACAAGCGCTGGGTGCAACGGCTCCACGTCCAGGGGAAGCGGCGCGACATCGGCATCGGCACGTACCCGGCCGTCACGCTGTCGGAGGCTCGGGAGCGGGCGCACGA
>JAPOVI010000088.1 GCA_026708265.1 Acidobacteriota bacterium
AGGTTGGAAATGGGCCAATGAACAAATGATTAAATTTTGGTAACCATAGCAACAAAACTGCACTGTGAATAATCTGTTTATCTGTTTGTTTGTTTGTTTGTTAGTCAGCAGCCTTACACAAAAGGTTATGAACAGATTTGCATGAAATTTTCAAGAAAAGTTGAAAATGGGACGGGCCCCCGCGTCGGGCAGAGGACGCAGACCGCCGCCCGAGACCGGCTCCCGGCGCCGGTCGAGCGGCGCGCCGTGGCGGTCCGGGAGCGCGGCAGCACCGGCGCCACTCGAACCGCACGAACCGCCATCCGCCGCACCGGTCGATCGGAGGCCGCAGCCGGCACTCGGGGGGCGGCCGTTCGCGTCCGCCGCAGCGCCGGCGCCGCCGATGGCGGCACGCGGCGTCCTCCGGACGCCGACGGACAGCGGAGCCCCGGCCGGCGGACGGTGGAGCCGGATCGACGGCGCAGGGGCAACGGTTCGGGGGCTCGTGCCGTCCCACGCCCGCCCGGGCCGCGGGGGGGCAGTCCCGGCTACCGCGGCGAGCGCGGGCGGGACCGCGGGTATCGGGACGGACGCCCCTATCGCGGAGGCCGCGAATACCGCGGAGGTCGTGAATACCGCGGAGGTCGCGAATACCGTCGTGGCCCAGGGTGGCGCTACGGCAGGAATTACGGCCGACCCCATCGGCCCGGCTATTGGTACGGCTGGAACTACCGTCGCGGCTATGGCTATCACCGCCTGGGTCCGCGCTACCACCATTGGTACGCGCCGCATGCGCACGTCCGCTATCCGGGCTACGCGCACCGCCACACCTACGGCTCTTGGTTCTTCGCGCCCGGCTTCTCGTTCGGCGTCGGCTACGGCTCGGGCGCGGCGCACTGGTACCCCGCCTACGGGCACTACGGCGGATACGCCTACCACCCGACCGACCTCCATACCGGATTCCTCCGGTTGAAGGTGCGGCCCCGCCAGGCGCAGGTCTTCGTCGACGGCTATTTCGTCGGCGTCGTGAACGAGTTCGACGGAGTCTTCCAGCGGCTGCGCCTCGAGGAGGGACCGCACCAGGTCGAGATCTTCCATCCCGGCTTCGAGCCGCTCGAGCTCGACGTCCTCATCGTTCCCGGCGAGAAGGTCACCTTCGAGGGAGACCTGATCCCGCTGCCGTAGCGGCCCCGGTCGGGCCGCGAGGAGTCCGGCCGTCGCCGGCGGAGGCCTCTGCCCTTCGCCGGCGGCGGGTCCGTATACTGGATCCCCAGATGGCCGACGCCGGAGATGCCGACCGCAATGCGGACTTCTTCGAGGTCTACACCCGAGGGCTGCGGAGCGAGGACGTTCAGCGGCTGTTCACGCGCGATGCGCCCAACGCGCTGCAGTTCTTCACCCGCCAGATCGACGAACGGGCGTTCCAGGATCTGCCGCCGCTGCGCCGCCTGGCCCTGCGGGCCCGGCTCGTCTTCCTCGCGTTCACGCTGAAGCTCTCCCCGGCGCGGCGGCTGCTGTTCGGCGTCGCCCTGGCTGCGGCCCTCGCCGGCCTGCTGCAGCTCTTCGAGGGATTCGGGATCGTCCGCATTCCGCTCGTCCCCTTCCTCGTCACGATCGGACTCCCGGGCCCGCTCTGGAGTGACGGCAGCCTCTGGCTGCTGCTCGGCTTCGGCCTGCTCAACCTCCTCGTCCTGCTCGAGGTGGCCGACCGGCTGACCCTGAAGAACGACCTCGAAGTGGCGCGCGACATTCAGCTCGCGATGCTGCCGCAGCGGACCTTCGCGATGCCGGGGGTCGAGGCGGCCGGCCGGACGCGGCCCGCCAACACGGTCGGGGGCGACTGCTACGACATCCTGCCGCTTGCCGACGGCCGCATCCTCGTGGCGCTCGCCGACGTCTCCGGCAAGGGGAGCCCGGCCGCGCTGCTGATGGCGCTGCTGCTCGCCATGCTGCGCACGCTGGCGGCCGAGGAGCTGCCCCCCGTGGGCCTCGTGACCCGCCTCAATCGGCTGGTGCACGACCACACGCCGGGGTCGCGGTTCATTACCCTCTGCTTCGCGGTCATCGACCCCCGGACCGGCGCCTGCGAGTACGTCAACGCCGGCCAGACGCCGCCGTTGCTGCGCCGGACGGACGGCCGGTACGAGCGGCTGACGACCGGCGGCATGGCCCTCGGCATGTTTCCGGGCGCCACCTACGAGTCCGCCCGCTGCGACCTGGAGATCGGTGACCTGCTGCTGATGTACAGCGACGGCGTGACGGAGGCGGAGGACCCGGACGGCCAACCGCTCGACGAGGCCGGTCTGCGGGGCATCCTCGACGCCCAAGCGGGGGCCGGGGTGGACGACCTCGGCGGCCAGGTGGTCCGGGAGGTGGAGCGCTACACCGATCGGGCCAGCTTCGCCGACGACCTCACGGTGCTCGCGGTCCGCCGGCTCCCGCTTCCCGCGCGAGCACCCCAGGAGTCTGCGCCGTAGCACCGGCGACGCAACAAGTCCGTGCCCGCACAGACTCCCAAGCGCCCGTCAGGGCGCGCTGGGCGCCGGCGGCGGAGTTGCGGCGGGAGCGGGAGCGCCCCGGAGTCTCGCGCCCACCGGGCCCCGACGAGCGCCCGGGGCGCGCTCCTCAGGGCGCGTCCGCCGCAGGCAACTCGATCTCGATCGCCGCCCCGAACAGCATCGTCCGGTCCTGGTCGATGGCGGCCCAGCGGAGCAGGGTCGGAACGTCGGGCTCGACCATTCCTTCGAACACCGTCGCTCCGTTCGCCTCGACCGCTATCGGCTGCGTGAAGTCGAACTGCTCCGGCGAGAGCAGAAGCGTGAACCGGAGGACGCCGCGCGTGTAGGCCTCCACCCGGTTGCGCTGCTGGCTCAGCTCGACCCGCCCGGACGGCTGCCGTCGCGGAAACGCGGTCCGCGTTCGCGGGGCGGCGGTCGGCGGGTAGACCAGCGCCACCGCTTCCTGCACGCCGTCGCGCTCGACGACCAGCGCGAGGCTGTCCCCCGGCGCGAAGCCGATCAGTGCGTCCTTCAGATCCTCGACGGTCGGCGCCTCGCGGCCCTCGATCTCGACGATCGTATCGTTGTCCCGCATCCCGGAGTCGGATGCAATGGAATCGTCCTCGATCTCGAACACCCGGATCCCCGACCCGTCGACCAGCTCCCCGATCATGCTGATCCCGAGCGGCTGGCCGGATGCCGGGTCCGCGATGGTGTTGAACGAGCCGAGCCCCGGCTCGCCCTGCGCCGGTCCGAGCTCGTCGATCACCAGCCAGTGCGCCCGGTTGTAGCGGTCGGTGCGTTCCGTCTCCCAGGAAACGCGGGGCGGCGCGGGCTGCCGCCGCGCATTGTCCATGAACGCGTCGATGGCCTCCGCCTCGCTCTCCCACCAGCTCAGGTCGTGTCCGGCTTCCGGCTGCGGCCGGAAGTCGAGGAACACGCCGGCCTCGCGGAACAGCCGCAGGTAGGGAACGACGGAAGCCGTGGGATACAGCCGATCCCGGCCGCCGTTGACCACGAACAGCGGCTTGTTGCGGAGGTTGGTGGGATGCATGTCGCCGTCCGCGCCGGACGACGGGTTCGCGAGGACCACCGGATGGGCGATGAACGGCAGGAAGCTGGCCCAGGGCGTCGTCGCCTTGAACGCGTGGTAGTAGGCGCCGGTACCGCCGTCGGACACGCCGAGGAGGTGGATGCGGTTCTCGTCGACGTTGTAGGTCCGCCGGACGTCGCGCAGGATCCCGGCGAGGTTCTCGATCTGCGAATCCTGCCACCAGAGCGACTCGGCCCACGACTCCGGGATCACCACGAGCGCGTCGTCGCGGACCACGCGGTCCTCGTTGCGCCACCAGCCGCCGTCGTCCTGCCGGGGCCGCATGACGCCGCCATGCAGGTGCACGTGCGCCGGGTACCGCACGGCGGGGTCGTAGTCCGCCGGTACGTGGAGGATGTAGCGGTGCTCGACGCCGTCGCGGTTCCGGCGGCCGAGGATCTGGCGCCCGGTGGGCACGTCGGCGCCATAGGTGCGGCCGCGGCGCAGGCGCGACCAAACTGCGTCGATGTCGGAATCGGACGCCAGGATGGCGTCGATGGCGTCCTGGTACCCGGCGTCCGAATCCGCGGCCCAGAAAGCGGCGACGGCCTCGTCGAGCGCAGGGCGGTCACCCGGCTGACCTCCCTCGGCCGACACCGGCAGGCCGAGGCTCATCGCCGCGCCGAACGCCGCGAGGAGGGCGCCCCACCGCCGGGCTCGGTACCCCGCCGGGCGCAAGTCCGGGGGCGCCGCGCCGCCCCGCCCCGGCCGCGACCCGGATCCCCACGGACGGGCCGGCACACTCACTGCTGCCCTTGCGTGTCGCTCGGCGCGTCCGCGAGCCCGTGGCGGCCGAGGAACGCGTAGATGGTCTCGAAGATCGCGTGCGTCTCCGCGCGGCTGAAGCCGCCGTGGCCGCCGCCGGGGACCGTGTGGAGCTCGTTCGACACGCCCACCCGCTCGAGCTCCGCATGGAGCTTCACCGCGTGCTGGTGCGGCACGATGCCGTCCGCGTCGCCGTGGATGCTCAGGATGGGCGGCAGGCCCTCCCGCACGTAGCTGAGCGGCGACACGCGTCGCGCGACATCGAGCCGGTCGGAAAGGCTCCCCAGCCAGCGCACCGCGTAGCTCTTCGTGTTCTCGCCCTGGATCAGGTCACCGACGTCGGTGATGCCGTACCAGTTGATGATGGCGGCAACGCCGAGATCCTCCTGGATCTGGCATTCGAGGTCGAGGCCGGACGCCTTGGTGACCATGCCCGTGGTCAAGGCCAGATGCCCGCCGGCCGAGTTGCCGGTGACGACGATGCGCGAGGCGTCGATGTTGTAGGTGCCGGCGTTCCGCTTCACCCACTGGAGGGCGCAGAGGCAGTCCTCGACGGCCGCCGGCGCGCGCGCGACGCGGCCCAGCCGGTACTGCACGTTCACGACCGCCCAGCCCATGTCGAGGTACGGCAGCAGGCGCAGGACGTTCGCCTCCTTGTTCCCGCCGACCCAGCCGCCGCCGTGGATGTACATCAGGACCGGCGTCGGCCCGTCGGCCTCGCGCGGCAGATAGAGGTCGACCCGGTTCTCGAAGCTGCTGGCCACGTGGTACGTCACGTTGGGGATGACGCGGTACTCGTTCGACACGTGGGCCGCCCAGCCGGCCGTCTCGCTGAGTTGCGCCTCGGCTGCGGTGGACGGGATCAGGACGATCGAGGCGAGAGCGACGCATCGTGCGATCGTGGCGAGTGGCTTGGACATGCCGCCTTCCCTTCCTGTTGCCGCCGTCGTAGAGTGAGAGCCGGCTCCGTGTGACGTCCGACTCGCGCAGCCTAGCACACAAAGGGCACCGTCATGAGACCAACCAGAACGTGGGTCGGCGCCGCCGCAGTCGTCGGCCTCGCCGTCGCCGGAGCCGCCGCCTCGGGGCCCGCGCCCGACGATCCGGCCCCCGCCTCGCCGGCACCCGTGATCGTCGAACTCTTCACGTCGCAGGGGTGCTCGAGCTGCCCGCCGGCGGACGATCTGCTGCGCGGCCTCGCCCGCAACCAGCCGGTGGACGGCGCCGCGATCATTCCCCTGAGCCAGCACGTCGACTACTGGGATCGACTCGGCTGGCGGGATCCGTTCTCGTCTCCCCGCTTCACGGCGCGGCAGAAGTCCTACGCCTCGGCGTTGGACGCCGCGAGCATCTACACCCCGCAGATGGTGGTGGACGGGCAGGTGGGGCTGGTCGGCAGCCACGGCGTCGAGGCGCGAGCGGCCATCCGCGAGGCCCGCGGCCGGCCCAAGGTGCCGGTGCGCATCGCTGTCGACAGCCACCCGCGGAGCCGCGTGGTGGAGGTGACGGCCGCGGTCGGGCCGGACCGGCTGGCCGTCGCGGCGGAGGCGATCGGCGCGTGGCTGGCAATCACGGAGAGCGGCCTCGAGACCGACGTCCGTGCGGGCGAGAACCGGTTCCGGCGCCTCCACCACAGCGGGGTCGTGCGGCACCTCGAACGGCTCGACACGCTCACCGCGCAGGCGGCCGCCGCCGGCCGATCCGTGCGTGCGCGCCTGCGGCTCGATGCCTCCTGGACGCGGGAGCGCCTGCACGCCGTCGTGTTCCTGCAGGAACGCGAGAGCCTGCGCATCGTCGGAGCGGCGCGGGCTGCCCTGGCCGGCCCTCCCGCCGCGAAGCTCCCGCGCAATCCTCCCGGCGCCCCCTGACCGGCGCCCCGGGGAATCCGCGGGCGCTTGGTATACTCCGCGCGATGTCAGCCGGATTCCTGCCGACGCTTCCCCGGTCCGCATCCCGCCTGGGAGCTTGCGCCGCAGAACGCCAACGGAGTGCGTGCCGCGGCGCAAGCTCC
>JAPOVI010000354.1 GCA_026708265.1 Acidobacteriota bacterium
CTCGCGCCGAAATCCCTGCGGCGTCTGCGCCAGTCGCACGCGGTCGCGGGGCAGGGTGGCGCGCACGAACAGCGCCTCCCCATCACGGCGGACCTCCTTGACCGTGTCGCTCGCCGCGAGCGCCGGGACGGCCGCGCCCCACTCCGCCGCTGCGTCCACGGTCCGCGCGATCAGGCCGCCGGAACAGAAGGGTCGAGCGCCATCGTGCACGAGCACGATGTCGGCGCCCGGCGAGACCTGCGACAGCCCGGCGGCCACGGAGTCCTGCCGGCGCGCCCCCCCGGCCGCGATCCGCAGCGCCGGATCGATGGCCCGTAGCGCCGCCGCGACCTCGCCGGGCGGGTCGGGCGGCAACACCACGACGACCTCTGCGACGCGCTCGCTCCGCGCGAACGGAAGCACGGCGTGCTCGAGGACGGTCCGCGCGCCGATCCGGCGGAACTGCTTCGGGACGTCGCCGCCGACGCGCGCGCCCCGTCCCCCGGCCGCGACGATCGCCGCTACGCGCACGCCGCCCCCCGGCCCGGCGCGCCGTCGGGAACGCCGGACGCGGCGCGGCCTCCCTCCTCCCGGACCGTGGCGGCGATGACGTCGCGCGCCCGCTCGGCGAGCGCCCGGGCATCCTCACGATCGAGCCCGGCGGTCGCCAGCGGCTCGTGAACGACCAGCGCCACGGCCCCCGGGCAGGTCATCAGGCGGCCCTTGGGCATGACGTGCCGGCTGCCGATGACGGCAACCGGCACGACCGGCAATCCCGCCTCGATGGCGAGCCGGAAGAGCCCGCGCCGGAAGCCCAGCACCGTGCCGTCGACGCTCCGCGTCCCCTCCGGGAAGACGATGAGGGAGTGGCCGCGTCGCATCAGGGAGGCGACGCGCTTGAGCGTGCCCCGGCCGGCCCGGGCGCGGTCGATCAGCAGATGACCGGTGTAGCGCAGGTGCCAGCCCAGGACCGGGAAGGCCCGGAGCGAGGCCTTCGCGATGATGCGCAATTGGAACGGCAGCGAGGTGATCAGGATGGGGAAATCGTAGATGCTCTGGTGGTTGGATACGAAGACGTACGACTGCTGGAGACTGACCCGCTCGAGCCCCCGCGCCTGCACGCGCACACCCGTGGTCGCGAGGATGCACCGCGACCAGAGTCGGGCACAGCGGTGCGCGGCGTGCCCCCGGCGATCCACCAGCATCGAGGCGAGCGACACGGCGCCGAGGACGATGGTGTAGACCGAGATCAGGGGTATGAGCCACAAGACGGTGCGCCACCAGTGATAGGAAGGCAGGGACATCGCGCCAACCCATGGCGGGTCCGTTCGCGTCTACTCCGCGAGCGCCGCCAGCGCCTCCTCGACCGACCCTACGCCGCGGAGCGCACACTCCGGCGGCGCCGTCGTACGGGCTGCGTCGCCGGCCGGCAGCACGCAACGGGTGAAGCCGAGCTGCGCCGCTTCCCTGACGCGCAGCTCCGCGCGGCCCGCGCTACGCACCTCTCCGCCGAGCCCGACCTCGCCGAAGACCGCCGTCCCTTCCGCGATGCGCCGATCCCGCAAGCTGGACGCAATCGCGGCGACCACACCGAGATCGGCGGCCGGCTCGCTCACGGTCAGCCCGCCGGCGATGTTGACGAAGACGTCCTCGCCGACGGCGCTGAGTCCGGCGCGCTTCTCGAGCACGGCGAGCAGCAGCGACAGGCGGTTGTGATCGATGCCGCTCGCCGTCCGCCGGGCCGTGCCGTACGCGCCGGTGCTCACCAGCGCCTGCACCTCGACCAGCAGGGGGCGGGAGCCCTCCACGGCGCAGAGCACCGCGGACCCGGGCACGCTCGCGGCGCGCTCCGACAGGAAGAGGCGCGACGGGCTGGGCACCGGCAGGAGACCCGTGCCGGTCATCTCGAAGACGCCGAGCTCGCTCACGGCCCCGAACCGGTTCTTCACCGCCCGCACCACCCGCTGCGAGTGATGCCGTTCCCCCTCGAAATAGAGGACGGTGTCGACGACGTGCTCCAGGACCTTCGGGCCCGCCAGGCTCCCCTCCCGGGTGACGTGGCCCACGAGGAAGACCGGCAGGTTGCGCTGCTTGGCGGCGAAGAGCAGGCGCGTCGCCGCCTCGCGCACCTGGCCGATGCTGCCCGGGGCGGACTGCAGCGCCGTCGAGACGGTCGTCTGAATCGAGTCGACGATCAGCAGGGCCGGCCGCAGCCGCTCCGCCTCGTCCAGGATCCGCTCCAGGCACGTCTCGGCGAGGAGATAGACCGGCGACCGGCCGACGCCCAGGCGCTGGCCGCGATCCTTGATCTGATACGCCGATTCCTCCCCCGACGCGTAGAGCACGGGCCCGGTGGCGGCCGCCACCTGGGCTGCGGCCTGCAGCAGGAGCGTCGACTTGCCGATGCCCGGCTCGCCGCCGAGCAGCACCACGGACCCGGGAACGATTCCGCCGCCGAGCACCCGGTCGAACTCCGCGAACCCGCTCGACAGCCGCTCCGTGGCCACCGCATCCACCTCGGCGTAGAGGCGCGCGGTCTCGGCGGTGGCGGGAAGGCCGAACCGGGCGGCGCCGGCCGTGCCGGACGTGCGGTCCGGCTCCTCCACCATCACGTTCCAGGCTCCGCAGTCGGGGCACCGTCCGTGCCACTTGCCGGCCCGAGCGCCGCAGGAGCCGCAGACATAGGCCGTCTGCGCGGCCGGTTTCGACATCGGCATCAGCATGATCAGGCGGGGCCGAGCATTATAGACCCTGGTGGACGCGGGCAATCCGGGCGCCCATCCGGCAGAGGATCTCGTGCGGTACCGTCCCGATGGCCCGTGCGAGCTCGCACGCGTCGATGGAATCCCCGTCCTGCTCTCCGACGATCACGACGGGATCGCCCGGGCTCACGTCGCTGTCGGTCACGTCGATCGTCGTCGAGTCCATCGAGACGGCAATGACCGGCGAGCGCCGGCCACGCACCAGCATGCTCGCCGCACCAGCCAGGCGCAGGTCCAGCCCGTCGGCGTAGCCGGCGGGGACGACGGCCGCGCGCATCGCCCGCGCCGCGGCGAAGCGGGCGCCGTAGCCGGCCGTCTCGCCGGGGCGCATGCCCTTGACCGCCACGACCCGGCTGTGCAGCGACAACACGGGGCGGACGGGGACGTGCGTCTCCATCGGCGGGGGCACGACGCCGTAGAGCAGCAGCCCCGGTCGGACCGCGTCGTACCACGTCCGCCGGTCGCGAAGCAACGCGGCGCTGTTCGCGGCGTGGCACCAGGCCTCCCGCAGTCCCAGCTCCCGTATGGCGGCCCGCACGGACTCGAAGCACCGGCGCTGCCGCTCGAACAGGGGATGTTCGACGCTCTCCGCGGTCGCGAAATGGGTGTAGACGGCCTCGACCCGGAGCGGTCCGGCATCGCCCGCTCCGAGCGCCGGCATGGTCCTCCGCAGGTTGTCGTGGCGGAAGCCGAACCGGTTCATCCCCGTGTCGACCTTGACGTGCACCCCGAGGCGCCATCCGCGCGTCGCCGCCTCGGCCCGTAGCCGGCGCGCGGCCGAGGGCGACGACACGGTCGGCGTCAACCGGTGTCGGAACACCCCGTCCAGGTCGCTCACGCTGAGCGCTCCGAAGACGAGGACGGGGGCCCGGATGCCCGCCTCGCGAAGCTCGATGCCCTCCTCTATGTCGGCGCAGGCAAGGGTCGGGGCGCTGCCCTCCCCCTCGGCCGTCTCCAGGGCGCGGGCGACCGCGACCGCGCCGTGACCGTACGCGTTGGCCTTGATGACGGCGATGATGCGCGGCGGCGTTGCGGATGCCGCGGCCAGGTACTCCCGGATGGCGCGATAGTTGGCCACCAGTCGCGCGAGGTCGACGACGGCGTGCGTGGGACGTATCACGGTAAGAGTGCCGCCGCCCCCAGGAGTCTGCGCCGCAGAACGGCGATGCGGCACGTCGCGCCCGCACGAAGTGCTCCGTCCGACCTCACTGCGGCGCAGACTCGTAGGGCGGCTCGGAGGCCAGCAGGCCGAAACGGGTCTGCTGCTTGAGGAAGGCCAGGCGCACGGTTCCTGTCGGCCCGTTCCGCTGCTTGCCGATGATGATCTCCGCGATGCCCTCGTTCTCGGGCTTCTCGTCGTACATCTCCTCGCGGAAGATGAACATGACGACGTCCGCGTCCTGCTCGAGCGCGCCCGACTCCCGGAGGTCCGCGAGCTGCGGCCGGCGATCCGCGCGGGACTCGGGCGCGCGGCTGAGCTGGGAAAGCGCCACGACCGGAACGCCGAGCTCCTTGGCCAGCCCCTTCAGGGCCCGCGATATCGACGCCAGCTCCTGCGTGCGGTTCTCGAAGCGGCCGCGACCCTGCATCAACTGGATGTAGTCGATGATGATGAGGTCGAGGCCGTGCTCGGCCTGGAGGCGGCGGGACTTGGCCCGCATCTCGAGCACGCCGATCCCCGCCGTGTCGTCGATGTGCACGCGCGCGTCGTGCAGCCGGTCCATCGCCTCCGCCAGGCGTTCGAACTCGGCGCCGCTCAGGCGTCCGGTGCGAAGCCGGTGCGCGTCGACCTGTGCCTCGGCCGTGAGCAGGCGCAGGAACAACTGCTCCTTGGCCATCTCGAGGCTGAAGAAACCGACCGTCTTGTCGGTCCTGGTACCGACGTGCTGCGCGACGTTGAGCACGAAGGCGGTCTTGCCCATCGACGGCCGCGCCGCGACGATGACCAGATCGGCGGGCTGCAGCCCCGCGGTCAGGGTGTCGATGTCGTCGAACCCGGTCGGCACGCCGGTGACGAGGCCCTTGTGCGCCTGCAGCCGCTCGATCGCGGCGGCGCCGTCGTCGACCAGCGCGCTCAGCGGAACGAAGCCGCTGTGGACGCGGTCCTCGGCGATCGAGAAGATCTCCCGCTCGGCGTCGTCGAGCACCGTTTCCGCATCCTGCTCCGCCCGATAGGCGGTGGTGACGATGCGGTTCGCGGAGTGGATCAGGCTGCGAAGGGTCGCCTTCTCCTTGACGATGCGGGCGTAGTGGTCGACGTTGGTCGAGCGCGGGACGCCGTCGGCAAGAGCGGCGATGTAGGCTGGGCCCCCGACGTCGTCGAGCGCTCCGGCGCGGCCCAGCTCGTCCTTGACGGTGACGAAATCGATGGCCTGGCCGCGCTCGTTGAGGCCGACCATGGTGTCGAACACACGCTGGTGCGCGTGCCGGTAGAAGTCGTCGGCGTCGACGAGCTCCGCCGCGACGTTGAAGGCGTCGTTGTGGATCAGGATGGCCCCGAGCACGCACCGCTCCGCCTCGAGGTTGTGCGGGAGCGGTCGCTCCTCGACCCCGGATTGCGATCCGGCCATCGCGTGCTCGGGCGGGGCCGCGCCGTTCCACGGCGCAGACCCCCCTACTCGGAATCGGTCTCGGATTCGGCTTCGGTCGCGGGTCCGGTCTCGGCGTCCGCCGCGGCGGGCGCCGCGCCGTCCCCGCCCTCCCGCACCACGGTGACCTTCAGCTCCGCGCTCACATCCCGGTGGAGCTTCACCGGCACCACGAACTCGCCCAGTTCCTTGATCGGCTCGGTGAGCACGATCCGGCGCTTGTCGACGGTGAGCTGCTGACCTTCCAGGGACTCCGCGATGTCGGCCGAGGTGACCGATCCGTACAGCGTCCCGGTGCCGCCGACGCGGCGGGCGATGACGCATTCGGCGGCGGCGATCCGGGCCGCGACGCTGTGCGCATCCTTCCGCTCCACCGCTTCCCGGGCTTCGGCCGCCACCCGCTCGCGCTCCACCTTGCGCCGATTGGCCTCGGTGACCGGCAGCGCCAGCTTGCGCGGCAGCAGGTAGTTGCGCGCGTAGCCGTTGGCCACCTCCACCACGTCGCCGCGACCGCCCAGGTTCTCGATCGGTTCCCGGAGGATGATCTCCATCATGGCCTTCGATCCCCGTTCAGTCGGTGACGTACGGAATGAGCGCGAGCTGCCTCGCCCGCTTGACCGCGGTCGTCAGCTTTCGCTGGTGCTTGGCGCAGGTCCCGGAGATGCGCCGCGGCTGGATCTTGCCGCGCTCGGGAATGGCCATCATCATCACCCGCACGTCCTTGTAGTCGATGTAGTCGACCTTGTCGACGCAGAATCGGCAGACCTTGCGGCGCCGAAAACCGCCGCGCCGAAAACCGCCGCCCCGTCCTCCGCGGCGTCCCCCGCGATCGTCGCTCATGACTCCACCTCCGACTCCGCCGCCTCGGGCTTCACCGCAGCCGCGGGTTGCGCCGCCGCCCCGGGCTCCACCGCCGCCGCGGACCCCGCGGCGGCCTCGCCCGCGGGCGCCTCGCCGCCCGTCCCGGCCTGGGTCGCCG
>JAPOVI010000437.1 GCA_026708265.1 Acidobacteriota bacterium
GCCGAGGACTGGCTGACCTGGCGGCGCACCCGCGACAACCAGGGCTACAGCCCGCTGGACCAGATCGGCCCCGACAACGTGGCCGGCCTGCGCTTGGCCTGGGCCCTGGCGATGCCCGAGGGCAACAACCAGGCGACGCCGATCGTTCGCGACGGGGTGATGTTCCTGGCGAGCCCCGGGAACGTCGTCCAGGCCCTCGACGCCGCCAGCGGCGAGGTGATCTGGGAGCACCGGCACCAGTACCCCGAGGACGCCGCGAGCTGGGGCGCCACGCGCAGCATCGCCCTGTACCGCGACAAGGTCTACCTGGCCACCTACGACGCGGCCATTCTCGCCCTCGACGCGCGGACCGGGGAACCGGTGTGGAAGACGATCAAGGCCGACTACCAGAAGGGCTTCGCCCAGACGGCCGGACCGTCCATCGCGAACGGCGTCGTCGTCAGCGGCATCAACGGCTGCGAGCGGTTCGAGGACGAGGGCTGCTTCATCACCGGCCACGACCCCGACACCGGCGAGGAGCTGTGGCGCACGTCGAGCATCGCGCAACCGGGCGACGTCAACAGCGGCACCTGGGGCGACATCGCCCCACACCTGCGCGGCGGCGGCGACAGCTGGATCCCCGGGGCCTACGACCCGGGCCTGGACCTCTTCTACATCGGCACCGCGCAGGCGAAGCCGTGGGTCGCCGCGAGCCGCGGGATGTCGACCTACAACGACGCGCTCTACACCAACTCGACGCTGGCCCTGAACCCGACGACCGGCCAGGTCGCCTGGTACTTCCAGCACGTGCCGGGCGAGACGCTCGACATGGACATCGTCTTCGAGCGGGTGCTGGTCGACGTGGACGAGGAGCGGTGGCTCTTTACCGCGGGCAAGGACGCCATCCTCTGGAAGCTCGACCGCCGCACCGGAGCGTTCCTCGAGCTGACGGAGATGCTGCCCCAGGACGTCTTCGAGTCGATCGACCGCGAGACGGGGCGCCTGACCTACCGCCAGGACATCCGCGACGCCGGCATCGACGACCCGGTGGACGCCTGCCCCGGCCTCTTCGGCGGCCACAACTGGCAGGCGTCGGCCTACAGCCCGGAGGCCGGCGTGCTCGTATTCCCGTTGCACCAGGTGTGCATGACGCTCACCGGCCGAGACGTCGAGCTCATCGAGGGCGGCGGAGGCGTCGGCGCCTCGGTCGAGCTGCACGAGATGCCCGGCACGAACGGCATGCTCGGGCGGCTCGCGGCGTTCGACGTCCGCACGATGGAGGAGGTCTGGAGCCGCGAGCAGCGCGCCATCTTCCTGACCTCGGTGCTGACGACGGCCACCGGCCTGGCCTTCGTCGGCGACGTCGACCGCTATTTCCGCGCCCTCGACGTCCGCACCGGCGAGGTCCTCTGGGAGACGCGCCTCGGCCACGCCGCCCAGGGATTCCCGATCACGTACGAGGCGGGCGGCCGGCAGTACGTCGCGGTCCCGGCCGGCCTCGGCATCTTCCGCGGCCTGAGCGGAGTGCTCAGCCCGGAGATCTACCAGGCCCAGACCGGAAACGGCCTGTACGTCTTCGCGCTACCGTAGGATGGTAATCATGGAGAGCGCGGGAATCATGCCGACCGTGCTGACCGGCATGGGTGTCGTCGCAGCCGTACTGCTCGGCGTGTGGGGGATCGTCGCACGGTACGACAGCCGGCTACGGGACCGGATAGATACGCAAGATAGGCAGCTCAGGGACCGGCTCGACGCCCATGGCAAGGAGACTACCGAGCAGCTCGGACAGCTCCGGGAACGAATGGCCAAGCTCGAAGGACTCCTGGAAGGGCTCCGGGAAGCAATCACGGGGAAGCGGGCCGCATAGAGTCGACAATCGATGCCGACCCCGCCGCGAAGACCG
The DNA here is from genome assembly GCA_026708265.1 of Acidobacteriota bacterium. Taxonomy (GTDB): domain Bacteria; phylum Acidobacteriota; class Vicinamibacteria; order Vicinamibacterales; family UBA8438; genus JAGWAJ01. The sequence continues at coordinate 1,883 of JAPOVI010000437.1, forward strand.
GGGGCAGCGTCAAAAGAGCCCCCCATGGGCTGAAGAGCCCGGCACTACGCTCAGCGCGAATGGCGTAGGAGGCGTTCGGCCGCCAGATCGACGCCAGCCATTGCGGAGCGCGCCGGCGGGGCGTCCGGCCAGCCGCAGTCCGAGCCAGGGAATCCTGCCCTACCTCGCTGATCAACCCCCGGCGGCGGACGGTGCAGCCGCTGCTCGTTCCGGCTACGCGTCCGCTCCTCCTTCGTCCACCCAGACTTCACCCATCCCCAAAGCCATGATGGCCGTCTTGGGAAGTCGAGGGCGCGAGGTGCCGCACGGCGTGAGAACGGTTGGAGGCCGGGGCGGCATGGAAGGGCCTGGGAGCGGAGGATTGCTGCGAGCATCGCGGTGCTCGCGTTCTCGCGACCGCGCATTGTATGCTCGCGCCGACGATCACATGACCTCTGTGGCTGTTACCGGGACCGCCAAGTGCGGCAAGACCATGTTTCTGACGTCTCTCCTCTGGCACCTTGAGGAGCTCGACGAGTCCCGCTTCCAATTCCGTGACGGAATCACGATCCGGCGTTTCCAGCCGCTGCCCGTTCCCAAGGGGCAACGAGCTTTCGAGTTCCAGAAGTACCGGAGTCAGATGGCTCACGACTTCAAGTGGCCGTCGAAGACCCTCGACGCGTCCCACTTCCGGTGCGCGTTCGAGCGCAGCGACTGGTGGTCGATATGGGGCGCCCAGCATGTCGACTTCCTTGACCTCCCGGGCGAGCGTGTCGCTGATGCGGCGATGGCGCTCCACGCGGACTACGCAGTGTGGTCCGACCATGTGCTCGATCATCTCGATCATGATTCCGTCGGTCGCGAGGTCGCCGCGGAGTACCGTCGGTCGTTCGCTGTCGACACCGTTGATGCAGCTACTGTGGTGCGGGGTTACCGCCGGGTACTGGCCCGCGTGATCCGTGCGTTCAAACCGTTCGTGTCGCCCTCGGTCTTCCTGGTTGACTCCCAGGGGAACTGTGCACCGAACGTGCCGGTCGAGGACTTGGTCGAGCACCGCCGGTGCGGCCTCGACGAGGAGCGGGAGTTCGCGCCGCTCCCCGCCGATGCCCGGGACCGGTGGCCAGATGTCGCGGCTCGAATGGCGCGGCACTACCGCGAGTACCGGACGACGGTCGTTCTGCCCGTGTTCCGGGATCTGATGAGCGCGCACAGCTTGGTGATTCTGGTCGACGTGCCGGCCATGCTCTTGGCCGGCCCTCGCCGTTTCGTCGATGAGCGTCGAGTCATTCTGGATCTCGTGGACAGGGTGAGCGACCGTGGATTCTCCGCAGCGGTGCTGCGGTCTCTGGGCTTGGGACCCTCGTTGTCGCGGGTCGCGTTCGTGGCGGCAAAGGCGGACCTCGTCGCGCCCGACGATCTCCGCAACGGGCGGCTGGCGGGGCTCTTGAAATCGATGAACGCCCGGGCCGCGCAGATCCTCCCATCGTCGGTCGCGGTGAAGTGGTTTGCTGCCAGTTCGTGCCACTCGAGCACGCCCGGCACCAAGCCTTACACCTTGGTGGGACAGACGGAGCCCGGTCCGTTCGTCTCGGAGCGCCATGCCGAAGAGCTCTCGGTGTCGCCGCTTCCCGAAGACTGGTCGGCCTCCTGGAACGAGGGCGACTACCGGTTCCCGTGGTTCTGGCCTCGGGTTCCCGAGAACCTGATGGTACCGCCACGGCACCGGAGCCTTGACTCGGTCTTCGATTTCATCGCCTTGGGGTGATTCTCCGTGCCTGAGCCTTCGTCATCCGCCGCTTCGTCGCTCGGCAACTCGTGGAGTCGGGCATCCGACGCAGTCGGTGCGCCCCGTGTCTCCGGGTCGCCTGGTGACGCTGCTCCTCGTTCGGGATCCGCGGACCGGCGTGCCGGTCCCGCGGCGGGGCCAGTCCCGCCGGGCCGCGAGGGTGACTCGGGCCTCGGTGATGTTCGGCGGCAGGATGGCCGCGAGCGGGAGCGCGGAAGGGTTCCCTCTCCAGAGGAGAACGCGGCAAGAGACCGCCGCGAGCGCGAGGACGAGGCCGCAGCCGAGTTGGAGCGCTTGGCAGCTCAGGCGGGGAGTGGCTTCCGCCTTCCTACTCCGCTCGTCAGCGTTCTCACATGGGGCGCAATGGCCTTGGCTTCGGTGCTCGCGCTCGTGCTCGTCGCGCTAGGCGCGACCGCGGTCAGTGAGATCCGAGCGCTCCCCGGTCCGCTCAACTGGATCGCTGGGAGCGTGGCGCTACTGTCCGCGTCGGTCCTGGTCGTGCTGGTGGTCCGGCTCGGGTGGGCGTTGAGGCGCTTGCGTCGCACGCCCTCGGTCCGTCTTCGGGTCTTCGGCGCCCTGGACCAGCGTCGGCGCTGGCAGCACCTGGCCCGACGGCGAGTGGACGAAGCTCGCGCTGTCCTGCACGCCCACCTTCAGGAGTACGATGTACGGTACGTCCGTCGCTACTTGGCCGACGCCGATGGTATCCGCCTCGACGAGGCCCAGCGCAGTCTCGTCAACGACGCTGACGATCGCTCCTCGGCCGAGTGGCTTGAGCACTTCGCCGATCGGGTTCAGGCCCCGGTCGACAGGGTCGCGTCCCGCCGTGTTCGGAGTTACGCCCTGAAGGTCGGTCTCGGTACTGCGGCGTCCCGCTTCTCGATCCTCGATCAGGTGATCGTCCTGTCGGCGTGCTTGGCGCTCTTGAAGGAGCTGCTGTCGCTCTACGGCCTTCGGCCCACTGCTTTCCATACCGGGCTGCTGCTCGCCCGGTCGGTGGTCACGACGTACTTGAGCGGTGTCGTGCACGACGTGTCCGACCATGTTGCGGACGAGATCGAAAGCGCGGGCGAGGGCTTGGCCGATGACGGCCTCGTCCAGGATCTCTTGGGCAAGCTGAGCCAAGGCGCGGGCGAGGTCGTGGGCGCCGGCGTGCTCGCGCCGTTGGCCGGCCGGACCGCCGAAGGCGCCGTCAACGCGTTCCTTGTCTACCGTCTGGGCTCCGCGGCCGTCCGGTTGATTCAGCCGATCCGGAGGTCGTAGCGCGTCACCGTTCCACGATGCCGGTGTCGGTCGTTCCTGGTTCGGCGCTTCGCCCTCGACGCCGCAGTCGCGTTGACTATCGCGGCCGGCGCGCCGGGGCCAGGGTCGCCCCTTGCTCGGAGGCGCCTGGTTGCCGTTCGCGGATGCCGGCAAGCGCGAGTACCTGGGCGGTTCGCGTCAACGCATCAGCGGTCCGGCCTGGTGGACGGGGACATCCGCCGCCAAGAGTCGATCTGGGGCGCGGGCAGCAGCCGCAGGACCTCCGCCTGCTCGTCGAACCAGGCGCGGACGATCACCTCATTCGCCGATAGGTGATCGGCGCTCCGTCGATGATGCGAAAGGCACGATGGGCGACGTCGAAGCGATGCGGCCCCGGATCTCTCCGCAGGTGTCGGACGAGTGCTTCATGCCTTCGTTCAGGCTGTCCCTTCTGCTGGCGATAACCCGTCAGGTCGAAGAGCGCTGTCCGCTCGCCCTCGGTCACCGCATAGTACGCGCGTTCCGCCTGCTCCTCGGTTGTGTCGATTCCCGCACGCGCCTGCGTCGCCTGAATGGTCCGCACCATCAGCTTCCGGCGAAGATCGCGATCCGCAAGAATCGCCTTCACGTCGACGCGCTCATGCCGCGCCACCGCCACTCGTCCCTCCCGGCGCAAGCGTAGCGGCTTCCCACTCTCTCATTTGGCCGCGCGCGACGCCCTTGTCCTCTCGTCGATGGAGTCTGGTGGCGTACCCGGAACGCCGCGCTGGGCGCGCCGATCTTCCCGCTGCTCGCCTACGGATCGAGGCGCCGGTCGCCGTGCAGCCGCACCTGGAGACCGGGACGCAGCACGCTCACCGAGATGCGGGTTCCCGGCTCGTCGGGAGCCTCGTAGAGCACGCGGTACCGTTTCGAGACGGCGGTGTGGTGGGCGGTCATGTCGGCGGCGAGCTGCCGCAGGGCCTGGCCGTACGCCGTGGCGGTGGCGATCGCGACGTAGCGCCCTCCCGTGTTGTGGACCAGGTTGAGCGCGAGGCCGGTCGAGACCAGCGAGGCCGTGGTCCGCCGGGCCCGGGAGGTCCAGAGGACCGCGTGGACCATGACGCCGGCGGCCCGCAGGTCGGCGACGAAGCCGTTGAATCGGTTCTCGCTCATGAACGCGCTGGTCTCGTTCGCGTCCGTGAGAATCGCGACGAACACCGGCCACGCCTCGTCGCCGTCGAAGCGCCGGTCCCACGTCTCGCGGATGCCGTCGAGGAAGCGCACACTTCCGGAATCGCTGTGCATCTCCTATATGGACGCTTCCCCGTTTGGCAATGCCTCCATCAGATCAGGCGGCCAGCG
>JAPOVI010000370.1 GCA_026708265.1 Acidobacteriota bacterium
CTGGTAGAACTCGTGCCCGGACACGCGGCCCTCGCGGGTTACCCGCATATCGCACACCATGGCCAGCCGGTCCTCGCGGGGCACCAGCGAGCAGATCCCGTTGGACAGTCTCTCCGGCAGCATCGGTACGACGCGGTCGGGCAGATAGACGCTATTGCCCCGCTCGCGGGCTTCCCGGTCCAGTGCGGAGCCGGTCTTGACGTAGTGGGCCACGTCCGCGATGGCGACCACGAGCCGCCAGCCGTTGCGGCGCGGTACCGCGAACACCGCATCATCGAAATCTCGCGCGTCGGCCCCGTCGATCGTCACCAGGGGCATGCCGCGGAGGTCCTTCCGCGCCTTGGCGACGTCCCGCGGCACGGATGCAGGCACATCGACCCGGTCTACCGCCACAGGCCAAGTCGTGGGGATGCGGTAGGCGGCCAGCATCGCGGCAGCCGCTCGGGCCGACTCGCCGCCGGCTTCGACAAGGCGTTTGACCCGTCCGGTCACCCCGGCAAACGACGTGGCGAGAACCTCCACTTCAACCACCGCGCCGGATGGGGCGTGGGGTTCCTCCACGAGGTCGATGCGCTGTCTGTACTCCGGGTCAAGGGATTCGACGAACCAGGACCGCGGTCTGCCGTCCAGCCGTCCGACCACCGAGGACGGCGGCTTCGACACGGCCTCTTCGCCCTCGTCGGTAAGCCTATATCGCCCTTTCTTCGACAGCGCGACGTCGCCGCTGGCGACAAGTCCGTCGACAACCCGGCGCAATGTCCGCGATGCCGGACCCCGGGGTAGGCGCAAGTGCCGGATCAACTCCGACCAACTCGCCTCGCCGATGGCGCCGATCGCGTCGCGAACCGCACCGGGCGCCAATCGGGTAGCCGATGGCCGCCGCTGACGGTCCCCACCCGAGTGATCATGCCGCAGTAAACGGCCCTTGGGCATTGCGGCGGTCTCTGTGCAACAACAAGACGGCAGCGTAAGCGACCGGCGCCGCGAGTGCCATGAACAATCGATTTTTCCGTCCGACAACGGTTCGCCGGCCCCGCAGATTTCAGCGATGTCGCACGCGAATCCGGGCCGATGTCTGTAACGCCCGCGGTCAGGGGCGGGCCATGCTTGCACGCCCATCGCTGCGCCGGGAACACCTGTGGTACTTTCCAATGATGCCTACCGAATCCCCTCCCCCCGCAACGCACGCTGCCGCAACGGCAGCCGTGCCACCATCCGTCGCGCGGCAGCCGTCGTTGGCCGCACGCCATGCCCGGGCGCTTTACCGACCGGTGCCGCCGGTCGGCTATGACGACGAAGGCCATCCCGAGAGCGACTCCGCAACCGTGGAAAGCCTCACCCACGACGACATCCGGGCGTACGCGATCCGCGCGCTGCGGATCCGATACGCGGCGCACCCGGGTTTCTTCGCCGGAGGGGACCTCGGGCTGCTGTTCGAGCGCGGCAATCCGGCTGCGGTCATGGCGCCCGACCTCCTCGTGTCGTTCGGGGCCGGCGGCCACGCGCGCTCATCCTACAAGCTGTGGCAGGAGCCGGTGCCAGACCTGGTGATGGAACTGCTGTCGCCGAAAACCTGGCGACGCGACGTCGAGGCGAAGCCGGGCCTCTACGAGGAGCTTGGCGTGCGCGAGTTCTGGCTGTTCGATCCGATCGGCAAGCTGCCGCGCCCGGTCAACGGCTGGCGCCTCGATGCCGACGTCTATGCGCCCATGCCTAGCCTGCCCGACGGCGGCTACCGCAGCACCGTGCTGAATCTCGACCTAGTGGCGGACGGCGACGGCTTCCGGTTCCGAGATCCGGCGACCGGCGAGCTCTTACCGGACCATGCGGAGACCGCCACGGCGCTCCGGGTGTCGGAGACCGCGCGCCGCCAGGCGGAGTCGGCACGGCGGGTGGCGGAGGCACGCGTGGCCGAGCTTGAGGCGTTGCTGCGGCGATCCGACCATCCTTGAATTGCTTTTGCCGGCGCCGCCCGATGTGTGTTCAACCGCAGCCCGCTGTAGTAAAGTCGCGCGCCCACGCCGAGGTGGTGAAATTGGTAGACACGCTAGCTTCAGGTGCTAGTGGGGGTAACCCCGTGGAGGTTCAAGTCCTCTCCTCGGCACCACACACGTCACATAAGCACTTGATTTGAAAAGATTTTTCAGATTCTTCGGAGTTGCGTAGCACTTTTCGTAGCACTTGTCGGTCTAGCTGCCCACCCGGGCTATTGTAACCCCGTGAAATCCGTGTATATGGAAGTGCCAGTTCCCGCTAGCTGAAGGGATTCTGGCATGACCACGAACCACACCTCCCTCTCTCCGTCCCGCCGCGGCGTCGAGCCCCGCGTCCTCCGGATCGCGGACCTCGAAGAGATGCTGCGGGTCTCCAAGCGCACGATCTACTACTGGATCGCCAACGGGAGATTCCCCCGCTCCGACGTGGAGCTGGGGTCGCAGTTGCGCGCGTGGCGCACGGAGACTGTGGCGGCCTGGCTCGAGTCCAGAACCGTCGATCCGGCCTAGGGGCGGATTGTCAGGGGACGTGGGCCCGACGTTGAGTCGGTCGACGTCCCGATAGGGGTTCTGACGGGGAGGTCGCATGCGGGCAACGGACGGAGGTATTCAAGCCGCATGGCGGCGCGTCTCCCTGAGCTTTTCGGCTAGCGGTATCGCGTGTTGGGGGCGGCCGGCTCGTCCGGGCGCCCGTCGTGACGGGCCTTCACCGATCGGAACGAGGCGGGCCCGGAGTCCTTGGATTCCGGGCCATGGGCGCGCTCGTGCCGGTGAACGTTGCCGGCGGCCAACGCCGCCGGGGCCCGCGGATCAAGGGGCACGCGTCGGTCGGACGGGGCGCAGGACCGGCGAACGTCGGCCCAGGCGGGCCTCGTCGTCGGGGAGGTGAGCGATGTGCGACTGCGGCGCGAACGGGCCACAGCGAGTGGCAATGGCAACGGTGGTGGAGGGATGCGGGAACCTGGGCGTCGGGACGCCCACGCAGTACGTGGCCCGCTGGACGGAAGTGGCGGTCGTTGCGCGCGAGCGCGGCTACCTCGCTCCGGACTCGGTGGTGTCGTTCGACGACGCAGCGGCCGTGGACGCCGCCCGTCCCGGCATCGAGAACGCGCTTTGGGCGGCGATCGCGCGCGAGGAGGACTGCGGCGAGGCGCAGGCCCGGGAGAGGACGGCTGGACTCCTGAGGAGGCTCGACCGGCCGAAGCGGTCGGCGGGAGACGGCGGGCGGGGCAAGCGGCGTCACGTGGCGTGTCCGACGGCCTTGCGGGAGGTGCTGGACGGGTCGATCGAGCACGAGGAGCGCTGGAACCGTTGCGCGGAGCTCGTCGCCGAACGCGGTCTGTCCATGAAGGCCGCGTCGCTGCTGTTCGCCACGACGATGTTCTGCTTCACGAGGGACCTGGTGTGCACCAAGACGCGGTCGGAGCTCATGTCCATGACCGGCATTCGCACGCCGGCTTCGTTCGCGGCGGCGGTGCGGGAACTGATGGGACAGTCGCTGTTGTCGCCGAAGGACGGCGCGCCGCGGACGTCGTGGTACCTGGGCGATGGGTTCTGGGGCGGGCTGCTGGCGGACGAGGATCTCGACACCCCGGTGGCGACGCTGGTGCGGAGCCGGAAGGCGGCGGCGAGTGGTCGGAACCGGGTGCGGGAGAGCACTGGTACGGAAAACCGAACCAGTGCGAAGAGTGCGCAGGGCGAGACACCGTCTACTGGTGTCGAAAACCGGACCAGCGGAACGGCGGCGCGGGAAGATGCGCCGAGCGGGGATGCCCCGAGGGGCGCAGGTGCTGGCGTGGACGTCGGGACGGCCACTGGTATCGAAAACCGAACCAGTGAAATGCGCAGCAACGGGAGGGCGAAAGTGACGGTGGCGACGTTCGCGGCGCAGGAACTGGCGCAGGATCCGGTCGGGAACATGATCGCGGAGCGCTTGGCGGAATACTACGGGAAGCGCGGCGAGTACCGCGTCGCGCGGGCGCGCCTACGGGGCCTGGCGGGCCGGATTCGGGAGGACATCGAAGGCAGCGGGGCGCCGGACGGAAGTCGCGGCCAGCCGGAGCGCCGGGACGCGGCGTCGGTCGCGCGGTCGCGCTGCCGCTGGTGCAACAGTCCGTTCGACCACGCCGCGGCTCGCGGGGACCGGGGCGACGGGGTCTGCAGGGGCTGCGACGGGAGACGGTCGCGGGACGGGCCGGTTCCAGTGGGGTTCGTTGCCGATGATCTTTCCCGGCGGCTGGGGCGGGGCGCGGGCCGGTGACACCGACTCGGACCGGGCACGCCATGCTCCGGCCAGGAGCGCTGTCTGTCTAGCGACTAGCGGTAGAGAAGCGCCACGATACCTGTGGACAACTTGTGAACAGACGGCCCTTCGGGGCCGTTTTTCATGGGCGGAAGGTTCGCAAAGCGACACTTGCCAAGTGCGCGTTGCCGCACCGTCCCGGTTCGGCCATTGCGATCACCCAAGCAAAAGCAAAAGAAAAGAGAAAAAAGAAAGCAAAAGCAGCCGACGCTGGCGCGGCGGGCGGGGCGGCGGGGTCGACGTCGCCGCTACGCGGACTCAAGCGGGCGGTAGCGGCGAGCGTTCTTTGCGCTCAGGGGATGGGTGACCGCGCACCTCGGTGTCGGGTCGGGAGAAGCCGCCGGGACGCGTCCGCGCGCAGAGGAGGGACACGCGGACGCGCCGGCGGCACGGGGTGGGAGAGACCCCGTCAGAACGGAATGTCGTCGTCGAAGTCGTCGAAGCCGTTGCCGGACTCCGCGGCGGCCCGGGGCTCGGGTCGGGTGCGCTCGGGGCGCGGGTTGCGGTCGTCGTCGAACGGCGGGAACAGGACGATCTCGCCGCCCACGCTCAGGTTGTCGTCGATGAGGATGGTGTAGCCGTCGGCGCGCTTGTGCGGGAAGGCGACGCCGACGCGGGTGCGGAACACGCGCTCCTCGCCGTCGATCTCGCGCCTGCTCGAGGTGAAGGCGATGAGTCGGTTGTCCATGGGGTTGCTCCTGTGGATGGACGGAAAGCTCGCCACACGGACCGCGCCGGACGCGGGCGGTCGGTCAAGGCCGCCGCCAGGCGCCCCGAAGGGGTTGCCTTGACGGCCGCCGCGACCGGCGCGAGGGTGGCAGGCGGCTTTTCGTCTGCGGCTGGTCGAGCGTCAGGCGTCGGCCAGATTCTCGATGTGGCGGCAACGCGGAAAGGTCTCGCAGCCCAGGAACCTGCGACCGGCGTGGTCGCCGCGCTTCGCCGTGCGGACGACCAGTCGTCCGCCGCATCGCGGGCACAAGGGCCTGGTATCGGTCCGATCGGCAAGGTCGGGATCGGGCGAGGGCGTGGCCGCGCCGCTGGCCGGGCGGACGCCTTGGACAAGGGCGAGCTGGGCCTCGCCGTCCACGAGCCGGATCGGCTTGCCGGCGGCGAACCGCCGAGCGTCCTCCGTGAAGTCGCCGGAGCAGACGATGACGGCCTGCTGCGCGCGCTCGGCCGCGAGGACGCCGTAGACCTCGCGAACCACGCGTACGCCGACGCGGCGGGTGAGCCAGTTCTTGCATTGGACGAGATGGAGCGCGCCGTTGCGGCGAAGCCGGATGTCTACCCCGCCGTCGGGCCCGGGCTCGTCGTTCTCGACGACGCGGTAGCCGTCCCGGCGGTACGCTTCGGCGACGAGCTCCTCGAACTCGCGCCACGAAAGCGCGCGTATGGAGGCGAGGCCCGTCTGGCGGTCGAGAAGGCGGCGCTTGCGGCGGGCGGCGAAGAACGAAAGCACGGCGCCGAGGACGAACAGGGCGCCGACGACGATGCCGAGGAAGCCGAAGGCGGGCCCGAACAGGGGCGCGAGGAGATTGTCGCCGAGGATGGCGGGAACGCCCCGGGACAGGAAGACGTAGGCCAGCGGAGCCAGCAGGAGGTTCGCCCACCAGGGCAGGAGCGTGAGCAACGGGAACAGGTCGTCGTTCTTCCTGGGCATCGGATCCTGCAGAGACGAGCGGGGTAGCCCGGATCGTATTGCACGGGGTCGCGCGCGAACAGAGGGCATCCGCGGCGCGGGTCCACGGTCGGGGAAGGCGCTAGGGTGCTGCGCGCCGTTCGTTGGCAACCGTTCGGCAGACGTGCGCCAGGGACGGGAAGCGATGCGCGAGTGCGCGCAACGCGCGGGTGCGAAGAACTGCGATCACGTCGTCGCGGCGTCCGTGGCCGTAGTGCGCGGCGATGTCGGCCACGAGCTCCTCGTAGTTCGTGCACGAATGGCGCAGATCGTTCACGGCGTCCCGGCGCACGGCGTCGGCAGCTTGCCGACCGCTGGCTTGCTCGACTTGCCGCGCATGGCGCTCTGCGCGCGCCGCGAGGGGGGCCGCGTGGCGGTCGTAGACGAGAAGGGTCGCGCGGCGCGCCCAGTTGAGGGGATCGGACGCGAGCAACGCGGCGTGGGGCGGTGCGTCCGGGTCGATGGCGCTATCGGCCGGGACGGCGGTCATGACGAAAGCGCCGGCTGCTGCGCGCCGCCGAGACGGTTGGCCACGGCGACGGCGGACCGGGGAATGTTGGCGATGGCGATGCGGATTTCCCGGGACAGGTGTCGCGCGCCGTTCGACGGCAGGTCGCGGCGGTTCAGGTACGTCGACGTGGCGAACGCGGCGCGGACGCAGGCGTCGTAGTCGAGGAGCAGTTCGGCGTAGGCGGTGACCAGCGGGTCCGAGTGGGGATTGAGGCGCGGGGACGTCCAGGGGCGCGGCGGCAGGCCGCGCAGGAAGGCGTCGCGCATCGCGTTGTCGGCATGGCGCCAGGACCGGACGCCGCTGAGGGCGGCGCCGAGGCGTTCGCGGGTCTCGGCGAGCCACCAGGCGGCGTCGGGATCGTCGGCGTGCGCCCGGACGGTGGCGATCGCGGTGGCGTAGTCGACGATGGAAGGGATCGAGTGCTTGCGGCTGCGGTCGCCTGAATGGCCCCACCAGAGTTGCTGGGCCTCGGGGGAGCGGATCGGGTGGCGTCGAGGCGCGTCGGGTGGGCGGGAAGCGTTGGGGCGTCGGGGAGCGGTCGAGCTAGGGCGGCGCATGGCCACGGTAGTCTAAGGGTGAAACGCGTGGTTGTGGAAGTCGCCGCTAGGGCGTCGCGGGTATGCGTTGGTTGGCTGTAGGAAACGGAGCGTGTTCGGTGTTGCTGGCGGAGAGATTCGTGCCCGAAAAGCAATGGGGCGGGTCGAGGATTTCGAGGGCACGGACCGCCAGCGTTCACCCGGTGGTGCTTCTGGACCGAGGTGTGCTTCGGCAGCGCCGCGGAGGTCGCGTCGCCGGCGTGGGGGGTGTCAACATGCTTGGCGCTGCGCGATGGGCCACTCGATGAGCGTGCCGATGCGCTGCCGCAGGCGGTTGGTGGACCAGATGGGCGTTACGGGATCGAGTGCGTGTGGCGGTCGGGGCTCGCGGTGCTGGGTGAGTGGGAACGTTGGGCTCTGTGATTGCGGTTGTCGACGCCGTCGAGCGCGACGGCGTGTTGCGCGCGCTCAACACGCCGGCACGAGCGGTGACGGGGCGGGTCGCGCCCGTTGCCTTGGGAGCGTAGGTGGAGCAAGTACGGGTGGCGCCGGGCCGAAGGCGCGGCGACGCCCGGGCGACGGCGTTCCGACGGCGGAACGGCGGCGCCTCCTGGGCGCGGGTGCGGGCGTGGGCGGGCGGCTGCGGGGACGGCCCCTGTCACTAATTTCGCGAAGCCGGAAATTAGTGACAGGGGCCGCGACGCCGTGCGTGGTGCGATGTTCCGGGGCGATGTGTCGCGTGACGGGCTCGTGACGAAGCGCCCCGGCGTGTGGTAGCGTCGCTTCACTCCATGGCGAGTAGTGGCGCGAGAAGGCGTCCCGTCCTCGGTGCGACGGCGAGGATGCGCGGCGTCGAAGCGGGCGATGCGTGGCAACGCATCGGGCGGTTCGAACGTCGTTCGGGGGTGCGAGAACCCCTGTAGGGCTCGGTGAGAGTCAAGCGCCGGACACGGCGCGTCCGTCGGCGACGGCGGACGAAGCCTGGAGACAGGCGGGCGACGGGCGACCGTCGCTGTGGCGCAAGGAGCGTGGGAACGGCTCCGCGCCGCGTTTCGCGCCGATCGGACGCGCGACTGAACCCGGAGGGCACGGTATGTGACGCGTGCCGCGTACGGGGGATGCGCGCGGGAGCGGCCAGCGCGCACGGACACGTGCCGCGGGTCGGCGGACCGATCGCCGCGGAGGTGAAGCGCTCAAGGGTCGGCGCCTTCGATGTGACGGGGGTGCCGGGCGTCTCCGACGGGGACGCGCAGCGCGGATGAGGCCGGGTGGAGGAATGGGTGCGCGCGCAATGGCGACGCACGCGACGGGACCGACAGGACCGCGCCCGGTGGCCTAGGAGAGGCAGTTCCATTGGTTTGCTTCGGGGATGCCCGGAGTTCCGCAGGAGGATGTCGACGACGTCCTTCGTGCCGCGTCGCACGCCTGACATGGCTGCGGCGAAAACCGTAACGTTGAGCAGAAAGACAGGAAAGACGGCGGACGCCCGCGGCCGGGCGCCCGCCGTCGGCTGTTGGGGTTCGGAGCGGAAGGAGGTCGATGGCCCGAGGCAGGAGGCGTTCTCGCGGCGGCCGGGACGGTGTCCGGCGGGGGCGCGGGAATGCGCCCGTGGCGAAGGGCGGCGGAGGCGGGAATCGCGGCACCGGCGAGGGCGACCGCCTCTACCGGGATCTTTGCGACCTGGTGCGCCGCAACCCGTCGGGTTCGGAGGTGCGCATGCGGCAGCGCCGCGCGGGGTTGCGCACGATCAGCGCGCGCCTCGAGACGCTGGGTTTCCGCGGGATGCGGCCGCGCTCGCTCGGGGGCAGGCACGTCTGGGCCCTGGTCGGCGACTGGCACGCCCGCGGCCTGTCTCCCGGAACGATGAAGAACCTGATGGTGCACCTGCGGTGGTGGGCCGGCGCGGTCGGCAAGGGCTCGGTGGTGATGCGCGACAACGACCGCTACGGGATCGAGGACCGCAAGGCCGCGCGCGGCTACCGCGACGGGCTGGTTCTCGAAGCGGCGAAGCTGGCGCAGGTCCGGGACGAGCGCGTGCGGCTGTCGCTGGAGCTGCAGGCGGCTTTCGGCCTGCGGCGCGAGGAGGCGATCAAGTTCCGCGTCGCCGAGGCGGACCGGGGCGACCGCATCGTGCTGCGGGCGAGCTGGTGCAAGGGGGGGCGCGCGCGGGCGGTGCCGGTCCTGGAAGTCGCCCAGCGGGAACTGCTCGACCGGGTGCACGCGTTCGCCGGCAAGGATTCGCTGATCCGGCCCGACGAGAAGTACGTGCAGCAGATGGGGCGGTTCGAGCGGGACACGCGCCGCGCCGGGATTCCGAAGTCGCACCGGCTGCGGCATGGCTACGCGCAGCGCCGGTACCGGGAGCTCGCCGGCTTTCCGTGCGCGGCGGCGGGTGGAAAGTCTGTGCGCGGCATGACGCGCGAGGAGCGGCGGCTGGACGCGCTCGCCCGGCGGATGATCGCCGGCGAACTCGGCCATGGCCGCATCGACGTCGTGGCGGTTTACTGCGCGAGGTAGGCCGCGTCCGCGGGGGCGCAGGCGTGCTTGATTTAGCGGTTTGCTAACAACGCGGCGCGTGACGCGCGTACGTTCGGGGCGTAGGGTCTGCACCGGGCCGTATCCCGGAGCTGCGCGATGCAAAGCCGAACCGTTTCGATGTCCGGCGCGGACGCGTTCATGTTCGCCGTGACGGACTGCGTGCGGGAGTGCATGGACTGGCCGGGCGCCCGCCGGTGTTCGGTGGCGGTGTTCGGCGAGCTGCTGGCGTTCCACATGGAGGAGGCGTACGCGCTTACCACGACGCCGGACGAGCGGCTGGCGTTCCTGGCGACGGCGACCGCGTTCGACCGGACCTTCGGGGAGCCAGCGGTGTCCGGCTGGATCGAGGACCGGCGGGACCGGCTGTTCGAGAAGGGCTACTGAGCGTCGCGCCGCGCGGCCCAGGCGGCAGCGCGGGCGAGCACGTCCGCGTGGCACTGGAGGGGTGCACACCAACAGCAGAGGTCCATCCGGTCGAGCGCCGCGAGTTCGTCGAGGTCCACTTCGCTCGCGCGGATGCGCCGCCACAGGTCGCGGCGGTATCGTTCGATGACGTCGGCTCTCGTGCCGTTGCGTCCTATGCGGAACTCGTTTCCCCACTTCGTCTTGCGGTCCACGCGGACGATGCCCCGGGCAAGCAGGGCCTCGGCGCTGGTGTCGCCTTCGATGCGGCGCAGGTTCAGAACGGCCATGGTCAGTCTCCGGCTTGCCGATGGCCCCGTTCGGCGGTCCGCGCCGAGAGCCGCCGGTCAAGGCTGCCGCAGGCACCCGGCACGGGCCCGGCCTTGACGGGCGGCGGGCGCGGATCAGGCTCGGGCGGACTCGGCAACGCACCCGGCGGCGCTCAGGGGATCGCAACCGGCTGGACGGGGGCCGGCGGGAACTGCTTCATGCGCCAGAGCACGACCGACCAGCGCGCCGGGTCGGCGTTGATGACGCGGTGCTGGTGCTTGCAGTCGAACGCGACCACGTCGCCCGGAGACAGGTCCAGCCAGAGGGGGTTCCCCGGACGGCCGTTCGCTGAGTCGCGTTCGGCGTCGATCTCGAACGTGGCGAAGCCGAGGTTGACGATGAGGGCGGCGTTCATGGCGTAGGCCGCGTCGCGGTGCCAGGCGATGCCGACGTCCCCCCGGATTGCCAGCCCGACCTGGGGCCGGGTGGCGGGATGGAAGCGCTGCCAGACGCGGGTGAGCCAGGGCCAGAGGCGCTTGGAGGCGAGGCCGGGACGCCAGGGCTGGGTGGGGCCGAGGGGCGCCTCGATCTCGAGCCAGGCGCGCTGCCGGCCCTTGGCGTAGTTCGAGACGTCCGGCGCGAGGTGCGGCGCGACGTGGCGGTCGAGGTGGGCGACGACGTCGCGCACGGTGCCGTCGCCGAGCCGGAAGGGCGGGCGGATGCAGGTCATGGGGATCTCCTCTGTCCGTTGCGGATGCCGCGACGCCCCGGTCCGCAGGGGAAGCCGCGGGTCAAGGCCGCCGCCGACCGCGGACGCGGTCGCAAGGCGCCCGGCAGGGCCCGGCCTTGACGCGCGGCGCCGCGGACCATGCTGGCGGCGGTCCGCACCGGACGGCGGCTTGTTGAGCGCGCGCAACAACGTGGTTTTCCGGGGGTTGCGCGGGTCCGCAGTGCCGTCGAAACAACGCGGAAAAACGGCGCTTCGACGGCACTTTTTCGAGTCAAAACAGGCTGCTACATTCCGCGCGGTCCAGTGAGTCGAACCCCGTTCCGGGGGCCTGCAGATGTCAGCATCCAGGTGGTTCGGCGCGGGCGCGGGTGCGCTCGCCGCCGTAGCGATCGCCAGCGCCGCGACCGTCGTCACGAGCGCCGAGATCGACGCAACAGACGTCCGCGCCAGCGCGGTCGAAGAGACCGCCGCGCGCGTCTGGAACCTCGACGAGACCGACCGGGCCCGCTACGAGACGCTGATGGCCGGCCGCCGGGGCCTCTGGACGCCCGACGCCGATCCCCTCCTCGTCCTCGGCGCCCACGCCCGCACCCCCGCCGAGCGCCGCCGTTTCGCGGAGGCGTACGTGGCGGCCGAATGGGAGCGCGTCGAGGGCGAGCTGGCGTTCGAGCGCGCCGTGGGGGAAGCCTGGGCGCGCCTCTACGGCGACGAGGCGATGTTCGCAGGGGCCGCCGCGCCCGGTACGGATCGAAGCGCGGCGCTGCGCTACGCGGTCGCGCTCGACGCGGACTGCGTGCCCTGCCGGACGCTGGCGGAGCGGTACTGGCACGCGGGGACGCCGGTGGACTTCCACGTCCTCGGCACGGGCGGCCGGGACGAGGCGCTGGTGGACTGGGTGCGAGCGCTCGACGTGGACGTCTCCCGCACCGGGATCACGGTGAACCACGGCGACCGCTTCGAGGGCGAGGCGGTGCCGCTGGTGCTCGGGCAGGCGCTGGACGGCACCTGGCGCGAGCTGGGGCGGTAGGCGATGCTCGGCGACCACCCGGTCGAGGCGCTGCTGCGGCCGCCCGTGGAACTGACCGTGTGCGCGGTGAGCTGGCTCTGCGGCGCGCTGCTCGTGCTGGCGCCGGCGACCTTCATGGTGACTCCGGACGTGGCGTACGTGACGGCGGGCCTCTTCTCCGTCTACGGGCTCTGGTGGGGCCGTCGCGGGTGGCGCGTGGTGCGCTATCGGCGGAACCTCCGTCGGCGGCGCTCCTGGACGCTGGGGCACGGGGACGTGCCGGTGTCGGAGCGCGGGCTCTTCCTCGGCCGCGGCTTCGAGTGGGGCGCCCGGCACACCCAGCGCTACGCCGACACGCAGAAGGCGCGCTTCCGCCGCTTCGTCGAGCCCGCCGCGCTGGTGCGCCGCGTGCGCGCCGCCGAGGACGTCTGGGCCGAATGGCCCCTCGCCCGGCTCCTGCGCTGGGACTCGGCGCTGAACCCGTTCCGGCCCGAGCCGGACGTCGGCGGCGACGCCGCCCTGCACGGCGTCGAGCTCGCCGAGCGCGACATCGCGATCCCGATGGCCGACCGCAACGGCCACACGCTGGTGCTCGGCACTACGCGCGTCGGCAAGACCCGGGCGCTCGAGATCGCGGTCGCCCAGGACATCCGCCGCGGCGACGTGGTGGTGGTGTTCGACCCCAAGGGCGACGCGGACCTCCTGCGCGCGGTCGCCGAAGTGTGCCGGGACTGCGGCCGCGACGACGACTTCATGCTCTTCCACCTCGGCTACCCGGAGGTCAGCTCCCGCTACAACGGGGTCGGCGACTTCCGCCGCGTCACCGAAGTCGCCTCGCGCGTCGCGGGGCAGGTCTCCGGCGAGGGCCAGAGCGCGGTCTTCCGCGAGTTCGTCTGGCGCTTCGTGAACATCGTCGCGCGGGCGCTGACCGCGCTCGGCGAGCGTCCCGACTACGGCACGATCCACGGCCACGTGGTGAACATCGACGGGCTGGTGGTGCGCTACGCCGACGCGTTCTTCGCGGCGCGCCCGGACGTCGTGAAGAAGGTGGACGCCGAGGAGGCGGCGCTCAACGCCTCGCGCACGAAGCTGGAGCGCCACCTCGA
Organism: Acidobacteriota bacterium; assembly: GCA_026708265.1. Classification (GTDB taxonomy): domain Bacteria; phylum Acidobacteriota; class Vicinamibacteria; order Vicinamibacterales; family UBA8438; genus JAGWAJ01. Next base: position 13,074 of record JAPOVI010000370.1, read on the forward strand.
GGGCCGGCCGAAGCGGCTGGTCGCCTGGGAGCGCGTGCTCGGCCGCGCCGAGATGGCGGGGCGCACGGACGACGTGCTCACCGGCCTGCGCTCGGCGCTGCGCTACGAGCGCAGCTACTTCGACAAGCTGGTGGCCTCGCTGCTGCCGCTGCTGGAGAAACTGACCTCCGGCAAGAGCGCGGAGCTGCTCGCCCCGGACTATCTCGACCTCGACGACGAGCGCCCGGTGTGGGACTGGCAGAAGGTGGTGAACCAGAAGCTGGTGGTCTACGTCGGCCTCGACGCGCTCTCCGACGCGGCGGTGGCGGGCGCGGTCGGCAACTCGATGTTCGCCGACCTCGTCGGCTACGCGGGCGAGCGCTACAAGCACGGCGACGGCCACGGCCACCCGGACGGCGGCGCCGGCCGGGAGCAGGCGCGCATCGCCGTGCACATGGACGAGTTCTCCGAACTCATGGGCGACGAGTTCGTGCCGATGGTGAACAAGGGCGGCGCGGCGGGGCTGATGGTCACCGCCTCCCGCCAGGCGCTGGCGGCCACCGAGGTGAAGCGGGGCGGCGCCGGGGCGCCCCAGGAGGAGACGGGCAACTTCAACAACCTGGTGATGTTCCGGGTGAAGGGCCTGGAGACGGCGCGGATCATGTCCGAGCAGCTGCCCGAGGTGACGGTCACCGAGATCACGCAGATCGCGGGCTACACCGATTCGAGCGACCCGGACTCGGACAGGACCTTCACCTCGCGCCAGGAGGACCGGGTGAGCACGTCGCGGGTGCCCATGCTCGACGCCCACGCGCTCACGAAGCTGCCCAAGGGCGAGTGCTTCGCCATGCTGCGCGGCGGCAGGTTCTACAAGCTGCGCCTGCCCCTGCCGACGCCGAGCGGACGGTCGGCCGGCGAGGCCTTCGAGGCGCTCGCCGCGGACATGCGGCGCCGCTACGAGGCCGCCGGCACGCTCGGCGGGGGCGCGTTGTCGGATGTCGCGGCGTGAGGCGGTCCGCGAGCGGGCGGGAGAGGCCCCCCGGCGGCGCGCGCGTCGCGGGCGGCTGCTGCCGATGCTCGCCGGCAGCGCGGTGGCGGCGGTGGTGATCGAGTGGATCGGGATGCTGTTCTGGTGGCCGGGCGAGGGCGCCGGCCACTCGGCGCGGATGCTCGCGATCGAGACCGGCTACCTCAACCGCGACTTCGTCGAGGCGGCGTTCGTCGCGCGCCCGGCGGAGACGATGGCGCGGGCGCGGGACTGGGTGTGGCGCTGGACGATGGAATGGACCGGCGCGGCCGCCGCGCTCGGCTGGGTCGGCGAACGGTCGGGCCTCGGCGGGTTCGCGCGCGCGGCGCTGACGACGCTGCAGCTCTTCGCCGTGCGCCTGACGGTGCTCGCGTTCTCGCTGCCAGTGTTCGCGGTGTTCGTGCTCGCGGGGCTCGCGACCGGACTCTCGATGCGCGACATCCGCCGCTGGTCGGCGGGGCGCGAGTTCGGCGGCGTGCACCACGTCGTGCGGCGGCTGCCGGGGCGGGTGCTGGCGCTCGGGTGCTTCGCGTACCTGTCGCTGCCGTTCGCGATCCATCCGACGGCGGCGGTGCTGCCCGCGGCGGCGCTGCTCGGGGTCGTGTGCGCGCTCGCCGCCGGCACGTTCAAGAAGTACCTGACGTGACGCCGGCGCAGGTGGCGGCCTTCGAGGCGGCGAACCTGACGGGCGCCGCACCGCTCGCGCCGGGCGCGGTGCTGGCGCTGGTCGCGGGGCTCGTGTTCGGGGCCGTGCTGCTGTGGTTCGCGTGGGTGCTGTACCGCTCCTACGAGGCGTGGGGCCGCGGGCGCATGGACGCCTTCGACGCCGGCGGCAAGCTCTTGCGTGCGACGTTCGTGCTGGTGCTCGTCGGCTGGCTTGTCACGTGAACCGGCTTGCCGCGTGGGGCGGCTTGTCGGGAACCCAATGGTGGAGAAGACAATGAAAAAGCAAGGAAGGAAGGCGCGGCGCGCGGTTCGCGCCGCGCTGCGGAGGGTACGGGCGTGGCGCGCATGGAGCGCCGGCCTGGCCGCGCTCGCGGCGTCGCGCGCCGCCGCGCAGCTGCCGGACGTGGCGACGCCGGACGGGATCGACGAGGACTCCGGCGACTACATCGCCGTGTTCCAGGCGTACGCGCTGCAGATCGTGGTGCTGGGCGGGCTGATCGTGGCGGTGGCGGCGCTCTTCATCGTCGCCAAGAACATGCTCTCGAAGTATTCGGAGATCGCGAGCGGCCGCGCCACCTGGGGCGAGCTCGGCATGCACGCCGCCGCCGGGGTGGTGCTGCTGGTGATCGTGGTGTTCCTCATGACGCAGGCGGCCGGCGTGCTGGACGACTGACCGTGGCCGAGCGCGAGATCGCCTACCTGCCGGAGTGCCTGAACGAGGAGCCGGTGGTCGTGCTGGGGCTGACGGACGCGGAGTTGCGCTACGCGGCGGCCGCCGGGTTCGGGGTCCTGGTCCCGGCCTGCGCGCTCGGCGGCGCCGCGTTCGGCCAGGCGGTGGTCGGCGCGGGCGCCGGCGCGGTGCTCGCGATCGGCGCGGTCTACGTGGTCGGGAACGTGCTGCGGCGGATGAAGCGGGGGAAGCCCGCGGGCTACCACGCCGACCGGGTCCGCGCCTGGCTCGAGGACCGGGGCCTGGGCGGCGACTCGATGCTGCGCGCGAGCGCGGTGTGGGAGCCGGTGCGCATCCGCACGGCGCGGCCGGCCGCCCGGCGGGACGACGCCGATGGTTAGGGACTCGGCCTACACCTCGGCGCTGGCCGGGCGCGGCCAGGTGATCCGCTCGCTGTACGCGGCGCTCGGCATCGCGGGCCTCGCGGTGGCGGTGCTGGGGTGGGGCTGGATGCGCGCCGCGGACGAGGTGCGCGTGTTCGTGCCGCCGGACCTGACGGAGGGCGTGGTGGTGCGCGCCGACGAGCCGCATCCCGCGCACGTCTATGCGTTCGCGTTCCACATCTGGCAGCAGCTCTACCGCTGGCCCACCGACGGCGCCGCGGACTACCCGATGCGGATCGACGCGTTCGCGGCGCTGCTGACCCCGGCGTGCCGGACCGAGCTCGCCGAGGACGCCCGCGCCCGCGCCAACGAGGTGCGCGGGCGGGAGCGGGCGGTGTGGGCGATCCCCGGCCGCGGCTACCGGGCGGAGAAGGTGATCCGGCGCGGCCCCGGCGCCTGGGTGGCGTACCTCGACCTGCACATCGAGGAGACGCTCGATGGCACGCTGGTCAAGGAGCGCCTCGTGCGCTACCCGGTGCGGGTCGCGCGCTACGACGTGGACCGGCAGCGGAACGCCTGGGGACTGGCGATCGCGTGCCTCGACGGGGTCGCCACGGCGATCGCGGACCGGCACTGAAGGAGACGCGGATGAAAGGCATGGGGATGCGGGGGCTGGCGACGGCGGCGTGCCTTCTGGGCTTGGCGGCGCACGCGGAGACCGTGCGCTGGGAGCGCGCGCCGATACCGCTGCAACTGGAGGTCGGCCGCGAGCGGATGGTGGCGTTTCCCCTGGGCGGCGACGTCGGCCTGCCGGGCGCGCTGGTGGACGCGGGGGCGCTGCGCGTGGACTTCGTCAACGACACCGCCTACTGGAACGCCTACGCGCCGTTCGAGAGCCATCGCGTTCCCGTGCGGCTCGCGGACGGCACGACCGTGCTGTTCGACGTCTCGGCCGGTCCGCCGCGGGCCGGCGGCTCTACACCGGGCCTGCTGCGCGTGGCGCTTGCCGGCGACGAGGCCGCGCCCGAGCCCGGCGATGCGGGTCCCTCGGAGGGCGAGCGGGTGCTGCGCCTGATCCGCTTCGCGGTGCAGCAGGACTACGCCCCGGCGCGGGTCGCGGGGACCCTGCCCGGGGCCGTGCGCGGGACGGTCGAGGTGGACGGGGATCTCGCGCGCCTGTATCGGCACGCGGACGCGGCGCGGCTGGAGGTGCTGCCGCGCGGCGCGTGGGCCGCGTACGGCCTGCACGTGACCGGCCTCGAGTTCGTCAACGCGGGCGATGCGCCGGTGACCCTCGACCCGCGCCTTCTGCAGCACGCGGCTCGGGTCGCCGTGAACGGGCATTCGAGGCGCTTCGTGGCCGCCAGCTGGCTGGCCGCCGAACTGGCGCCCGCCGGGCGGGCGGGGTCGTCGACGATGGTCTACGTGGTGACGCGGCGGCCGTTCGCGGAGGTCGTCCGCCTCTAGGGCGGACGGGCGGGAACCGTGAGCGCGAACCTGCTGGTGCGCATCGGCGCCGTGGCGCTGCTGGCCGCGGTGGTGCTGGTGGTGGTCGTGCGCTGCGGCGCGGGAACGTCCGGGCGCGTCGACCGGACGCCGCCCCCGGCGGAGGCGCTCTCGGCCGAGTCGGCGCGGCTGGCCGGCGTCGAGGGCGACACGGCCGAGGACACCCTGCGCACGCTGGTCGCGGAGGTGCGGCGCTTCCAGGGCGAGCTGGCGGAACTGAAGACGGAGAACGAGCGCGTGCTCGCGCGCAACCGGGAGCTCGCCGGCATGGAGACGCGCATCCTGCGCGAGGTGGACCGCACCGCCGAGACGCGGGGGCGGACGGTGGACGAGCGCGTGCGCGAGCAGCTCGCCCGCCAGCGCGACGAGTTCGCCCGCGCCCGCACGGCGGTCGAGGGGCTGGTGGAACGCATCCCGGTATCGGCGCGCTCGCCGGCGGACGCCGGCGGCGCGTACGTGTGGACGGCGGGCGGGTTCGGCACGCCGCCGGGCGAGGGGCGCCTGGAGCAGTTGCTGTCGGCCGAGCAGAACCTGATCGTGACGGACGAGACGAGGGACGGGGGCTGCCCCGAGGACGCGCGCTGCCCGGAGAAGGTCTACACCGTGCCGCGCAACGCCGTGCTCACCGGGGCGACGGTGCTGTCGGGGCTGATCGGGCGGGTGCCGAACGGCGAGGCGGTGGTGGACCCGTACCCGTTCAAGCTGATGGTGGGGCCGCGCAACCTCGTCGCCAACGGCTGGGAGATCCCGGAGGTGCGCCACGCGGTGGTGTCCGGCATCGCCATGGGCGACTGGACGCTGTCGTGCGTGCGCGGGTCGGTCACCAGCATGACGTTCGTGTTCGCCGACGGGCGCATCGTGACCTTGCCGGAGCCCGGCACGCCGGACGCGGTGGCCGAGCGCCCCGCCGAGTGGGCGTGGCTGTCCGACGAGGTCGGCCACCCGTGCGTGCCCGGCGAGCGGGTGACGAACGCGCGCCGCTACCTGCTGCAGATGATGGGCGCCGAGACGGTCGGCGCGGTCGGCGCCGCGTTCGCCGAGGCGCAGACCGTGCGCCACCGCGTCGTCGGCCCGCAGGGCGCGGCGAGCGTGGCGGAGGTGAAGGACGGCGCCGCCGCCGACTACGCGTTGGGCCGCGCCGCGACCAGCGTGATAGGCGAGTTCACGCGCTACATGCGCGCGCGCCTCGACCGCGAGGTGGACGTGGTCTACGTCGCCCCCGGCACGGGGGTGAGCGTGCATCTCGAGACGGAGCTGCGGATCGACTACCGCTACGACGCGCGCCGGGTGCGCTACGCGGCTGCGGACCGGTTCGGCGGCGCGCCGATCCGGGACCTCGACTGACCGTGGCGGCGGGCTGCGGAAGGCCCCGGCGCGTGCGCGGCGCGCACCGGACGGCGAACGGAACCGCCGTCGATCGCGCACGGCGGCGCTGGCGAGTTCGGGCTGGCGGCGCTCGTCGCGGCCGTCGCGCTCGCCTGCCTGGCGCTGTCCGGAACGGCGGCGCTGTGCCCGTTCGCGGCCGGCGTGCTGGCCGGGAAGCTGCTCGAGGGCCTGCGGCATCCGCCGCGGCGTGGAGGGATTGGTTTGCTGGGAAGGAGAAGGACGTGAGGGTCTGGATTGGACGTGCGGTCGGGTGCGTGCTTGTCGCCGCGGTCGCGGGCTGCGTGGGCGGCGGGCGGGTGCTGCCCCTGGAGGACACCGACATGCGGGAGTTGTACGCCCGCGCCTACGGCGGCGAGGCGGGCCCGCCCGCGTCGGGGCCGATGGACGTGCGCATCGCGCGGTTTTGCGAACGGCTCGCGGAGCGGGTGCGGTTCGGCTCGCGCCGGGCGCGCCTCGAGGGCTGCCTGGCGGCCGCCGCCGAGGAGGGGTTGCTGACGGGGCTCGTCGAGCGGCCGGGCTGCGCGGGCCCCGGGTGCCGCGCCGGGCTCGCCGTCGAGGCGCGCCTGCCGCCGCCGCTGAACCCGGACTGGTCCGCCGCGGCCGCCGCCGGCGTCGAGCGGACCTTCCCGCGGCTCGCGAACCCCGACGTGCTGGTCTACGTCTACCCGCACGTGGCGACGCCGCTCGGCGTGGGCGTGCCCGGCTACCTGACCGCCCTGCCGCTGTTCGAGCGCATCGAGTACGCGCTGCCCGGCGAGCGGGTCTCCAGCCTGCCGCCGGCGGAGTGGCCGGCCTGGGAGGCGGACGGCGCGGACGGATCCGGCCGGTCGCCATTGCCGGAGGCCGAAGGCGCACCCGGCGCGGCAGACGGACCCGACGGTCCGCAGGAGGAGTAGCGGAATGGGACTGGGCAGCGCATTGCGGGACGCGCTCGCCGTGCGGCCGGCGAAGGCCGGCGGCGACCGCAGGGACGCGGGCCCGTCCGTCGAAGTGGCGGACATGAAAGACCCGGCGCCGCGGCCCGCGGTGCGGCGGCGCGGGATCGCGGAGGCCGAGGCCCGCGCGCTCTACCGGCCGGACCGCTCGTTCGTGGACCTGCTGCCGTGGGTGGAGGCGGTGAAGGATCGGGAGTCCGGGCTCGAGGCGATCCTGCTGGAGGACGGCGAGAGCCTGGGGGCCGCGTGGGAGATCGTGCCGCTCGGCACCGAGGGCCGCTCGGCCGCGTTCCTGGCGGAGATCCGCGACGGCGTGCAGGACGTCATCCAGGACGCCTTCGAGGAGCGCGACGCGAACCCTTGGGTGGTGCAGACCTACACCTGGCGCGACCTCGACATGCGCCGGGAGGCCGCGCGCCTCAAGCGCTACGTCGGCCGCGGCGCCCGGAACACCGCGTACACCGCCGCCTACCTCGACCTCGCCGAGCGCCACCTGACGGGCGCGGCGAAGGACGGCGGCCTGTTCCGCGACGAGGAGGTCACGCGCGAGCGCTGGGGCGGCGCGACGGAGCGCACGCACCTGGTGCTGTCGCGCCGGCGCGGAACCGGCAAGCTCGCCGCCAGCGAGCCCGACGACATGATGGAGGCGCTGGTCGAGACCGGGGACCGGCTGGTCAAGGCGTTCGAAGGGCTCGGCATCCGCGCCCGCCCGCTCACCGGCGCCGCGTTCCACGGCTGGATGCGCGCGTGGTTCAACACGTTCACGGATCTCACCCCCGAGGACCCGATGGCGTTCGAGCGGGAGCTCGTCGGCGAGGCGGACGGGCTGCCGGTCGAGGCCGTCGCCGGGGACGCCTTCGTCGAGTCGATGTTCTACTGCCACCCGCGCTCGGACTTCGCGCGCCGCTGCTGGTGGTTCGAGGGCTGCTGCGCGCGGGTGCTGACGATCGAGGGCCTGCGCCGCGCGCCGTGGATCGGGCAGGTGACCGGCGAGAACCGCCATGGCGACGCGGTCAACACGCTGCTGGACCGGCTGCCGCCGGGCACCGTCTACCAGACGACGCTGGTGCCGCTGCCGCAGGACCTCGTCGACGCCCACATCGACCGCGTGGCGGCGAGCGCCAAGGGCTCGTCGGTGGCGGCGCTGCGTGCCCGCGAGGGCTGCGAGGCGGCCAAGGCGGCGATGTCGTCGCGGCAGCGGATGTTCCGCTCCGGCGCGGCCTTCTACCTGCGCGCGCGCTCGGCGACGGAACTCGACCGGGCGACGGACCGGGCGCGCACGCTGCTCCTGCGCTACGGGTTCCGGGTGGTGGCGCCGTTCGACAACCTGCGCGCGCTGGACGCCTATCTCGCGCACCTGCCGATGGCCTACGACCCGGAGCGGGACCGGAGGAACGGCTGGCGCTACGCCAAGATCAACATGGCGCAGCACATCGCGAACCTGCTGCCCGTGTTCGGCCGCAGCGTCGGCACGGGCAACCCCGGAATGCTGTTCTGGAACCGGGGCGGCCAGCCGCTCGCCTTCGACCCGCTGAACCGCTACGACCGGCGCAAGAACGCGCACATGCTGCTGATCGGCCCGACCGGGGCCGGCAAGTCGGCGACGCTGGCCGCGGTGTTCGCGCACCTGGTCGCCGTGCACCGCCCGCGGCTCTTCGTCGTCGAGGCCGGCAACTCGTTCGGCCTGCTGGCCGACTGGTTCGCCTCGCTCGGGGTGACCGTGAACCGGGTCAGCATCCGCCCCGGCTCCGGGGCGCGGCTGTCGCCGTTCCGCGACGCCGCGTCCCTCGCCGAGCTCGGCGGCGACCGCGGCGACCTGCTCGACGAGGAGCTCGAGCGGGTGGCCGAGCGCGAGGGCGACGACGACACCCTCGACGTCGAGCGCGACGTGCTGCAGGAGATGGAGACGGTGGCGGTGCTCATGACCACCGGCGGCGAGGCGAAGGAGCTCGACCGCATGACGCGCGCGGACCGCCGGGCGCTGCGCGACGCGGTGATCGCCGCCGCCCGCGCGGCGCGGGAGAAGGCCGAGCAGGTCCGCCCCGACCACGTCCGCGACGCGCTCTACGACCTCGCCCGCGAGCGGCCGAGCAACGACCGGGACGCCGCGGAGCGGGCCCGGCTGCGCGAGCTCGGCGACGGCATCGGGCTCTTCTGCGACGGTTTCGGCGGCGAGGTGTTCAACCGCGAGGGGGAGCCGTGGCCCGAGGCGGACGTGACGCTGGTGGACCTCGCGCACTTCGCGCGCGAGGGCTACGAGGCGCATCTCGCGCTGTCCTGCGTGTCCATGATGAACATGGTCAACAACCTCGCCGAGCGCGACCAGCACGACGCGCGCGAGATCGTCTTCGCCATCGACGAGGCGCACATCGTGACCACCCACCCGCAGCTCGCGCCCTATCTCGTCAAGATCGTGAAGATGTGGCGGAAGCTCGGTGCCTGGCTGTGGCTCGCGACGCAGAACCTCGAGGACTTCCCCGACGTCGCCAAGAAGCTCCTGAACATGATCGAGTGGTGGATCGCGCTGGTCTGCCCCAAGGAGGAGGTGGAGGAGATGCGGCGCTTCCGCGAGCTCTCCGACGAGCAGGTCGAGATGCTGCTGTCCGCGCGCAAGGCGCACCGCCAGTACACGGAAGGGGTGGCGATGGGCGCCGCCGGCATGAACCTGTTCCGCGCGGTGCCGCCCTCGGCGTTGCTCGCGCTCGCCGCCACCGAGCGCCACGAGAAGGCCGAGCGGGCGGCGATCATGGCCCGCGACGGCGTGACCGAGGTTGAGGCGGCGCTGGCCGTGGCGGCCGACATCGACCGCGCCCGGGGCCTCGCGTGAGGCGCGGTACGGACCCGCTCGAATGGGCGGTGGCGCTCCTGATCGCGCTGGTGGTGTGCCTGGCCGTCGCGGCGGCCGCGGGAATCCTGTGGGCGGTGGCGGTCCACGCAGGCGAGCGGGGCTTCACCACCGCAGACCTGCTCGCGGCCACGGCCGCCGAGACCGCAGATCCGTTCGGCGGCTGCATGGAATGGGAACCGGTCGGCTCCTGCGAGTGGGTGTGCCTCGACCCGCCCTACCTGCCCGGCGCCGGAACGTCGGTGGAGACGACGCCGCTGGTGCGGCATTTCGTGCCCGCGGCGATCGTCACAGTGCACACCGGCACGTGTCCCTGGACCGAAGGCCGCGTCGCGGCCGCGGCCCTTGCGGCGGCCTCGCCGTTCCGGGGCGGCGCGCGCTTCGCCGGCGGCAGCGGCGCGCGCGGCGGCGGACGCCCGGAGACGCGGGGCGAGACGCTGCGCCCCGGCGCGGAACTGAGCTTCTACGAGGCGGAGGTGTTCGGCTCGGTGAGCGGCGCGCTGATGGCGCGGCTGCCGCTCGACCTGGTCTGCCCGTCCGCGACGCTGCCCGTGCCGTACTACGCGAGTTCCGTGGACCCGCCTTGGCGCTTCGGGGAACTGGACATGGCCGGGGGGCTCGCCGACATCGCGGCGCATCCGCCGACCGGCCGCGGCCTCCGCGAGCCGCCCTGGCCGCTGCCGCCGGGGGTGGAATGGGGGACGCTGTTTCCCGTGACGGGCTGGCAGGACGCCGGCCACGACTACCGCAACGCCGCCAACGTCGCCCAGCGCGCCGCGTTCGTGGCGACCAACCGCGGGATCGGGCTGCCCGGGGCGCTCGGCGCCAATCTCCATGTGCGGGCGGCGCTGGGCAGCCTGCCCGCCGCGCCGGGAATCCCGGACCTCCCGGATCTGCCGGGCCTGCCGACGCCGCCGGTGGACGTGCTGGAGCGGTCGGGGCGGTACCGGTTCGGCGACTGGGGCGTGCTCTGGCTGCCGGACGGGGTGGAGCCCGGCGGGGCCGGGTTCAAGTGGCGGCAGGTGCTGCCCGACGTGCCGGGCTGCCACCGGTTCGCCGAGGCGGGGACGTCGGGCGCCCTGCCCTTTCCGGCGGATCCGCTCGCCGGGCGGACGAACAGGGACGGCGGCTACGGCTGGCAGCTGTGGCGCCGCTACGAGTGCTGCGCGAACCCGTGCCGGGTCCGGATCGCCGGGCCGCTGCGGATCGCGCTCGGGGGATAGGAGAAGGCGGATGAAGGACTGGATGCGGCCGTTTCTCGGGGGATTCGCGGCGACGGCGCTGCTGCTCGCGGGTGGCGCGTCGCCGCCCGCGGCGGGGCAGGAGTACGGCGCCGGGATCGGGTTCGGCGAGACGGCGGTCTACGAGCTCGGCGGCGCCGTGCCGATCAAGGCGTTCCAGGGGTTCACCGGGCGCACGGTGGAGGCGCGCCTGCGTTTCGGCTGGACCGGCGACCTGCAGTGCGGCAGCTTCGACATCGCGTCCTCGATCACCGACCAGCTCGGCAGCGCCGAGAGCGCGGCGCGGCAGATGATGGGCAACATCGTCGACTCCGCCCAGGGCGTCGTGGCCTCGCTGCCTGGCCTGGTCCTGCAGCGTCTCAACCCGTCGCTCTACGACATGCTGACCGGCATGATGGCCGAGGCCGGCATCGGGTTCCGCATGGCGCGCGCGAACTGTGAGCGCACGGTGGAGGCGATGCGCGGCCGCACGGCGGCCGGGGGCTGGCGGACGCTCGCCGACGGCGAGTTCTGGAAGCGCCAGCTCGGCGCGGAGGCGGAGCCGACCGCCGCCGCCCGGGCGGCGGCGGCCAACGGGGGCGGCGAGGCCGGCGTGACCTGGATCGGCGGCGTCGCGGCCGGCGGCGCCGGACAGGCGCCGATCCGCCCGGTCACCGATACCGCCCGGGCCGGATTCGCGGGGCTGCAGGGGCGGGACTCCTCCACGGTCGCCGGCGGCGCCGTGCTGGACTGCACCGACCCCGCCGAGCGACTGTGCGCCCTGTTCGCCGACTCGGCCGCGGCGGCGGCGTTCGTGCGCGACGTGGTCGGCGACGTGGCGGTGACGACCTGCTCGGAGTCGGCGTCGGGCTGCGTGCCGGTGGCCGCGGAGCCCGGCGAGGGACTGCGCCCGGCGCTGGTCGCGGAGATCGAGGCGCTCTACGGCGACGGCGAGACCTTGGGACCGGTGCTCGCGGCGGTGATGGGCGAGGCGGACCTGGATCAGGATCTGCTCGACGCGATGCGCGGCGCCGGCGGCCACGGCGTCGACCCGACCGTGCTGGCCGCCATCCGCGAGGATCCGAGCCCGTCGCGGCGGCGCGCGCTCGCCGGGCGCCTCGCGGCCGAGATCGCGGTGGAGCGGACCATGGAGCGGGCGTTCGTCGCCCGGCGGCTGCTGCGCGCGGGGCTGCGCGACCCGGCGGTGGCGCAGAACGAACCGGCGCGGGCGGCCGTGCGCGACGCGCTCGACGAGCTGAACCGCGAGATCGACGAGCTCGACCAGGAGATGCGCTTCGGCGAGTCCCGCGCGCGCAACCTGCCGCTCTCCGTGCTGGACCGGACCGCCGGCCGCACGGCCGCTGGCGTGCCGTCGTTCACGCTGCCGCAGGCGCAGCCGACGCGGGGCGCTGTCGGCACGGACGCCGATGCCGAGCGCGAAGCGGCGGACGGCGGCTAGGCGGGAACGGTGGGCCGGTCGGTAAACCCGGCGGGCGGGCGCGGCGCCCGGTTCGGGCTGCGCCTCGGGATCGCGGCCGGCACCGCGGCGGCGATGGCCGGCGGGCTGCTGCTGGCCGCCGCTATCGGCGGCGGGGGCGGCGCGGGTCTGGACGCCGCCGCGCGCTGGCTCGCCGACGGCGGACGCTGGTGGCTGCTCGCCGGCCGCGTGTCGCTGGCCGGTCTCGTCTGGTGGCGGTGGGCGTGGCTGGTGCGCCGGTGCGGCGCCCGCGACGAGCGGGCGCGGACGCTCGCCGCGCGTCGGCACGCCTACCTCGCGGCGTACCTGGTCGTGGAGGCTATGGGCCCGGGCGGCGGCATGGCGTTGCTCGTGGGTCTCGCGGGCTGATCGGATGGGCGTCGGCAGCTACTTCGAGTTCGTGGTCCTGGCGTTCGGCTGGATCGTCTACGACGGCGTCTGGGCCGTGCTGAACGACACCGGCATCGTCTACCTCCCGTTCCTCGGCATCGTCGTGAAGAACGTCCTCGAGTCGAAGAAGGCGGGCGACGACGAGGGCTCGGCGGCGGTGCAGAGCCTGAAGAAGATCGAGGTGGACACGGTGGTCGCGGTGGCGGTGGTGTTCCTCGCCGCGGTGCCGTCGTTCCCGCTCGACATGGCGCAGATGCGCTACGTGCGCCCGGGCCTCGAGTGCGGCGCCGGGGGCGGCGGCATCGTCACCGCCGGGGACGCCGCGGCGCCCTATGGGCCGATCCGCGCGCAGCTCTCCGGGACGACGGCGGAGATCCCGCTCTGGTGGGCGGCGATGCACCAGCTCGGCAAGGCGGTGGCCGCCGGCGCCATGGCCGCCATCCCCTGCTCGTCGGACGTGCGCGGCCTGCACATGCGCGTCGGGCGGGCCGCCATCGACGACCCGGAGGCGCTCGAGAGCATGCGGCGCTTCGCCGGCGAGTGCCACCGCCGCGCGGTGGCGCTGTGGGCCGAGGGGCACGGGCTCGCCGGGAGCGCGGACTGCGCCGCCGTGGGCGAGCTGCCGACGCCGGGCGGCTGCGTGCCCCGGCTGCCCGGCGGCGCCTCGACCGTGCGCCCGGAGGTCTCCCGCGCCGACGAGATCAAGGCGTCGTTCGATTACGCGGGCTCGGCGTGGCTCGCGCAGACGATCTACCCCGCGCTGCAGTCGACGGTGGACCTGTCCGGCCTCGGCTGGGCGCGCACGCTGCCGCGCGACGCGCTGCGCCCGAGCGGCGCCTACCCCGTGTGCGCCGACTGGTGGGGGTCGCTGCGCCCGCGGCTGCTCGGGGGCCTGGACGCGGACATGGTGGACGACGCCACCGACCCGACCCCGGGCCCGGACGGCCGTGCGCTCGGCTGGTACGCCCGGGCGGAGAACATGTGGCCGCACGGGACGGCCGAGGACGCGGCGCTGGCGGCGGTGCTGGACGGCCGGTTCCGGGGCGTCGCCGACTCGGGCGACGGGTTCGGACGGACGGTGAGCTACAACGCGGCCCTGCGCGAGCGCGGGCGCGCGCACGACATCCGCGTGCAGCGCGAGATCGACGACGGGAACTTCGGCACCGCCGCGAAGAAGCTCCTGCAGGGCGGCGGCACGCTGGTCGGCGGCGCGGTGGCCGACGCGGTCGCCGTGGCGGGCGCGGGGATCAAGTCGCTGGCCTGGGCGGCCGAGGGCGTGGCGATCCGCGAGACGGTGACGATGCTGCAGGGCCTCGCCCAGCTCATCTTCGTAGTCGGGCTGCCGTTCATGCTGGTGTTCTCCGGCTACAGCGCCGCCAAGCTCGTGCTGTTCACGGTGGTGCACTTCGGCCTCAACTTCCTCTCCGCGCTTTGGGGCGTCGCGTTCTGGCTCGACAACAACCTCGCCGGCATGCTCGACATGCGCCACCAGGGGCCGATCCAGTCCGTGATGATCCACAACGTGACCAAGACCGTGTTCGTGGTCATGCCTTCGGTCTGGGTGGCGATGATGGGTTGGGCGGGATGGCACGCGCAGGGGCTGGTCGTGGCCGGCATGAGCCAGCTCGCGGCGGCGTCGCGTAGCGCCGCCGACACTGGGGTCGGCGTGGCCGTCTCCGCACCCCGCGCGGTGCCGGGCCCGGTGGGCAAGGCGGCAGCGGTCGTGGGCCGCGGCCGGGGCGGCTAGCCGTCGACTGGCCCGCGGGCCGCGGGCGGTGTGCGCGACGCGCGCAAGACGGGATCCTGCAGATCGGCAACGCGCTGTCCTACGCGGCGGACGAGTCGGCGGATCGGCGGGATGAAGAGACGGCGAGGTCGTACGTGACGCTCCGGTATCCGCGGGAGGATCCGAGGGTGCAGGAGATACCGGCGACGCCCGGTACCGGGGCGGGCGCGACGATCAGGGTCAGGCCAGTGGCCGCCGAGTCGGTGCACGTCTGTCCAGACTATTGGATGTTTCAGCATGTCGAGGACCTTGTCGCGGGACTTGCTGGAGCGGTTCGGGGGCAACTGCTGCATCGAGGTCGGGAGCGACCCGGCGTTCTGGCGGTCGTTCCTGCTGGAGGTGGCGAAGGAGCTTGCGGGCAGGAAGTTCGTGGCCAGGGTCCCGGACGGGCGCGGCGAGGCCGTCGCGCTGCCGCCGAAGGTCGCCATGATGCGGGACGTTACGTACAGGGGCGCGCCATCGCGGCTCGACCCGGGTTCGAGCGACTGGGGGCAATGGATGGAGCACGCGCGCGGCGACGCGCTCGACCAGATGTTCAAGAAGCACGACGCGTACGCACACCAGGACGAGTTCAAGTTCGTCTGGACGCCCTTCGACGACGACGACGTCAGGGAATGGCATCACCACTGGCGGTTCACGGCGGAGGACATCGACACCGGCAGTCGTCACGAGCTGATCGAGGCTCTCGAAGACGACGCCGATGCCCCCTGGATCTGGGACGTGGTCCTGCCGAAGGTCAAGGTCCGGGTGTCGCCGCCGCCGGACGCGATCAAGCCGACGCTGCGGTAGTCCCCGGTCCGGGCGGTCCGGTCGGGAGGCGGCGAACGGGCGTCGGTCGGGAGGGGAGGCGCGCCGCGCGCCGGGCCGGGGAAGGGGAAGCCACCTGTCCGCTTGTCGCGCGACGGCCCCGGCGGGGGCGCTTGTGTCTCGATGTCCGACTCGGCTGGCCCCGGTCCCGAAGGACGGGGTCGGCCGGTGGCAAGAGCGAAGGACCGCGTCCTAGGACTTGGCCTTGCTCGTGCGGCGACGCGCGGGTGTCTTCGCTGCGGGCTGGGTGTTGCGTTCCCGTGGGGGAAACAGCACCAGCTCGCCGTGGACGCTGAGCCCCTGGCGAATGAGGACGGTCATACCGCCGCCATTCTTGTGGGGGAATGCAGCGCCGACGTTCGTGAAGAACTTGCGCGGCGTGCCGTCGTCGTTGGTCAGCGTTTCGCTTTCCTCGATGACTACGGCATCGTAGCGCTCGGGCATAGAGCATGCTCCTCTGGTTGAAACTAGCCGTCCGGGGACCCGGGCGGCAACGGTTGCACCCGACGTTCGTCGGGACTGCAAGCGAGGGTGTTTTACCGTCGAAAACGCCGTGCTGTCAATGGTTTCCGGTCGATGCGGCTATGGGGAATCCGCAGGTGCGGGACGGCTCGCACGGCCTCGCGCCGGGCTGCGCGGGAAGGCACCCCGCGCCGCCGGGAGCGGATTCGCGACGAAAAACGGGGCGACGCGCGTTCGGGAGAGCGGGCGCCCTCCGGCGGCGCGGATCAGGCGACGGCGCGCGCCTGTTCCCGCGCGAGGTCGTGGCTCGCCTAGTGCTCTGCGTCGGACCTGCCCGGGCCTTCGAGGCGCAGCGCGGTGGCGGCGGTGATGCCGGCGTGGCCGTGGAGGATGCGCGAGAGGAAGGCCCGGGTGACGCCCATGCGCTCGGCCGCGTGGGTCACCGTCCAGCCTGCCGGTTCGATGGCGCGCGTGATTAGCCGACCGGGGTGGACGGGATACTTCACGGGCGTGTTTGGGGGGAGCGCATGCGGCGCACGGCGGCGTCGAGTTCGGGGAGGTTCTGCGGCGACCCCGGCGTGTCCTGCGACATGGGCCGGTGGCCTCTGGTTTGGCGTGCTGGCGTCGCGAGTCTCCGTTTCCGGCAGGCCAAGGATGCCTCCCCGGCCCCGCGACCACCTCGGTCGCCTCGACAGCGTCGGCTTCGTAAGCGGCCATTCTGGGCCGTTTGCAGCAAGCCCCTTCAGCGAGTCGGCGAATCGCGAGCGCGGTCCAGGTCGGACCTGAGCGGGTCGTCGGCGAACAGCGTCTTCCACACCCGCGGGGTGAGTTCGATTACGCGCGCCGCAGGATGCTCGCCGACGCGCTGCAGGACGTCCACCAGGTACGTGTACGGGTCCACGCCGTGCAGCTCACAGGTCGCGAGCAGGCTCTGGATCACGCCTATGCGCTCCGCGCCCAGCTCCGACCAGGCGAATAACCAGTTGCGACGCCCCGTCGGAATACGCCTAAGGCCGCGCTCCAGATGATTGGTATCTATCGGCACGCGCGGGTCGGAGAGGAACACCGACAGCCCGTCCTGGCGGTGCAATGTGTAGTTCAGCGCCTTCGCCAGCGGGCTCTTCGGCAGCAGGTCGGCGCGCTCGGTCTGTCTGCGGCACCAGGCGAAGAACTCCTTCGCGATCGGCGCGCTCTGCGACTCGCGGATCGCCCGTTTCGCCGCCCCTTCCACCCGCGCCCGGCGGATCTCCCGCTCGATGCTGTAAAGGCCGCCGATCAGCGCCAGCGCCGATGCGGCCGCGTCCGGGTCGCTCTCCTTCGCCTGTTCATAGAGCCGTCGAGTATGGCTCCAGCACTGAGCGTTCACCGCCCCGCGGCGCCTCGCATACGACGCGTACGCCTCGTAGCCGTCGCTCAGGAGCTTGCCGTCGAAGCCGCGCAGGAACGCATCCACATGCCGGTGCTCGCGCGTCGGCGCGTAGTGGAAGACGATCTCGTCGTCCTCGCCGTACACCGGCCAGAAGTACGCCTGGCGCATCTTCCCCGGCGCCACCCGGCCCGCCTTCACCGGCGTCTCGTCCATCGCCAGCACACCGCCCTCGAGCACATGCGCGCTCTGCGCATCCACGATCGGCTTCACCAGGTCGATGGCCTGTCCGGCCCAGTTGGTCAGGCTCGAACGGCTCACCACGATACCGGTATCGCCCATGCGCCGGTGCTGGCGATGCAGCGGCAGGTGGTAGGTGAACTTGTCCACCAGCATGCCGGCGAGCAGGCTCACGTCGGCCAAGGTGCGCTCCAGAACGTTCGACGGCATGCGCGCCGTCAGCAGCTCGCCGGTGTCACGGCGCTTGACCACCGGACGCACGTACTTCAGCACCTCGTAGCTTGCCGGCCGCTGCGCCAGCCGGTGCGTGACCTTCTCGCCGATGCGCTCGCGCTCGGTCTCCGGAATCGCCTCCACCGCCGGGTCGACCACCTCGATGGTGGTCACCGGCACCGACTCGTCGAAGCGCAGACCCGTCTCCGTGGCGGCGTTCCCGCGCGGCTTGTTCTTCCGGCGCCGGTAGCTGATCTCCTCGACGGGAACCGGCGCTGTTGCGGGTTCGACGCCGAGCGCCTCGAACAGGCTCGCCTGTTGCACGGGATCGAAGGGAATCTGCTTCTCGGAGCGGCGCCCGAACAGTTGCCGCCTGAACCAGTCCAGCTGCTGCTTCAGCCCCTCGTAGTCGGCCTTGAGCGCCTCGTGCGCGGTGGTCAGCGCGTCGTGGGCGGTGGTCAGTGAACCGAGCCGCTCAGCGAGATCCGCATTCTCCGTTCGCAGGGCCGCCAGGGGCGCGGGGTTCGGCAAGAATCAGCTTCCATGCTGGCAATACATACAGTATACCCGGAAGCCACCTCCGGCGCACCGTCCGGTGCCCCTGGAAACGTCATTGCCCGGCCAGCGTCAATCAGGATGAGAAGCGTGACAGCGCCCCGGCGTCAGTCCGCCGCAGCCCCACCCGCGCGCTTGCGGTAACGCTTGCGCCGGCGCCGGACATTGACCTCGACGCCCTCCAGCAGCGCCAGCAGCCCGGTGCGGGTCAGCGGCTTCTTGCCGTCCCCGGTCAACGCCTCAAAGCGGCCCAGTTCCAGACGCTTGCTCCAGATCCAGTAGCCGTCGCGGTCGAACGACAGGATCTTCATCATCGTGCGCCTGCGGTTGACGAAGACGTACCAGTCGCCGTTGGTCGGGTCCGACCGCAGATGGTTGTGCACCAGCGCGGACAGCCCGTCGAACGAGCGCGTCAGGCTGGTCGGACGCAGGCAGAACCAGATGCGGTTCTCCGGACCGAGCGTGGTCAGCATCGCCAGCCGCCCTGCACGCGCATCACGATCCGCCCGGTGGTCACCAGGCCGATCTCCAGTTCCCACTCGCCCTCGCCAGGCTGGCGCTCGCGCAACTCGGGCAACTGCGGCCAGCCGCGGCCTTGCTCCAGTCCGTAGCGGCTCCGCGGATCGGTGACCATCGCACCGGTCTGGGTTACCTCCGCGAACAGGCCCGAGCCGCGGGGCGGGGGCGCCTCGTCGCCGTCGTCCTCGACTTCGACGAACCACTCCTCAGGCGAGGTCGGCGTGCTGCCGTCGTCGCCCGCCGCCAGCCGCCGCTCCCACAGGATGAGCGTGCTGCGCGCGATCGCGTTCTGCTCGCAGAACTTCGTCTTCGACTGGCCGCTGGCGCGGAACCGCGCCAGGATCTCGCGCCACTCCGTCGGCGTGCGATGCACGCGCTGGACAACGCCCGGGATCCGCTTCCACTCCCGAAACCCAGGCTTCCTGGGCGGTGAGCGCATAAGTTGAACTCCGCAAACTTCAGCGGCCCATAGCGGAACTCATCCGCACGCGGAGTGGAACAACGGCCTGGAATGGCCGCTTACTCGGCTTCGGTCAAGGACTCATCGGCAGCATCAAGATGGCCGGGAGAATACACTTGGCACCAAGCCGGAACCAGCGCCGCGTGCTTAGCGCCCTGCGCCGCTGCTGCGCTTCAGCGCCGTTTTTGCGCGCTGTCACTACCGGACTCCGTCATGCCTCCTCGTCGCTACGCTGGCCGACCAGACGGTAGTGACGGGCGTCGCTACAGCGGGGTTGCGCCCCTCGTTTCAATGCAGGCCGACTAGGATACTCGAGCTTCCCGATCCGCCTTCGTGGGAACTTGGCCCCGTTTTTCGGCGTATCGACACTTGCCCCCCAGCCCCCCAGAGCCACCTAAGGCAGCCCTCATCGTCATGGATCTGTGCACTCCGGTCTTCGTTGTCGGACGGTCGCGCTTTTGATAGTGTCCCTCGATACGTTGGAATGAGACTACCGTGACAAAGAAGCTCAATCTCCTCTTCGCGCTCGCGCTGGCCGTCCCCGCTTGGGCGGGAGATCGCGCAACCCTAGAGATCTTCTACGCCACTTTGGGGGGATCCACATGGGAACGGTCGGACAACTGGCTGACCGCGAGCCCTCTTTCCGACTGGCACGGTGTAGTCGCGGTCGACGGCCGTGTCGTGGAAATCGTCCTACCCGACAACGGCCTAAACGGCTACTTGCCACATGACCTGAGTGGGCTCGTCAAGCTTGCCAAACTGGATCTTCGCTGGAACGAAATCTCTGGCGGGATTCCGCAAGAATTCGAGGCCATGTCCGCCCTGCAAGTCCTCCTGCTGACCGGCAATCGACTGACCGGGCAATTGCCCTCGGCAATCGGGGGCTTGTCCGCCCTACAGGGAGTGGAATTGTCCTACAGCGCCCTCACCGGGGCCATCCCCGCCCAGCTCGGCAATCTCTCGGCGTTGGAAGCGTTGGGCCTGCATAGCAATCAGTTGATCGGAGCGATCCCGCCAGAACTGAGCCGTGCCTCCAACCTCAAGCGCCTTGTGCTCAACGACAATCGGCTGGTTGGTGCGCTACCCAGCGAGTTTGCCCGAATGCGCAGACTGAATCACATCAACATCGACGGTAACCCCATGAGCGCCAACGAGTTGGGCGGTCGCTTGTCCAACAAGCGTATCGACCACCAGATTGACGGGGCGATCACCGGTGCTCACATCTTGGACCAGACGACGCACATTGTTGGGGACCCCGAGGCTGAGCAATTCATGAGGGCAGTGCTACGTTCGCTAGAACTCTACAACGGTCGAGTGTACTTCAACGCCACATCTCTCCCGCCCGGTGTGAGCGCGACCACCGTCGGAGCCCTACTAGTGCATGGCGTCAATCAGGAGCTCATGAATCGCGAGGAATGGGTGGACTCGTTGCTCGACTTTGAGCGAGCCTTGGAACTCTATGGCCGCGGGGGGTTGCAAGTACCGGATGGCCCAATCACTCAGACGGACCTTACGACGTCGACCGTGTCAGCCACGTCCGCAGCAAGCAGTTACACGCCAAGAGGCGGATCGACCCTGCGTAGCGCGGAACGAGCCCGAATCAGTTGTAGAGAGACGAAGTCGGGATTCAACCTCAACCCCTCCTGGGAGCAGCGTGAACTCGTCGCAAGAACTCCTTGCACTACTGCCACCTTCCGTACCCGGCTTGCCATGTACATCAGCGGTTCAGTGTCCGGACCCTTCTTTCCGCACCTTGGGCTCTATTCCTCATCCGCGAGACGCGTCTCTTGCTAGAGCCCTGCACGGACCGAAAGGTCGCACAATGGGTCGTGGAGGACTTGGCGCCATTCAAGACCTTTACCGTTGCGTCGCATGTCCCTCGACGGTTCGAGTGTTACGTTCGCCTCTCCCATCCAGACAACGATGGCTGGCTACCGCGTTATGTGGCGGTTCCCCTCAAGGAAATCCTCGGGGCTCATACGCCCCGTGACTCGAACTGTTGGTTCGGCGTTTGGCGCGGATGGGGCCTGACCTATCGCCCGGAGGTTCCAAAGACCATCTATCTCGACACCGGGTCTCGGGAATGGGATCTCTTCAAAGGCCCGCTCGCGGCCCTGGACCGTTCCTTTTTCCTGGGCATGGACATTAGAGCCAACTTGGTGTGGTCGGAAGACACGTCATGGTTTCTCGCGACCTGCATCGATCTCGACCGGACATTCGTCGGGTGCACCCGTACAGTGCTCTCAGATATTCTCAATGATCGTCGGCTCGATGCAGTCGAGGTTCGTAGCGACGACAGCAGCATTGCCGAATGACCAGCGTAGTCGGCGCGACAACAGGCAGGTGATGCCGAGATTGCACTCGGGCCGTCGATTGACCTGCTACGATCTCTAGCGAGAACTCGCCCGAACCCGCAAGCCTCTCCTCGACTCGCCGTCCGCACCGCCTGCGTCCATCGAGCCCCGCCCCGCCCCGTCCAAGACATCGGCAGCCGACGCGTCGTCGTGCGCTGCTGCTCCGCGCACCAACCCACCAACCACCAACACAACCCACAAGCCCACAAGCCCACAAGAGCGGAGGGCCGGAGCGGCGGAGGCCGGAGGGCGGAGAGAGCGGAGGTTCCGAGAGGTCGCAAATCCCGCACCAGAGCACATACCGAAAGCAGTAACTCCTGCTGGACAAGTATTAGAAAGTATAGTTAAATCAATATGTTGATGTCGTCTTGTCGCCGAGGCGGTGGACGCGATCGACTTCGCGCGATTCGAGGTCAAGGTGCGGGATCAGGCGCTGCGGTTGGCGGCGCGTCTGGTCGAGCAGCGGTTGAACCGGGACCGCGACGACCACGCGGGAGCGACGCTGGCGTGCGTCCGCTGCGGCGGGGACGCCGGGTACGAGGGCCGCCGCGAGAAGACGGTGGTCACGGTGCTGGGAACGATGCAGCTCACGCGCGCCTACTATCGGTGCGCGACGTGCCGGAAGAGGTTTTGTTCGCGCGACCGGGCACTGGCCGTGGTGGGCACGTCGTTGTCGCCGGGGGTCGTTCGGATGACGGGTTCGGCGGCGGCGCGGGTGAGCTTTGCGGAAACGAGCGCGTTGCTGCACGACCTGGCGGGGGTGCGGATCGAGGCGAAACAGGCGGAGCGGGTGGCCGAGGCCTTGGGGGAAGCGATCGGCACGGATGAGCAAGTCCATGTCGGGTCGAGCCGGGCAATGCGCCGACGATGTATCTGGGCATGGACGGCACCGGGGTGCCCGTACGCGCATCGGAGACTCGGGGGCGTGCCGGCAAGCAGGCGGACGGTTCGGCCAGGACGCGGGAAATGAAGCTGGTCGCGGTCCGCGCCGCAGCGCCCGATGCCCATGGGCGCGAACTGCCCGATCGCGAACCCGGCTCGGTCAGCTACACGGCCGCCATCGAGAGCGCCGCGAGTCGCGGCACCGACACGGCGCTCTCCCCCGTGGCCGAGCGGGTCGTGCGGGAGGCCGCGCGCCGCCGCTTCGATCACGCGCGGCGTTAGGTGGTGCTCGGCGACGGCGCGGCGTGGATATGGAATCTCGCCGACGAGTTGTTCCCCGAGGCCATTCAAATCGTCGATCTGTTCCACGCCAAGGAGCACCTGTGGGATGTGGCCAAGGCCATCTACGGCACCGGCACCCGACTGAAACGTGCCAGCATGCACTGGACCAAGGATAGCGCCAACGCCATCCTCGCGCTTCGCTGCGCCGTCCTCAGCAATCGATACGATGGCTTCTGGCAGCGGCGTCGAGCCAACATCGCCGCCTAATCAAACAAATTTGTCGTGCACCCGCGGACGGCAGTGGATGCTCTCGTGCACGGGCAGCGAGAGGAGCGCCGCGGCGGGAGGCGCGGGTTGGGGCGTGCAGAACTCGCCGTTGTCGGCGACCCGGAGGACGACGGCGCCGCCGGGCGCGGCGACGACCTCGGCGGCAAGGATGTGGTTGGGCACCACCACCAGGTGGACGCCCGTCACCGCACTCGCCGCCCAGGCGGCGAATGTGGGCGCCGGTTGGTGGCGCTCGAGGACGTGGCGAAAGCCGAGGTCGTCGAGGCTCGTCAGGACGCCGGGCGTGACGGCGCTGTCGAGCGGGCAGCGCCCGTGGTTGCGCGCGAGCACGCGGTGGCAGTAGGCGACGGTGCGGCCCGTGAGCGACGACAGCGCCGCCGCAGCGCAGGGCGCCGGCAGGTCGCCGCGGACGGGCCCGATGCGGTGGGGAGCGGGACGCTTCATGGGATCGTCGCCAGTCTACTCGTCGACGATGTAGCGCGCGCGTCCGTCGCACGGGTCGAACTTGTCGGGGTCGAGCTGCGCCATGGACACCGTGGCCGCGCCGGCGCAGACGAGGTGGTCGAACAGGCTCGCATGCAGGGTGGCGAGCGCGTCGCGCACCGCCTCGGTCAGCGCCCAGTCCGAGTGCGACGGTGTCGGGTCGCCGCTGGGGTGGCCGTGGTAGAGGATGATGCCGGGGGTCGGGTGGTCGAGCACGAGCCGCGCCACCTCGCGCACGTAGACGGCAGCGCGGTCGTAGGTGCCCTCGGCAAGCACGACGTCGCGCATGAGGTGCAGACGCGTGGTCAGCACCAGCGCGCCGAGAACCTCGCGGTCGCGGTTTCCGACCGCGGTCGCGACGAACCGGCGCGCGGTCTCGACGCTAGTAAACGCCTGGCCGGTGTAGAGCGGCGTCGACACGAGCTCCGCGCGGAGCAACGCGCCGTGCAGGTCGGCGAATTCGCGGAAGCGCGGCGCAGCGGCGTCGAGCGCGGGGTCGCAGGCGGCGAGGTGCGCCGGCGAGGCGTGGACGGCCCGTGCGAGGGAGCCGAAGGACGCCAGCAGCGCCGCCGCCGAGGCGGCGGGGTTCGGCAGGTCGCGCAGGAGCGGAAGGAGCAGACGCACGTCGTCGAGGCTGTCGACGGGGCGGTGTCCGTCGTCGGCGTGCGTCGTGTCGGGAGCTGGGTGGCGCATGGCGGATTCCTGGCGTGCGTTCGAAGCCGGGAGGAAGGCGCGGCGACCGGAGGAGCGCGGCCGCCGCGCCGGCGAGGCGCCCCTAGGGCCGCGTCTCGTCGAAGATGCGGACCGGCTCGCCGCGGGAGATGCGCGCCGCCCAGTGATCCCAGTCCTGGGCCAGGGCGATGGGCTCGATGTTCGTGCCGAGGTCCTCGCGCGGCGTGTCGGCCAGCGGGATGTCGCCGAACTCCTCGGGGTGGTGCTCCGGCGACAGCGCGCAGCGGCCGGTGGCGTCCGAGTCGCAGGCGGTGCTGCCGCAGGCGGGGCACGGTTCGCCGGCGTTGCGGGCGTCGTCGTCGGGGCGGTGGCGTCCGTCGTCGCGCCGGACGATCGCCGCGACGGCCTGGCGGTCGCCGAACTCGTTCTCGACGATGTCCGTGACGCGGGCGGTGACGTGGGCGACGCGACCCGAGCGGGCGGTGACGGCCACGTCCACGGTGTCGCCGCGCCGCGCCCGGCGGGAGGCGGCGACGTGCAGGCGCACGCCCCAGGTGCCGTCGGGCAGCATGGCGAACGTGTTGCGCTCGTCGTTCGCGCGTCCCGCGCGGAACGCCTCGATGGTGGCGAGCGCGCGTTTCGTGCCGTCGGGAGCGGTGCCGGTGCGGACCACCGTGCCGGAGCGGGGATAGCGCTTGCCGGACTTGGTTTCGACGTCGCAGGTGACGGCGGTGCCGATCTGGACGATGGCGGCCATCTGCGGCGCGAGCGACATGTGCCACTCGCCCTTGACGTTCACGTAGCGCGCGTAGGTGCCGTCGGAGACGAACTCGTCCGGCACCCGGAGCTTGTTGGATGGGTGGTTTTGGTAAGGCATGTGCGACCTCCTCTGCTGGTCTGTTGTCGATGCCTCGACCCCGACGGTCCGCGCCCGGCCGCCTGTCAAGGCTCGCGGAACGCGACCGCGAAGCGGCCCGGCCTTGACTGGCGGTTGCGCGGACCAGGCTGAAGAGGAATCGGCAACAGGCGGAAGACCCCGCGCTTCGGGTTCGGCCGTTCCGGCTCGGCGGCCCGGACGGTCGAACGCGGTTTCGTGGGATGCCCGGGCGGTCGCCGACGACCGCCTTGCCTCCGAGCGCCCGGCTGATGCGCGGCGGGCAGGCCGTTCACGGCGGGAACCGACGGGAGGCTGGAATTGCGGCGGGTTGGTCGTTCCGGCTCGTGTCGGATGGCGGGAGGGGGTGCGGAGAATGCGGGGAGTACGGTCTGCGGAGCGGAACTCCGGCGACCGCGTACCGGCGGTGGAATCCGACACGGTACGGGGGACGTGGGGCGGTTCTTCCGGTGCAGCGGACCAGCGGTCCAGACGCAAGCTATAGCCAGACTCGAAAACGCGGTCGCCAACGGTTATGGTCCCGAGTCGCCGCACCGGCGGTGATCGGCACCTCGATCGAGGCTGCGGGGATTCCACCGCTTCGGCCCATCCGCTCGGTAGCGCCGCTCCGACTCCGTGCCCGGCGCGGCGTGCCGGCCGTCTCGGCCTATTCCGTGGAACTGGCTGGCGGGGACGCCGGCCCCGCGCCGGGGCGGAACCAGCGCTTGGACCGCGCCTTACTCGCGCCGGTCGCGATGCCGCCGGGCCGCAAGCACATCGGCCCAGTCGGTGCGGTGGCGCGCCGGCAACGCGATGCGCACCGAGATCCCGGCCTCTCTCGCGCGCTGCTCGAGCTGCTCGGCGGCCGTGAGGCCGGCGCCGTCGAAGTCGGCGGCGACGACCAGGCGCTCGAGGCCCTCCGGCAGCGGCGCCTGGCGCATCCCGGCGGCGGACAGGGCCGCCCAGGCGGGCGTGCCCGTGAGCGCCGTGTAGGCGAGTGCCGTCTCGATGCCCTCGGCCACGGCGAGGGTGCCGTCGCGCATGGCGGCCAGCCGCACCGCGGCGCCCTTGACCGGCCCGTGCGCCTTGCGCTCGCGCCCGGGGAGGCGGGTGGCGTGCAGGCCGCGCAGCGCGCCGTCGCGGACCGCGGGCGCGATCATGCGCGAACGCGACGCGTCCCAGCGCAGGGCCTTCGGCCACGGCGGCGCGAGGCCGCGCGCCCGCAGGTACGTGGCGGCAGGGGTGGCGTCGATGGGCGCGGCGCCATCCCAGACGCGGCGGATCCATGGGGGCGGCGCTTGCGTCGCCGTCGCGGTCGGGTTTGTCGCGGGGCGCGGGTCGGGCGTGGTGGCGCGGCGGAGGATTCCGGCGTCGAGGAGGGCGTCGCGGACGGCGCCGGGTTCGCAGCCGGCGTGGCAGTGCCAGACGGCCGCGGTGCGTCCGCGCCGCAGCGCGAGGGTCTCGGGTGAGCTGTCGTGGACGGGACAGGGCATGCGGAGTTCGGCGCCGCGCGGGACGGCGCCGGCGCGGCGCGCCGCCGCCTCGTCGAGTTCGTAGATCGTGCGGGGCACCGCCCTACCCCGGCAGCGCGGGGAAATGCCGCAGGAGCGCCGCGCGCAGCGTTTCGGGCGCCCGGTCGAGCGCGGCCGCGTTGTCCGCCGGCACCGCGCGCGGCGAGACGTTGACGGCGGGGATGCCGAGTTCGCGGGCGACGCGCAGCCCGTGCCCGGTGCCGCCCGCGTCGCGTCCGGTGGCCAGGCCGTTGGGGGTGTAGGCGACCACGGCGAGCACGGGCGCCGCATCGCCGTCCTCCCCCACCGCGCCGGCCAGGATCGCGACGTTGCGCACGAACAGCGCCCGGGCACCGCGGCCGCAGCGCTCCCAGGCCGGATGGTGGCGCCGGGCGAGGTCCATGTAGCTGCTGCCCCGGACCGTTTCGCCCGGGTCGGGAACGCGCACGTCGATGTCGGAGTCCGCCTCGCGTCCCGGGCGGTAGCCGTTGTAGCCGGACCAGGGCGCGTGCACGGTGACCGGCGCCTCGGTACGCAGCGCGCCTGTCTCGAACGCCCGGTCCGCGCCGTCCGCGCCGCCGGTGGACATGACGCAGCCGGCGCCCCCGAGGGTTTCGGCGAGGTCCGCCATGGCCGCGAGCAAGGCATCCGGTGTGCGGCGGGAACCGATGCCGGCGTAGGCGAAGGCGACTTCGGCGGCTGGGGGATTCGGGTCGGTCATGGTCTGCTCCTCGGACGTGCTGTCGTTTCCCGTCCCGTCCGGTTCGCGCCCGGGCCGCCGGTCAAGGCTGCCGCCGCTGGCGCGTCCCGGCGCGGGAACGGTGCCCGGGAGCCGGCGGCGGCACCCGCAGGGCGTGGCCTTGACGGGCGGCTGCGCGGACCGAGGCTCGAAGGAAACGACGGCGCGCCAGCCGGCGTCGGTCTCGAATCGTGTCGGCCCGCCCGCGGGTCCGGGTAGTCGCGCATGCTGTCCGTGTCTGTCGCGACGCGGCGCGTACCGCCGAGACGTCGCCCGCCCGCCCCCGCCCTCGCGCCGAGCGAAACGGGGAAGGACCGTCGAACGAGGGTCCCGCCCCGGACGGGGGGCATACGGGGGTGACGCCCCGTCGGATACGGCGTGGAATCGACGTTGCCGCCCGCGCGGGCGCGGCTCGGAGTTCGAGGCGCGCGGTTGCAGGCGGCTTGCGCGGCGGGTAGGTTTGCGCGTGATTCGTCCTTCGTTCCGAAGGCGACGTGTCGGCGGTTCCGCCGGCAGTTTGCAACCAAGAGGAGAAAGACCATGCATGTGGACATGCGTGTGGCCGCCGGCGTGCGGCACGGAAGGGTCGTCCGGGCCGCGTACGCGGCGAGGGCGAGCGGGCATCGGCAGGTCGTGCGTCGCATCGACGGCGACCTGGTGAAGATCGAGGTGGCGGCGAGCGGCAGGACCGCGAGCGCCACGTCGCTGGAGCACCGGCCGAAGCTGCTCGGCGCGGCGGCGGGCGCGAGCCTGCGCGCGGCGCTCGGGCGGTGAGCCCCGGACGCCGGGAACGGGACTTCGGTTCCGTGTCCCGGCACTCTCCGCGCGGGCCGACGCACGGCGTTCTCTCCTCGATGCGGTGCGGCGGCTCGAACGGGCATTCGCCCCGGGGACGGCGTCAGCGGCGCCGGGCCCATTGCGGGCGGGACGGCCCGGCGGCCTCGTCGACGCGCAGCGCCCGCCCGTCGAGGCTCCGGCCATTGAGCGCCGCGATGGCGGCACGGGCGGCGGCCTCGTCCGGCATCGTGACGAACGCGAACCCGCGCGAGCGGCCGGTGGCGCGGTCGGTCATGAGGTTCACCTCGGGGGCGCCGAACGGCTCGAACAGCGCCGCGACGTCCGTCGCAGTGGCGGCGTAGGGCAGGTTGCCGACATAGATCTCCACGGGTCGCGGGCGGGGCGAGGCGCTACGAGGCGAGCAGGCCGAGGCGCGCGAGCACGGCGGCGCCGCGCCGGGCGGCGTCGCTCATGCGCGCGTCGTTGACCCCTGGAAGCCGTCCGCGGCGCCATTCGTTGTGGAGGACGCGGTACAGCCAGCCGGGCAGCTCCGAGGGTCGGATCAGCCGCGTCTCCTGGCAGAACACCAGCAGCCCCGCGCACTCGGAGATGTCCGAGAGCGCGGCGCGGCGTTCGCGGTCCACGATCTCGCACGGCGGGCACCCCCGGGAGGCGCGGCCGGGGCGG
This sequence comes from Acidobacteriota bacterium, assembly GCA_026708265.1. Lineage (GTDB taxonomy): Bacteria > Acidobacteriota > Vicinamibacteria > Vicinamibacterales > UBA8438 > JAGWAJ01. The sequence goes on from JAPOVI010000370.1 coordinate 41,515, forward strand.
AACACGCGGTCGAGTTCGCAGGCCGCCGGATGCTCGCCGGGGTAGTCGTCCAGCAGCCGCTCGATAGTCTGCCGGCGCAGCGTCATCCAGCCCGGTCGCGGGGGCGCCGGCGGCGTTTTGGGAGTCGTCGGCGGCAAATGGGGCGCCCTGCCGGCGGGACGCGGCGAACGGCTTGCGGCGAGGTGTCGGGGCGGCATGGGGATGCTTGTCGGGGCCGTGATGGGACCGATCGTCACACTCGGAAAACGGGCGGTCAACGCCGCGAACCGGGCTGCGCGGGATTGCCCGGAATCGCGCCAGTGGTTTTCGGACGGCGGCGCGGCGCCCGCCCGGACATGTCTCAGCCGGGGCTTCAGCCGGCGTCCCCCTCGTCGTCGCTGAACCAGTGGATATCGAGCCCGGAAGGCAGCGGTTCGCGGGCCTCGAGCCGGCTTGCCAGGCTCCTCAGCTGGTCGACCAGCATGGTGATGTAGGGGTCCTTGGCGGCGGCGCCGGACGGGAGTTCGTCGAACTCCTCCAGCAGCGTGACGCACCACGAGAAGACGTCCTCGCCCGGCAGGGACGGACGGCTGCCGGGCTTGTCGGCGACGGTCTCGAAGTCGGCGTGGACCCGGGCGAGGAATCCGGCGAGGTCGGCGCGCCCCGCGATGCCGGGGCCGGCGGTCGTCGCGATCTCCAGCAGGGTCGGGGTGTGCCGCTCGAGGAAGGCTTGTGCTTGCATGGCGTGTGCTCCTTGGTCGGATGGGTCCCGGTCCGGGGGACGAAACAGCTCGGACGGGGCCAGGACGGGCGCGGAGCGGACGCCCGCTCAAGGCCGGCGCGCAAGCGCCGCCCGCTAGGGCGTGGCCTTGAACCGGGGGGCCGCGCCGCGCGAGGATGAACGCGGGCCGAGCTATGTGCGTCTGGCGGCGTCGGCGGGGCGGCAGGCGATCGTTTCGCGCACCCGGACTCGGCGGTGCGGCGCGCCGGCGACGGGCATGGGACGGCGGCGGTAGAGCCAGCCGCTGTCCGCGACCTCGCCGCCGCCGAGCGCCACGTAGTGGTTGCGCACGACGAGAATGAACGGGTGCGCGAAGGTGTCGTGGCCGCGCAGCCAGGCGGCGAGCGTAGGGCGCGCGCTCCGCGGATGGGCCGCGCGTTCGCAGTGCCACCCGGCGAGCGCCATCGCCGCGACGAGGTCGTCCTGGCGAACGCCGTGGATCTGGCTCGAGCCCGTGACCTCGCGCAGCAGCGCGGCGCAGTCGTGGGTGGGCAGACCGGTGACGGCGGCCATGGCGCTCGGGCCGCACTTGCGGGCGCGCCCGACGATGCGGTGCAGCTTCACGGCGCGCCCCCTGTGGAAGCGGGGTCCGCGGCGGCGTTGAGCGCCGCGTCGAGCGGGGCGTCCAGCGGATAGCCGAGGCGGACGCTCTCGGCCACCGCGGCGGCGATGTCGTCCTCGACGGCGAACAGGGTGCCGATCGTCGCGGCGAAGAGACCCGGATCGCGCCCGGCGAGGCGGCGCAGGGTCGCGGTGGCGGCGGGTAGCCGGCCGTCCTCGCGCAGCCGCTCGCAGGCGGACTCCATGGCGTGCTCGTAGCCCCACCGGTAGCCCTCTTCCTGCGCGGCGTCGAGCTGGGCGGCGATCAGCGCGTGCGGGAACTCGACGACGTCGTAGTCGGTGCGCGCCACGCCGCGCGGACGCGGAATGGGCGAGGCGGCGGCGAGGAGGTCGCGGTCGGTCTCGGCGGCGGCGCGCGCGGGGTGCAGCGAGAGCACGACGGGCGGGCGGTCGCCGGGCGGCCACGTCGAGGCGACGACGCCGAAGCTCTGCTGGTCCTCGAGGACCGGCTCGGGCACGAATCCCGACGGCCGGTGCGGGCACTGCCGCCAGGGGCAGGTGTCGGCGTCGGTGCGTTCGGCGGGGCGGCCGAGGTCGGCGCGGTCCAGGCGGCGCGTGACGCGGCCGCGGCGGCTGGACAGGCAGGTCTGGCCGCACAGGTGGCAGGGGGCGGGAAGCGGGAAGCGGGTCATGGGTTTCTCCTCCGGTGGCTCAGCGGTCGTTGGCGTCGGGACGGTCCGCGTCGGCGCGCTCGAGGCGGCGCAGGATCTCGAGGGGGACGCAAGACGGGGCGCCTTCGCTGTCGTGGCGCCACCCGCTCCGCCTACGGCAGATCTCGCGGTCGCAGCGCCCGGTGCGCCCGACCTCGCAGCGCCCGCGCAGCCAGGCGGCGTGCTGGGCGTCCATGGCCGCGCCGGCGCGGCGGCGGATGTCGTCGCGGATGCGCATGAGCGTGCGGCCGAGCTGGTTGCGGCCGCGGCCGCCGCAGACGCCCCAGTAGACGTCGCCCCAGGTGTTGCCCTCGACGAGTTCGGCGTCGCCGGTGGCGAGCAGCGCGTCGCGGAGTTCCGGGACGGCGAACTTGGCGTCGAGGACGGCGCGCATGACGTCGTCCTTGACGTGCTCCCAGTCGCTGCGCAGATCGACGCGGCGGCCGAGGCGCTTGGCGGCGGCCGGGGACGGGGCGGCGCGGATGCACTCGCGCTCGCCCTCGTCGCGGCTCTTCGCGGCCTGGTAGGCGGCCTCGCTGGAGTGCCAGGTCTTGCCGCGCCACGGGAACGGCGCGCGGTGGAAGTTGGACAGGAACACGTGTTCGCCGCGGAAGCGGTCGATGCGTTCGGGCGCCGGGCCCGGGGTGTTGGACGGTGGCATGGGTTCCTCTTGCGGTGGCTGGGCCGAAGCCCGATGGCCGCGCGGCCGCCGCGCCCAAAGACCGGCCGGTCAAGGCCGCCGCCGACCGACGGGAGGCGGTGCCCGGCAGGGCTGCCTTGACGGGCCGGTCGGGCGCGGCAGGCTCCCGGCAAGGGATTCGGGCGGCTTCAGTGGGCCGGCGTCAGCGGCTCGGCGAGGTGTCCGGGTGGCGGGGAGGTCCGGCGGGCAGCAGCAGGCCGATGGCGTCGAGGCCGAACTCGAGGACGAATTCGGGCGAGCGCGCGGCGAGCGCGGCGTCCACCCACTCGAGCGGCACGGCCTCGGCGAAGTCGTCGCCGCCGACGGCGTCGCGGGCCCGGTCCCAGACCGCGAGGCGGTCGTCGCGGGTCGGGTCGAAGCCGTCGGCCTAGGCGACGGGCGGCCGGGTCGGGCGGTCGCCGGGTCCCGGGTCGGGATGGATGCCGGGGGACATGAGGTAGATGCCTTCGTCCTTGACGAGCCACAGGCACGGGGGCGCGAGGCGCTCTTCGCCGGGCTGCAGCGTCGCGCAGCGGTCCTCGCCGTAGATCTCGGCGCGTTGCGCGATGGTCATGCGGCGTTCGGGCGCGGCGCGGGAGTGCCGGGCGAGGCCGGCGACCTGTTCCATGTCGAAGCGCAGGCGGGTCATTGCGGGTCTCCGTCGGGTTGCGGGTCAGGCGGACGCGCCGCAGTCCCAACCGTCGCGCCAGGCGTCGGCCAGGCATTCGTCGCGCGTGGCGGTGTGCTGCGGGTCGAAACGGCGCGAGCGCGGCGGTGGGCGGTTGTCGTCGATGATGCGGAACGCCCGGCGGCGTCCCGCGAGTCCCTGCTTCCACAGGCGCGCGAACGCCGGGCCGAGGGACTGGGCGTCGGCGGGGCAGGCGCGGACGTGGCGCAGGATGGCGAGCGCCTCGCCGCGGACGCGGTTGGCCTCGGCCAGTTCCGACCGCGCCCGGGCCGCGCGGTTGCGGATGGTGTCGCACTCGCGCTCGAGCTCCGCGATGAGCTCCGCCATGCGGTCGGCGGCGTGGGCGGCCGTCACCGGATCGTCGTAGGCGTCCGGGTCGAGGTAGTGGCAGTCGGTGTCGTTGGACTCGACCAGCGCGTAGTAGGTCGCGGGCGGATCGTCGTCTTCGTCGTTGGGCTCGTCGGCGCAGGCGTACACGAACCCGGTGAGGATCTCGAACTGGCCCTCGTCGGCGTACCAGCCGCTGTGGCGCGCGCGGCTGAGCCTGTCGTGGCGGTCGAATCGCAGCGCTCGGGCGGGCTCGATGTGCGAGGGATCGACGAGGTGGGCGGTGATGCCGCAGCACAGCGGGCGTGCCTCGGGCAGGTCGTGGAACGCCTCGACGACGGACGTGAGGGTGGCTTGCATGGGGTTGTCTCCTGTGCCTTGGATGGGAAGTGGGGTCAGGCGGCCTTCGGGACGCGCGTCGGGCGTTTGAAGAACGCGAACGCGGGGTTGTCGGGGGACGGCTCCACGTCGGCTCGGAAGGCGACGTCGTCGCCCTCCTTCGCGTGATGGAGGAAGCGCGGCTGGGTGCCCCAGAACTTCCGGCCGTGGCCGTCCTGGACGGTCATGACCTCGCGGCAGAAGTTGCGGCAGGTGCGGATGTCGAGCTTGAGGATGCGGCCCTGGACGACCTGGCGGCCGGTCTCGATGGGCGGGGCGCCGGCCGCGGCGTCGCGTTCGAGCCGCTTCGCGTTCCAGCGGATGTGCAGGGTGATCGCGCTGCACCAGAGCGCCCGGTCCCTGACGTGGACGGCGGGCGCGGCGGCGATGGCCTTGAGCTTGACCAGGTACTCGGAGTCGGGCGGGGCGGCGCGGACCAGTTCGATGGTCCTGCGGGCGGCGGCGTAGTGGTCGGCGGTCGGCGCGCACGCGGTCCGCTCCGCGTGCCACAGGGCCGCGAGCTTCGGGTTGGGGCGGTTCATGAGGAACGCGAGCCGGGACGCGGTGGCGGCGTGGTCGGCGTCGGACCTGGCGACCGAGCGCCAGCCGTAGCGGGCGACGATGCCGGCGGTCCAGGCGAGTTCCTCGACCGCGTCGAGGTAGCCGCCGCCGTAGCCCGGCGCGGCGGGATCGCGGAACGCGTATCGGCCGGCGAGGTCGTCCGGGACGAGGCTGTCGAACAGCGTGGCGAGCCGGTCGGGGTCGGGGTGGTCGAGGAACGCGCGGAGGCAGGTGCGGCCGACCAGCAGATGGCGGCCGTCGGCGTGGGAAAGCAGGAACACCGCGCGGCGGTCGCGGACGGTGTTGCAATGCTCGCAGACGGGATCGCCGAGGGTCCAGTAGCGGCGCGGGAGTTCGCCGCCGGGCACGGTCCGGGGGACGGCGGCGGTCATGCCCAGCGGGTCGATGTCGTAGCGCGCCGCCAGCGACCAGCCGCGCACCGCCGGCGGGCGGGACAGGATCGTGACCCACTGGTGCAGGTCGCCGTCGCGCAGGACCTGGGGCTGCGGTTCGAGACGCCACCTGAGGTTGCACTCGACGCCGGCCTTGCGGGCCCGTTCGAGAAGGTTGCCGGCGTGGCGCATCAGGGCCGCGACGTTGTCGACGGGGATCAGGTAGCTGGCGCCGCGGAGCGCTGCGTCGGGCGCGTCGAAGCCGGTCACGATGTTCCTCCCAGCGTGGATTGCTCGGACGCCGACCGCAAGGCGCGGACGCCGCGCACGCGGTCAGGGCCGGCGCGTTAGCGCCGCCCGGCAGGGCCCCGGCCTTGACCGCGCGCGGCGCCGCGCCAGGCTTGTTCGCGGCCGAGCTCCGCACGTTGGACGGCTCCGGCGGCAGGTGGCGGAGTCGCGGCCCGGCGGACGCCGCATGGTCGAAATCGCACGCCGCGGGGGGGGGGGCGCTGTCCGGTTGACCGGTCGCGACGCCCGTGGCGTCATGGTTCGCGCGGAAGCGCTCGGGGAGGCCGGGCGCCGAAGGAAGGGGGAAGGGAAATGGCCAAGCCGAGGATGCCCACCACGCTGCCGAGCCCGGCGGACCGGGGCGAGTTCCGGTTCGTGGCGGTGGATGCCGCGGGACGCGCCTGGCGGTGGATCGACGAGGAAACGGTGTGGGCGCGCGTGGAGGACGGTGGCGAGGCCGACGCGGACGGGGACGCCGCCGGCGGTGGCGGGGATCCTTCGCCCCGCCCGGCCGTTCGGGCCCGAGCGTCCACGGAGGACGTTGCGGAGGATTGTCGCGCTCGGTGGCGCCGGGGGCGGTGCGTCCGCGGGACCGGCGATGGACGCGAAGGAACGGGTCGCGGGGGGATTTGGGTGTCGCCGGGTGGGCCTTCGCGCCGAGTGGCGGCTCCACGTGGGGCCGCCGTATCACGGCCTTTCGACGCGGCGCGGCCATCGCCGCGCCGCGGATCGGCGGATGTGACGGGGCGTTCCGGCGTCCGCCGGCGACGGGGGCAGTGTCGGCTAAGGCGGCGCGGTCGTCAAACCGGGAACGGAGCGGGCTGCCGGATCGAGCGCGACCGTCAGGAGGAGCCGGCGCGCCGGAGCATGGGGGCGAGCGCGCGCAGGGCGTCGTCCACGGACTTCGCGTCGGGGAAGACGTCGAGCAGATCCGGCGCAACCACGACGACGTTGGCGCCCTCGGCGTAGCGGCGCGCGGTGGCGCCGCGCACCGCGCCGGAAAAGTCGTACTCGGGGCGCATGGTGTCCCGGTCCTCGGGGGGTGTGCTAGGTGCCTTGCTCATATTGTTGCCTTTCGTTCCGCGTTGCCGGGCGCACGCTGATGAGTCGGGTGCGGGGCGGTCGTTCGGCGTGGCTCACCACGAGCAGCCGCCCCGCGGCCGACGTGCCGAGAACGAGATGGCGCTCCTCGCCCACGGAGTGGTCCGGATCCGGCATCAGCATGGCCAGCGGATCGGCGAAGACGGTGCAGGCTTCGTTGAAGGAGACCCGGTGCTTGCGGAGGTTGTCCTCGGCCTTGGCTGCATTCCACTCGAACTCGTAGCTCACGGGTCAACCGTAAGCCTTTTGCGGGCGGATGCCAACATTTCAAGCGCTCGTCGGGGCGACCCCGGCGCGACCCTGAAGGGGGTGGCGTGGATTCGTCACGGTTCGCGGCGCGCGATCAGGCCGCCTCGGCGCGGTCGGCGTCCCGCAGGCCGTGCAGGAAGTCCACCGCGCGCTGCGCCTGGGTAGCCGCCGCGGCCACGGCCCGCGGGTCGCCGTCGAGCGCCTTCAGCCAGGAGGCGATGTAGGGCGCGTGGTCGGCGCGGGGCTCCGGGGCGAGGCCGAGGTCGGCGCACAGGAACGCGGAGCCGAGTTCCGCCACGAGCTCCTCGCGCGCGACGGACGCCTCGTCGCGCTTGAACATGTCGCGGTCGAGGCGGTGTTTTGCGCCGGTCAGATGCACGCACTCGTGGGCGAGCACGGCGTAGTACGCCTCCGGCGAGCGGAACGTGGCGAAGGGCGGCATGCGGATGTAGTCGTCGGCCGGGGCGTAGAACGCGCGTTCGCCGCCGTGGCGGATGTCGACGCTCAAGTTCGCGAACCAGGTCTCGCACCGCTCCAGCCGCTCGCCGGGGTTCACTTCGGGGATCTCGACGCGGTAGCGCTCCGGCAGGTCGTCGATCTGGTCGACGTTGAACACCGCGTAGGCGCGGCGCACGTGCAGCACGTCCGGCTCGTCGTCGACGGCGGGACCGCCCTCGGAGCCGTCCGGGCGCTTCTTCACGGTCTTGGCGAAGAACACGTGCGAGGCGCGCTCGCCGCGGCGCACCTGGCCGCCGAGTTCGCTGGCCTGGCGGTAGGTCATCCAGTGCGGCGAGACGTAGCCGCGGTCGATGGCGGCGCACCAGAGCAGCAGGATGTTGACGCCCTGGTAGGGGACGTCGTTGTGGCGCAGCGGCACCGCGGCGCGCCCGGCGGTCGCCCACGGGCGCCGCCAGGTGGGCGTGCCGTCGCGCAGGTCCTCGATGATGCGCTGCGTGATCTTCTCGTAGATGTCGTCGGGTCGGGGCATGTCGGTTCTCCTTGGGGTTTCGTTGAGGCGAGGGCGGGCCGGCAGCCGCCTGGCGGCTCGCGGGGTCTCAGGGGGATGCGGGGTCGTCGGGCTTGAGCGGATGGCGCGCCAGGATGCGCTCCAGCACGCGGGGCTCGTCGGCGAACACCACGGTCTGCCAGGCGACGATCTCGGTCTCCGCGCCGAGGCGCTTCAGGCCCGCGATGTCGCGGGGACCGGGGCCGCGGATCTCGACGCGCGCGCGGCCGAGCACGAGACGGCGCACGAGTTCCCAGCCGTTGGCCAAGGCGAACCGGGCGTGCCGCTCGCGCACGGCGCGCGCGACGTCCTCGGCGGGCAGCTCGAAGGCGACTGCGGCGTCGGCCATGCGGCGCAGGCGCATCGCCTCCTCGGGCTCCAGCACGCGCCCGATCAGGCGCTCGCCGTCGTCGGTGGCGAGGCGCCGGATGCGCAGGTTGTCGTCCGGCAGCAGGTGCCAGGCGCGCAGCAGCATGCCGGTGGCGAGATGGAAGGTGCGCTCGCGGTGCGTCGGCAGGTCGGCGACCTCGGCGTCCCACAGCGCCCGCCAGCGGTCCTCGGCGGCGTCGCGCCAGTGCGACTGCGCGAACTGGGTCTCGGCAACGATGGTCGCGTCGTTCGGGCGGCGCAGCCGGATGCGGCGCTCCAGCGAGCCGTCGTCGCGCACCGCGGACGGGGCCGGGAGCGCCACGGCGGGGCGTCCGGAACTGCCGTTGACGAGCAGGCCGATGGATTCCGTCCGGTTGCCGGAGGCGTCGCGGGCGCGCCGCACGGCGTCGAGCGCGGCGTCGGACGTGAAGGGCTTCAGCGCGTCGCGTCGGGCGATCTCGACGATCTCGGTGCCCTCGGGGCCGGGATGGCGGCGCCTGACGGCGAGCGAGTCCGCGGCGATGGCCTCGACGCCCTGGTTGTAGACCCCGGCGTCCTTGGCCGCCTGGATCACGGCGTCGAGGCGCGCCTGGAAGTGGCCGAAAAGGTCGTTCTGCTCGTCGATCGGCAGCGCGAGCAGGCGGTTCAGGAATCGGGGCATCGGCGGCAGGGAGTCCTTCAGGCCGCCCTCGGAATCCGACAGGACGAGTCCCGTCGCCTCCTCGAAGTGCTTTTCCGGCCAGCCGGGAACGTGGTCGTTGTGGATGGAGAGGTACATCAGTCGGAGCGCCGAGAGCGCGTGCGGGCTCTCCAGGTTGTCCTCGGCGCGGAACAGCGCGTCGTCGCCCATGGACGCCTGGCCGTCGCGCTGGCCGCGGGTGATGGCGCCCAGCGAGTCGAGGCGCCGCGCGATGGTGGCGATGAACCGCCGTTCGCCCTTGACGTCGGTGGTGACGGGCCGGAAGAGCGGCGCGCTGGCCTGCCGGGTGCGGTGCGTGCGCCCGAGCCCCTGGATCGCGACATCCGCGCGCCAGCCGGGCTCGAGGAGGTAGTGGACGCGGCGCGCCTGGTTCGCGCAGGCGGTGTCGGCGTGGTAGCTGCGCCCGGTGCCCCCGGCGGTGGAGAAGACCAGGATCTTCTTCGTGCCGTCCATGAACGCGGCGGCTTCCGAGAGGTTCGCGCTCGGCGGCCGGTTCGACACCGCATGCCGCGTGCCGCCCGGGGCGGGCAGCGCGAGGATGCGCCGCGAGCGGCCGGTCACTTCGGCGATCGCGTCGTGCCCGAACCGGTGCGTCAGGATGTCGATGGCCGACGGCATGGCCGGCAGGGCGCCGAGCTCGGCGATCAGGAGGTCGCGCGCCTCGACGGCCTCCTGGGACTCGACGGGGCGGCCCTCGTCGTCGCGCACGGGCACCGCGACCACGTTGCCCTCGTCGTTGACGGTCTCCTCGTGCAGGGTCGTGGGGAACGAGCGGACGAGGTATTCCATGACGTACTCGCGCGGCGTGAGGTCGATGGATAGGTCGGCGTGCTCGGCCGGCGGCAGTTCGGCGAGGCGGCGGTCCAGCAGGGCCTCGCCGGTGGAGACGAGCTGGACGACCGGGGCGCGTCCGGCGTCGAGGTCCGTCTCCATCGCCTTGATGAGCGTCGGGCACTTCATGGCGGCGAGCAGATGGCCGAAGAAGCGCTGTTTGGCCTGCTCGAACGCCGACATCGCGGCGGACTTCGCGCCGGGAGAGAGCGTCTCGCCGTTCTGCGTCACGCCGGTCGCTTCCAGCGCAGCGTGGATGTTCTCGTGGATGATCCGGAACGCGCCGGCGTAGCGGTCCCAGATCTCGCGCTGGGGCTCGGTCAGCGCATGCTCCAGGATGTCGATCTCGACGCCGTGGTAGGCGAGCGCCCGCGCCTGGTAGAGGCCGAGGGCCTTGAGGTCCCGGGCGACGATCTCCATGGCGGCGACCCCGCCCCGCTCCATCGCCGAGACGAAGTCCGGCCGGTCGTTGAACGCCGTGGCGTCGCCGCCCCAAAGTCCCAGCCTGGGTGCGTAGGCGAGGCCGTGGACGGTGGTGGCGCCGGTCGCGGAGGCGTACACGATTCGCGCGTTCGGCAGTGCGTGCTGCAGGCGCAAGCCCGCGAGCCCCTGCTGGGACGGCTTCGCCTCGCCTCGCTGCTTGGTCGCCGACCCGGCGGCGTTCGCCATCGCGTGCGCCTCGTCGAACACGATGACGCCGTCGAAGGCGTGGCGCGACTCCTCGTCCATGCCGTCGGCGAGCCATGCGACCAGCTGGTCGAGCCGCGCCGGGGCGTCGCCGCGGGCCGGGGTGCGCAGCGTCGCGTAGGTGGTGAACAGGATGCCGCGGCGGCGGTGGATCGGCTGCGCGGGTCGGTAGTCGGCGAGCGGGAAGACGTCGCGTTCGTCGCGACCGATCTCGCGCCAGTCGCGCCGGGCGTCCTCCAGCAGGCGCGCGGACTGGCTGATCCAGAGCGCCCGGTCGGCGCCGCGCAGCCAGCGGTCGAGGACGATGGCGGCGGCCTGGCGTCCCTTGCCGCAGCCGGTGCCGTCGCCGAGCATCCAGCCTTGGCGGAACCGGACCGGCTCGGAGAGGGGTCCGTCGACGATCGCGCCGCCGTCCAGGAGTTCGCCGTCCTCGTCCACCGGCATGGCGCGCGTCCAGTCCGGGTCGATGCGGTAGCGGGTCGGCAGCAGGCGGTCGTGCGCCTCGCCGGCGAGCACGACGCTCTCGAGCTGGGCGTCTGACAGAAGGCCGTCGGCGACCAGGGCGGGCGGCAGCAGGGGGCGGTAGCCGGGTGCCGGGGGCGCGATGTCGGCCATCGCGGCGGACTCGACCAGCGGCGTCGGGTGCTCCGTCGCGCCCGGCACGCGGAACGAGACCGGCGACCAAGGGGACCAGGAGCCGTCGGCGCGCCCGGCGTCGTCGCGGGAGACGGGCTCGACGGCGAGGTCCTTCGGCTCGGGATCGAGCGCCAGGCGGGGCGGCAGGGCGGCGAGGCGGCGCACCAGGTCCGCCGCGTCCTCGGCGACGGCGAAGGGGTCGAGGGCGGGATAGCGGTCGGCGGGCGCCGCCGGGGCGCGCTCGAGGACGACGAGGCGGGTCTCGACGCCGGTGCCGCGCCGCTGGTAGACCCGGCGCGGAACCCGGACCGCGAACAGGATGCGCGGCGCGGTCGCGCCGGAGCCGAAGGCGTCGCGCCAGGCGGTGGACTCGGGGATGCAGTTGGCGCCGGTGACGGCGACCAGCCGCCCGCACGGCGCGAGCGCCGCGTAGGCCGACCTGAGGTGCTTGAGGTCCACGTGGCGTTGCCGCTTGCCGACGGTCGGCCGCGCGGCGAACGGCGGGTTCATCAGCACGACGTCGGGACGGACGCGCGGCAGGCGGTCGCGGATGTGCTCGGCGTTGTGCTTCGAGACGGACGCGTCCGGGTAGATCGCGGCCAGCAGGGCGTGCCGCACCGGGGAGAGCTCGTTCAGGAACAGGCGCGCCGGGTCGTCGAGCACGGCGGCGGGGAGCGCCGCGAGCACGCCGGTCCCGGCGGAGGGTTCGAGCACGGTGGCGTCCGGGCGGACGTCCGCCGCCAGGAACGCGGCGCAGGCGAGCGCGAGCGGCGTCGAGAACTGGTCGAAGGCGACCTGGTGCTCGCTGCGGTGCGAGTGCGTGGGCTCCAGCGCCGCGACCCGCTCGACCATGGCGAGGAGCGCCTCCGGGGTTGCCGCCTGGTCGCGCATCGCGCGTCCGTAGCGGCGCAGGAACAGCACGGTGGCGGCCTCGGCGGCGTCGTAGCAGAGCTTGGAGTTCCATGAACGTCCGGAGGGCTCGAGGCGGCGCCACGCGTCGTGCAGGGCCGTGGTGACGATGGGCGCGGCGAGTGGGCGGCCGGCCTCCAGGACGGATACGAGGTTGCGGGCGGCTTCGGCGACGGCCCGGCCCGGCTCGGGTCTCGGGGGCGGGGCCGGTTCGGCGGCGGGATCGCCGATCAGGTCGAACAGGGACTGGGCGGGGTCTTGCGGGGTCATGGGCTCCTCGGTGTCGTCACCACAGCGGTGGGGTCGCGCCCCAACAGGCGCGGCGACCGGCGGCCCGCAAGGCAGGCGCGTCAGCGCCTCCCGCCAGGGCTCCGGCCTTGCGGGACGGCGGGCGTACGCGCAACGATCCGGCGCGCGCCCGCCGCGCGGCGGGCAAGGCCCGCCGGGGGTGCCGGGGATAGGTGAAGTCCGGGAAAGCCGCGCGGGACGCCGCGAGCGTCCCCTTGGGTTCTGCGGCGGGCGGCGGCGGACCGGGAGCGGTTCGGGCGGGGAGGACAAGGGGCCCGGCGCGCCGTCCGTGGCGGCCGGGCCGAGGGGATCCGCGCCTTCCCTGGCGCGGAGGGAGGAGCGTCAGGAGGAGGCGAGGAACGCGGGCAGCGCGCCGTTGCCGTCGCTGCCGGCGGCGGGATCGTCGTCCGCCGTCGGCGTGTCCGGCGCGGTCGCGGAAGCCGGTGCTTCCGGGGAGGCGTCGCCCGTCCCGGGCTCGGTTTCGGCTGCGGCCTGGCCGGGCTCCGGGTCGTTGTCGGCGTCCTTGTCGGCCGGAGCCGCGGCGGTCGGCTGGGCCGCCTCGTGGCCGTCTGCATCGACCGGCGCGAATCCGGGCGGGAGCCAGCGCACGGCGGCGGCGTCCACGTCGGGGTCGCGGGTCGGATCGCGGCGGAACGCCTCCGCTGCCGCGCCCGCGAGGTCCTTCTTCTTCAGCCCGTTGTGCTTGGCAGCCCAGTCGTCGCCGAGCGCGGCCGCGGCGGCGCCGAGGATGAGGCCCTTGTTCATGCGGTTCCAGACCAGATCCGCATCGAACGGCGCCGCGCCGACGGCGGCGAGTTCGACCGGGAAGTCGAGGCCGAGGTTGCGCACCGCCTCCTCGTGCGCGGCGGAGGCGTCGGCGTCGTCGGCCAGGCGCGGCACCGTGAGCGAGGCGACCGCATGCGCGAGCACGCTGGCGCGGTCGTCGTCGGGCAGCGCGCGGTAGGCGCGGAACGACGCGGCGGCGTCCTCTTCGGCCAGCCAGCCGAGGTCCACCGCGGGCACCGGCTCGAGGTGCTTCATGGTCTCGCTCGCCTTCATGGCGTCGGAGGCGTAGACGCCCTGGTACTCGCCGCGGATGGCGAGGATCGGCGTCTCGTAGCCGGCGCGGCGGCGGCCGAACCCGACGAGGCGGGCCAGCACGAACCCGATCAGGTCCGCGGCGACCGCCGGATCGCGGGCGAGCGCGCGGCGCACGGCCGCGGTGCGCATGATGCGCAGGTCGTTCCGGAGCGCGTCGGTCCAGCCGCCGTGCTTCTTGGCGGGGGTCGCGGCGTCGGTGCCGTTGGGCACGCCGGGCGCGGCGACGCTGCCGTTGGCGCCGTTGCGCGCCTCTCCGGCGCGTGCGGCGCGGTAGGCGGCGGCGTCCTCGGCGCGGACCAGTCCGCGGTGGATCTCGAGGTTGCCTTCGCGGTCGAGCGCGACGACCACGCCGCTCAGTGCGCGGACGGTTTTCGAGTACGCGTCGCGGTCGGCCCGGGCGCGCTCGATCTCGGCGTAGCGGTTCTGCTCGCGGGTGACGATGGACCAGAGCTCCCGGCGCCCGTCGGCGTCGATCTGGCTGTCGAAGGTGTCGAGCTGGCCGCTCGCCTGCTCGATGTGCTCCTCGGCCTCGGTGAGCGCCGCGGTCTCCGCGTGGGTGAACTCGGCGCGCTCGTCGGCGTCGGCGATCAGGTGGTCCTGCTGGTCCATCCAGGTGAACTCGGTCCGTGCCGCGGTCCACTTCCAGGCGTCGGCGTAGGTCGCGGCGACCGCGTTCAGCTTCTGCAGGGCGAGCTCCTCCATGAGGTCCGGGTCGAGGATGGCGACGTAGTCGTCCTCGAACAGCGGATCCTCGATCGTGCCCCCGGCGGCGCGGTAGGCGTCGAGGCCGACGTAACGGGCCATGGGCGCGTCGGAGCGGGTGCGGCGCTGGCCGATGGCGTGGCGCACGGCGTGGCCGTACAGCTGCCCGGAGTCCTCGAGCGCCTTGAAGATGTTGCGCTGGAACTCGGTGTCCGCCGTGACGGCGAAGGCTTCGGCCGTGTCGGTGTTGATGCGGCCCTGGCGGTAGGCCGCGATGATCTCGTCGGGCAGGCCGCCGAGGCGGACGCGCTTCTGCACGGTGCGCTCGGCGACGCCGAAGCGGGCGGCGATCTGCTCGCTCGTGGCGCCCTCGCGCGCGAGGCGGCTGAACGCCACGACCTGGTCCGCCGGGTGCATGGCGATGCGCACGGCGTTCTCGGCGAGCGAGGACTCGGCGGCGGCGTCGCCGTCGATGACGAGGCAGGGCACCGGGTGGTTCTTGGGGATGTGCTTGTCGGCCGCGAGCGCGTTCAGGGCGCGGAGTCGGCGCGCGCCGGCCGCGACGCCGAACAGTGTCTTGCTGCGCGGCGTGACCACGAGGTTCTCGAGCAGCCCGTGGGCGCGGATCGAGGCGACGAGCTCGGCGTCGGCCTGGGCCGTTGCCGGGTCGGCGGCTTCCCCGCGCACGTTGCGGTCGTCGTGGCGCAGCTTGCTGAGCGGAATGAGCCGCGTCTCGGGCGTGGCGGCGGTGTCGGTTGCCTTCTGCATGGAATCTCCTTGGTTGCATAGCGGATGGCTCGGACAAACGCGCACGCGACCGGCGGCGGGAGCGTCAAGGTCGGCGCGACGCGCCGCCCCCGAAGGGGGCCTGACCTTGACGCCGCGCGTCCGACGGGCGCGAGGGTGGCGGCGAGCCGTTCGCGGCGCCCGGCGCGTGTCGCGGTGCGATCGGGGGACTCAGTCGAGTTCCACGACGTCGCCGTTTCTGTCCACGGCGACGAAGCGGAGTTCGCCGAGCTTGCGAGCCGGGCCGCCGTCGGGGTTGTCGGACCAGAGCTCGATGTCGCTGGGCAGGGCGTAGTCCTCGGCGATCTGCCTGGCGGCCGCCTTCGCGCCCTCCCCGGCGTTCTCGACGTGGATGAAGGCTTCGGTGATGCCACCTGCGCTTTTCACTGCGATTCGCATGGTTTCTCCTTTGGTTGGGGCGCCGGTGCGCCCGGAACGGGCTATTGGGTGGACGGTCCATT
This sequence comes from Acidobacteriota bacterium, assembly GCA_026708265.1. Taxonomy (GTDB): domain Bacteria; phylum Acidobacteriota; class Vicinamibacteria; order Vicinamibacterales; family UBA8438; genus JAGWAJ01. The sequence continues at coordinate 56,685 of JAPOVI010000370.1, forward strand.
CGTCCGGAAAGCCGGGTCATCGCGCGTAGCACGCCCGGGGCATGGTGCGCGCCGCCCACGGGAACTGCGCGACGAGCCAGCCGTTGGCGAAGCGCGCCGCCTCGGCGCGGGCGTGGCCTCCCGAGGCGCACCACAGGCAGCCCCTGTCGACGCGGTACACGCCGAGGCACTCGGGGCAGCGCCGGTGCGTGACGGGCAGTTCGTGTGGCGCCCAGAGTTCGAGCTGGGCGCGGCGGGCCGCGTTGCGCGAAGGCATGGTGCGGGTTCCCTCCTGCAGGGCGAATGGACACGCGTTCGCCGTGGCGCCGGTTCCGGCGCCGGCGTCAAGGCCGGCGCGCTAGCGCCGCCCGCAGGGCATGGCCTTGAGCGCCGTCGCCGGGAGGCGCCATGCTCCCTGCGCTGTCCGTTCGCCGGGTGGGGCTGGAGGTGGAGACTCCTGAGCTGGGCGTTGTGGGCAGTCAGGTGCGCTGTACGTCGAGGTGTCGATTGGCGGGGGTGTGACCGGGACTTCCGATTGGGGCGGGCAAGCGGAGCGCGCCAGGCGCCAGCGATCGTGACCCGAACGGGCCGAGACCGCTAGCGGGCTCGGGTCGGCGAAGCCGACTAGAGCGCGTGCCGAAGGCGGCGCACCCCAAAGGAAGACGGCGGGGGATCTTCAAGCCGGCATGGCCGCGCAGCGGCTGAGCGCCCGGACTCCCGGGCGCGGACCCTCGCGCTCCGATCAGGCATTGCTCTATCTAACTGGCTTTATGTACAGTATCCGAATCAGCGACTGGACAACGGAGCGACGAGCATGGCTGACGACCGCGAAGAGGCCGTCCTGGCCTCGCCGAGCGTGGAGGCGACGGTCGCGGGCAAGACTTGGCGGGGTACGGCGGAAGTGCTCCTAGAACGAGGCGTGCACCCCAACGTGGTGGCCGAGTGCCTTTTCGATCAAGGGGTCGAGGCGGGCCCTGCGGCGATGGTGGCGCGGGAACCGGAGCGGGTGACAGGAGTGCGCCTTGCCGGCAGGGCCGTTCCCGGTCGCGGGACCAGAGCCACGTTCTTTGACGACAACGACGGCGCCAAGCTGCTCGTGACGTGGCAGAGTGATTCAGCCAATGGCCGAGGTGGAAGAACGTGTACGATATGCCCGTGAATTGCATTCCAACGAGCGACTAAGCGACCGCATACAACGCGAGCTGCAGGACACAGGACCTGGGCGAAGGAATCGCGCCGTCGCCATCGCAGCCTATCTACGCGATAACCAAAGGCGGTTTTTCAACTCGATCGTGGTCGGCATACACGGAGGTGAACCGGTCTGGCACCCGTTTGACGGGGATACGCAGAGCCTTGGCGGAAGGTGACGAAATCGGTGATGACATTATGACAGTTCTATTCGTGCCACACGCGAATGACGCGGCAGGGGTGTCTCGAACCAGGCGACTGTTCGTAGACCTCAAAAAGCGCGCGGTTCCCGTGGCCACCAACGACATAATCATACTCGACGAGGTGAACCTTGCCGCCATTTTGTCACGCCGCCTGGTAGACGAACATGCTTGGTTTTCGCGAGGTCAGATCGATGTTGAGCAGTTCAACAACACCATCGCGGGGAACGCGAGTGCGCTTTGTTCAATAGGTACGCTTTACGACGTAATCCGAAGAATCTTGTCGAAGGCGCTCGCGCAGACGTCAGAGGAACGGGCAGAACTGAAGGACGCAGCAAGCGTGCGGTTGCCAGAGCCTAGGATTGACTACTACTACCGGAGGACGGTGGCGTACTTCGAAGGGCTGGCGCGGGCGAACGCCCGGCTGGGGGAATATCTGGAGGGCGGGGCCGCAAGCGGGATCGCCCAGCTGGCACGCAGCTCGGAGGAGCGGAACGTTCTGGTTCGACCCGTGGGACAGCAGGTGTATGCGAACGCTATAGCAGCCATAGCAAGCGCAGGTGGCATGGATGCAGCGTTGGACTTAGCCCGGCAATTGCCATTCGATCTTGCAGCACCGCCTTACGCAGACGTGATTTGGGATACTCGGCGGCAGACGATGCGAGGGAAGGGGCTTGGCTTGGCGACCCGTTTGCTGAAACACATGTTCGGCTTTGGAGAAGAGGACTCGGAGAGGCTGCGACAGGAGTATGGACTATCCGTAGGTCGGCCACGCGCGAGGCTTCCAGACAGCATTGTGCGTGCGCAATCCTAGCCTCGTAATGGATCGTGAGGACCTTGGTCACTAGGGGACTACCGCTGGTAGAACTCAGACGGATCCTCTGAGAGCGGTTGTGGTTCGTGTTCCCCAACGTAATCGTAGAAGTCTACGCTGAGGCGCGGCAAGTCGACCTTTACGCGCTCAACTAGGAGCGGGGTCGAAGCGCGGAAGTCGTCATAGACGAGGAAGGTGACCTTGTCTGATTGGAGGTGAACCTTGATGAGATCAACCGATCCAGCATCTCCGAAGAGCTGAAGGGCGCAACCCACGTAGACGCGGATTAGGGGCAGGCAGTCAGACAGGACGGATTGGTGGAAGGTGAAATCATGGTCGTTGAGCCGCCCGATATTGAGCTGGTGGTGGCAATACTCGGCGGCCTCAGTGACGCGTTTGGCGTCGCCGGCGGCGAATAGCGCCCGCTTGCCAGCCGATCGCGCCTTGGTGATGTTGCCAAAGAAGACCTGGACGTCGCGTTTTAGCCGGTCGGGGAACTGGCGGTATATTGCTCGACGACGGAAGTGGCCGAGTGCGAAGTAGACCAGAAGGTCCTCCTGCCTAGCGATTGCGGCGGCTTCGAGTTCGGAAGGGTCGAAGAACCGCGAAACCCAGCCGTGGACGCGGCGCCATGGGCCAACTAGGCGCACGAGAGGCTCGGCTTGAGGACACTCTACGGGTGATGGCGGACGACCGAGTTCGAGTGCGGTCAGCCAATAGGTGTCGATCTGTTCACGGTGGCGGTCGATCATGGCAGCAACGGCGTCGCTGGCGGGGGCGCGTCGCAGAAGGCGCCACTGGCGCCTCACCTGTTGTCGGGCGAGTAGGAACAACTGCTCGTCGACCGGATCGCGGAAGACTAGGCAAACGCCAGGTGCCACGGGGATGGCATGGGCGTCCAGAGCGCTTTCGAGGTATGAGCGAAACTCGTCCTGCGTATAGTACTTCTGGAAGGTGTTGCGCTGTGTGCGGATACCGTCTTGGTAGGCGGCGAATTGTTCGCGCCGACTCTGGTAACCGAGCATGACGCTGGCAATGAGGAACTCTCGCGCTAGCGAGAAGGAGTCTGTCAAGGTCCGGCGGCGCTCGTCGGGACTCTCGATCACATTGAGCACGAAGCCAAGATTCACGATATCGGCGGCACGTTTGGGTCCGCTGGGCCGATAGACGGGATCCCACCCGTCGGCGGAGATACCCATGTCGGCGAGCATACGAAGATCGTCGCCACGACCACAGCCATAGTCGAAGACAGAGTGGGTGCCGTCGAGAAACCCGAGCCGCAGAAGGGCTTGAAGGGGGCGGGAGAGGGTTGAACGGCGGAGCGCCGTGCGCTGACGCTCGATAGTCGGTCGCGATGTAGTCATGGTTCTTGCAGGGGCAAATGGAGCCCGAGGGCGGCGAGCGTGGTCGTCCAACCGTCGCGCGTGCCGATGCGGCTCGTGTCTGCGAAGGCACCCCGGCTTTCAAGGGACGCGGTGAGTCGAACGGCATCGGGAACGAGTGGGTGGTCGGTGGGGAGGAGGAGCTCCTTGCGGTGCAGGACGGGTGGGTTGCCGGTGGAGGCGTAAATGATGTGACGGGCGGTCATCCTGTCGAGGTCGCACGTTAAGGCTGAGCGGAGCGTAGGGAACGTTGCGGAGAACTCCTCGTAGTCGAGGAAACTGACGCGAGATTGCCTGTTGAGCTTGAGCACGTTGTAGCGTGTTGGTTGGGCGCGGAGTCGGTCGCACACGTCCAAGAGAGAAGCGGTGACGCCGGGACAGCGATCCACCAGCGAGACGTGGTAGTAGCTGTAGCTACCGACGTGTTTGCCGCGACCGGTGGCTCGGAGGCACGCGTACACCCACGCGAGGCTTTGGTAGCAAGGTGCCGTCATGGCGCCGAGACGTTGCCGGGGCGACCACGGGGACGCTCGCCTGTCGCGCGCTCGGGAGGGTTGTCGTTCATGTGACCTCCGGCGATGTACGGCCGTTAAGGGGCAGAGCGGAACGTCGCCCCGGGGCGAGAACCTACGCCCTTCGGGGCGGTTGGGAGAAGGACCAAACCCGCGCTGCGGCTCCCGCAAGTTGCTTGGAACGCGCGACTATGCGGTCGGGCGTCCACTGTTCGATAGGCGCGAGTTTGCGCGTGATCAGGAACGGACTATCAGCGAACACGTTGCGCTTGGCGTCGAAGCTTGCGTTGAACTGCCGGCGGGCGAAATTGTCGCTGTCCCCGAGGAGCGTGAGGTTGCCGACTCGGTTCACCCAATTACCGATGTCGGTGTCGACGTCCGCGAAGCCCTGCCACCCGGGCCAGTACGAGTCAGACTGCGGGAGGATGTGCTCGACGCTGCATCCGTCGAAGTCGAGGGCGCGCGCTTCGCGATCTTGGATGGCGTTCACGCCGAAAAGCAGGCGCTTGGCGCGCTTGGGGTCCTTGAGCTCGACCTCGGCAAGCTGCGACGCGAAACGGGTGTCGTCCATGACGCGGCGCTCGTCACACTCGCCGAGGTCGGGGCTTATGTCGAGCGCCGAAGCCGACGAGGCGCCGGTGATTCGGTTCGCGCAGTTAGCGAACGCGGTTTCGAACTTTGAAGGTTCGAATTTCGCTTCGCAGAACGAGACGCGGACTACGAAAGAGGCGAGGTCCCCAATGCAGCGGTGTGCGGCCCGAGCAATGACCCGCCGCCGTTCGCCGTTGGCTTCGACGAACTTGCGAAGCAGGGCGAACACGAGGGGGTGAGCCACTTTGTAGCCTCGCAGTTCGCCGAGCAGCACGGGAAGGTTCCGCTTGTTCTGGGTTGTTGACGACGCCCGCATGAACGAAGAGAGGAACTCCGGGCTGGGGTTGGTGGCGGTAATCGTGCGAAATAACTCCACGAAGCGGCGATCGGCGAGGTCGTTGACCAGCGCATAAACGTAGTCGCCGGTATTGGCGCGTCCTCGGCGTCGGCGGATCTTCTGTCGGGTCTCGCGGTAGAAGCGGTTCTTCTGGAGATATCCGAAGCGGCACTGGAAGTAGCAGCGGAAGTAGTCCTGCGTGCGTCTCGGGGTGCGATTGCTGAGGATCACAGCCTCAAGGTTTTCGTGAACCGTCGAGCGCCGTTCGGCGTCGGACGGGTCGGTAAAGTAGGAGTAGAGGTGGTTGCGGATGAGATCGACGGCGTCCAGTTGCTTGCCCCTGCCGTTGAGTGCTTCGAACACAGCGTTGGCGTCCTCCGTCCGTGGCACGTAGAGCACGCCAATCTCGACGTTGTTCGTGAGGAATTCGAAGAACTTGCGCGCGGTTGGTTGGTTCAAGGCGGTGACGAAGATGTCGATTTCATTCCAAGCAGACGTCATCTTGCCGTTTGTGCCGATGTCGTGGCCGCGGATGATCTGCGTGAAGCGAGACCGGTCTTGGCGGGGCGGGCGGATGCGCGGCGTATCTCTGGCAGTGTCGGCGAGGTCGGTAACGGCGGTATCTGGACGGTCGAACAGCAAGCGCAGCGCGAGTTGCTCGCGCGCGGCGTCTGTCCTACGACGAGCTGCGAACCGGCGGCAAAGGGAGGCGATGAGGAGCGACAGAGTGATCAGACGCTGCTGGCCGTCATTGATCTGCCAGTGCGCGTTGTCTGGGACCAGCATGATGGATCCAAGGAAGTAGCTTGAGCGGTCTTCGTCAAGGGCCTCCTTTAGGTCGATGAGAAGCTCGCCGACTTGCTCGGTGGTCCAGTCGTAGTAACGCTGGTGCCAGGGCACGGCGAACCTACCCGTGCTAAAGAGCTCCGAGACAAGGAGCACCTCCGCGGTGACTTGGGTCATGCGTCGGCGACGGACTGTTGGAGTGCCAGTCGTCCTGCCTCAGTTATCTCGTCACGCCACCAGACGTCTTCGATACTTTCGACTTCCGCGGGACTGATCAGGGAGACGTCGAGTTCTTTCTGGAGGGCAAGAAGTCGGTCCAGAATCTCGCGGCGAACCGGGAGCGAAAACGGACCGAAGACTTGGGAGCCGTCGGCTCGACGGCGTGGATTGCCGTCGCGCCTGACGGGGAGGCGATTGGTATCGTCCTCGCGAAGTGCGATAAGCCACTCACGGAAATCGTAGAGGCTTGTGAGGTAGATTGCCTCATCGTGACCGGAGTCAATGAGTCCACGTAGGCTGCGGTCCTTGGCGACGACCGTGCAAGTCCAGCATCCGAACCGTGGCGACGAACTTCCGCAGGATGGCGCGTCTTCGCTCGACATCACGAGAGGACACTCGCCCCCGCCGGCCTGCCGGTACAGCGATATGAGCTTCCGGTGGGTGTCTCCCCAGGGGGGAGGTCGTTGCATCAGTACCATCCACACGTCGTCGTCGGCTAGGTCAGCGAGGGGAGCAAACATGCGGCAGCCCTCGACGGAGGAGTGGGCATTCAGTTTCGCAGCGGAGACCTTGCGTCGATCCATACCGCGCCTTCGGTTCTGTGATTCGCTGCGCCGCGTCCCGACCAAAAGGATCGTACCGCCATGTTCGCGTACGATCTGCTGAAGGAGTCGACTGGTCGGGAGAATCTTCATCCTGTCTGTACACCAGCGGAAGTTCCGCGTCGGGGGAATGTAGCCCCGGCCGATGACGTTGACCCAGAAGGTCTGGTCGATCGCAGGTGTGGTGACTTGGAACTCCATCGGCAAGCCGAATCGGGTTGCGGCGTCCTTGACGGCGGCCAAGGAGGTGTGGAGGTGCCGGATGACCAAGGGTGACTCCACGAGGGTGTCGTTGCCAAGGACGACTATTCGCCTGCGACGTTCGGCGGGGTCCAGCGCGGCAACGACCTCCCAGGAGAGTTGCAGGAGCAGGGTGGAGTCCTTGCCACCTGAGTAGGCGATCACCCAAGGGTGACGGTGTTTGCGGCAGTATTCGCGTCTGAGGACGTCCTTGATGCCGTCGAGCCGAGTTGGAAGTGACCGCAGCCGCTTCGAATCGACGGTATCGGACGCCGGCACGACGTTGATGAGTTGCGAAGTCAAGCGGCGATACTCCGTAGGGCGGTGACAGCTTCGATCAGGCGGCGCCCAACTGCATCGATTTCGCGGGCGGTAGTGTGGCGACCGGGACTGAATCGTACGGATGACAGTGCATCGGACTCGGAGAGGCCCAATGCCAGGAGGACGTGCGAGGGCTCGACCAGCGCCGTCGTACAAGCGGAGCCGGCTGAGACCGCGATGTCGCCCAAGGCGAGCATCAGCGACTCCGCTTCGACATCGCGGAAGGCGACGCTGACGATACCTTGGACGCGCGCGGACTGATCGCCGTTGAGGGTCACGCCATCGATCTGTTTGATCCAACGGAGTAGGCGCTCGTCCATTGACGATATCCGGGCGGCGTCCGCGTGGAGCCGTTCGCGTACAAGTCGGGCCGCGATGCCGAGCCCCGTCACCTGGTGGGTTGGGGTTGTACCAGACCGAAGCCCCCCCTCCTGTCCGCCGCCGTGAGTCTGGGCTTCAACTAAATGACGGATGGCGCGACGCACGTATAGCGCGCCTACGCCTTTGGGTCCGTAGATTTTGTGCCCGCTGAGGGATAGGAGGTCAGCCCCCATAAGCGAGACGTCGACCGGGAGACGCGCGACGCTTTGAACGGCATCGACATGCAGCAGCGCACCGTGGGCGTGCACGACACTGGCGATCTCGGCCGCATCGGTAATGGTGCCAACCTCGTTGTTGACGTGCATGATGGAGACGAGGGCGGTGTCTCTCCGAAGATGTGAGCGGACCAATGCGGGGGTGATCAATCCGCCGTCGCCCGGCTGCAGACGTTCGGCCTCGACGCCGTGTCGGGAAAGCCAGTCGGCGGTGTCGAGGACGGCCTTGTGTTCGAGAGCAGACACGAGAAGGTGTCCGCCCCGCGCGTTGGGGGACAGCATGACGCCCTTTAGGGCGAGATTGATGGCTTCGGTAGCGCCGGAGGTCCAGATGATCTCGTCGTCGTCCGCACGTATCAGCTGTGCAACCTCGCGCCGAGCGGCCTCGACGGCCTGATGGGCGGCTTGGCCGAACCGGTGGGATGTCGAGTGGGGATTGCCGAAGATGCCCTGTCGGGTCAGCAGGTCCGCAATCCCGTGGGCGACCTCGGGGTCGGCGGGGGTGGTCGCTGCGTAGTCCAGGTAGATACCCTCGGCGGCGTCAGTCATCTTAGCGATGCCTTAGGGCGAGCCTGGAGCGATCGAACGGAGAGGGTGCTGTGGCAAAGCCGGATACCGAGGATGGCGGGCGGGCCGAGGGATCTTGGGCTCTTCGCCGCCACGAGGGCAAGGTCTTCCCGCACAGGAGTCGCTCGTCTCTTTGAGTCTCTGGCCAAGGGGCGTGGCCCCGCTTTTGACGCAGAATACACTCGGGCGTCGGGTGTGTCGAACGGCATAGGCGCCGACTCCCCGATGGTCGCCAAACTCCACATGGAGGGCCGCTGGCTGGGCACGCCGTGAAGACGTCGCGCGACGGGTGGTCTGCCCGAGCAGGTGGACGGCGGCGGCGTTGCCAAGGCGGGGTCTTCGGCTCAGACGTCGCCGGTACCTCGGAACACGCTCTTGCTCACGACGGGAATTGGCATTGCCGGCAGCCGGGTCGGTATGATCTGGCCGCGATGCCTGCGGGCAGGAGCGGACTGACCCAATCTGTTTAGACTACGTCGAGCCTATGGTGTGTGGGCAAATCGGTCGCCGTGCGGTCGGGGTCATCGTGGGAATAGGCGAAGTGCATGCACCTTACCCGAGTCTGAACGGATGGCTGCGAGGGAAGAGAACCAGGTGGCCACAATGAAATGGTCGCGGACTGTCGGTGTGTCAGCGCGAAGGTGACGGGCGAGATTGAAAAGCTGCGGCATGTGGCGGAGAGTCGTATCGGTGTGCCAGCGCCTCTTCACGGATACCAGTGGGAAGGAGTCTCGTTTCTTTTCCGTTCGCCGGGGGCCCTGCTCGCCGATGAGATGGGGCTCGGAAAGACGGTCCAGGCGGCCGTGGCACTTGCGCTGTTGCTCGAGACATCGAGCGATGTGGACCGCGTCTTAATCGTCGCGCCAGCGTCGCTTACGTTGAACTGGATGGCGGAGTTGTCGATCTGGGCGCCTGGGATAGCGGCCCGGCGACTGGAGGGGGACGCGCATGACCGCGACGCATTGTACGCGTTGCCCGTACCCGTCCTAGTCGGATCGTACGAACAAGTGCGGAGCGACGGCATCGACCGGATACCGAGCGGCACGTTCGATCTGGTCGTTTTGGATGAAGCGCAGCGGATCAAGGACAGGGACTCGGCGACTTCCTTGGCGTGTCGATTGTTGCCGCGAAGTCGCTCGTGGGCGTTGTCGGCGACGCCTCTGGAGAACAACCTTAACGACGTCGCAACGATTCTCGGGTTTTTGGATCCCGGATTCGGGCCGCATCCAACAAGGGGTGGAATCGCAAGGAAGCTAGAGGAGTCCATGCTGCGGCGTCGAAAACGTGACGTGCGGAGTGAGCTGCCCCCAGTGATCGTTCAGGATATGCAGCTTGAGCTCGCAGGACGCCAGCGGGCTCGCTACGAAGCGCTCTGGGCGACGCGAGATTCTTATGTTGGCCGCAGGGAGGGAGCGGAAGGCGCGGCGATGTTGGGGCTCATCACACGGCTTAAGGGTATCTGCAACCAAGACATCCAGAGCGGCAGGTCGGCGAAACTTGAGGCCCTTGAGACCGTCGTCGATTCGGCTGGGACGACTGCGCGCATCATTGTGTTCTCGCAGTTCGTGAAAACCTTGGAGTGGCTCGCTGAGAGATTGTCGATAAAGCACGAGCTCGTCGTTGGGTCGATGGACATGGAAGAGCGGCGGGCTGTCATGGAGCGCTTTCGCACGGAAGTAACCCCCAGGGCTCTTCTGGTGTCTCTACGGGCGGGTGGGGTCGGCCTAAACCTAGGCGAGGCATCCCATGTGGTGTTATTTGACCGCTGGTGGAATCCCGCCGTAGAGAATCAGGCGATCTACCGTGCGCATCGGTTTGACCGATCAGAGCCGCTGCATGTAGTTCGTTTCGTGGTTCGGGACTCGATCGAAGAGCGTATAGCGTTGATACTGGACGAAAAGGCAGAACTGTTCGACGATGTGGTGGAAGGAGCGAGGTCTCACAGTAGAGGATTTGGGCGGGCCGAACTCGCGCGGATCCTAGGACTGGAGGAAAACGACAGTGCAACCTAGTGTTGCTGGTTTGGAGAAAATCAGGAATGGCGAAGATCATTGACTACACAGATATACCGCTGGACGACTTGGTCCTGGGGCGCGGGCAGGCCAGATTGTCCAAACCTGGCAAGGACGTTGAAGAGCTGGCGGAGAGCATAGCGGTCCAAGGGCTTCTTCAACCCATTCTCGTCTGCGAAGCTCGCAAGCCCGGGAAATGGGAGATCCTCGTAGGACAGCGGCGTTTCCTTGCGCACAAGATGCTAGGGAAGGAGAGTATCGCGGCGGCGGTGCTCGATGGCCGGGTCGAGGAAGGCGAGGCGAAAGCCATCTCTATTACAGAGAACCTGATCCGACGCAAGTTGTCTGGCAAGGAACTGAAAGACGGGATTCGGTATCTGTACAACATCTATGCCAGCGTGGATGACGTCTACGAAGCGACCGGGCTTCCGAAGCAGCAGATTCGAGGCTACGTGAAGTACCCTCGGTTGATTCCAGAGTTGAAGAAGCTGGTCGACGATGAAGTCGTTGACGTCAACGTAGCGCTAAAGGCGCAGGACGCTTCCGAAGACGACGATGGGATTCCAAATGCGGAGGTCGCGATCACGCTGGCTCGCGAAATGCAGGTCATGACTGGGGTGCAGCGAAACAACGTCGTCCGCGACCGCCGAGACAACCCTGAGAAACCCATCGAGGACGTGGTGGAGGACGCGAAGACCGGTGGAAGGGTCGTTCAGGTTATTGCAACCGTGAGTGCGGCAACACATCGCGCGATTCAGGCGTACGCGTCGGAGGAGAACATGAACCAAGATGAGGCATTGGTCGGATTGATCGAGGAGGCGCTGAGCGGTCACGGGCTGTTGGGCTAGGAGGGGATTCACCAATGCTCGCCGGGTTGGATGCGTTGGAATTGGGACGCCTTCGGCTATCGGTTGGATACGGAACGCACAAGAAAGGGCGTCCGTACTCTCCCGTTGAGGTAGGTTTGCGTATTGGTCGCGCGCGCGCAACCGGGGATTCGGTGGAGGTGTGTGCACGCGAGCTCCGGCTGGACGAATCGGGCATCGGACGGTTTCTCAGCCTCCAAGGTCTTCCTGAGGATGTGCGCCATCTGATCGACTGGGGAAGCGGCAAGGGTGTCGTAAGCTTTTCGTGCGCTACAGAAATTGTCCGGATCAAGGATTGTGAGGACCAGCGGACGGTGGCGAATGCTGTGTTGGCGCACGGGATGACTAGCAAGGAGGTGCGCCAAGTTGCGCAGCTCCTAAGGCGGTCGGCGCAGTCCGCGGAGGATGCAGTCGAAGAGGTGGTCGGGATGCGCCCGACTGTGGTGAAGAGGTATGTCTACCTTGGCACGGTACGGGGCGACCCGCTTGTTCGCTTTCTCGACGGAAGGACGCAGCGGGAGAGGGACGCCCTGCTCGCGTCAACGATTGCCGCATTGAAGCTCAAGGCGGTGTCAGGACGTCTCGGCTCAAGACAGTTCGCACTTGTGGGCGATGCCCGCTTAGGGCAGGTACTGGCAGAAATGCAGGCAGACGAACTGGAGGAGCGGTTGTGCGCGGTCCTGGAACAGGAGACAAGCGATGTCGACTCCCATGGTTGACGTCCTAGGCAGCGGCGCAGTGTTGCTCGGAGAGAACGTCGTGTGCGATGGCTACGCGCATGGGCGCGAGTTCCGGGTTCAGACTCACATTCATGACGACCACATGGACGAATTCGACCGGAGCAAGGGCTGCCAAGACGTGCTGTTGAGCCCTGAGACGCTAGCATTGCTCATTGAGGAGCAGAACGCAGATCTGCCCTACAGGGAGAATCTGTTCCCAATCGCCAGAGGCGAGGGTGTTGAACTGAACGACGGTACGGAAGTCACGCTGTTGCCGTCGAACCACATGCTTGGTTCTTGCCAGGTCGCGTTGCGATTGGTGGATGGAACGCGGGTAGGATACTCCGGCGATTTCGGATGGCCGCTTGAGGAAGTGATTCAGGTTGATGAGTTGGTGGTGGACAGTACATACGGCAGCCCCCGTAGCATTCGCGAGTACACGCAGGCCCAGGCGGAGGAGACCTTCGTAGAGTTGGTCAAGAGGCGGCTGCGCTACGGGTCGGTTCATGTAAAGGCATACCGCGGGACTGTCGAGCGCGTCCTGCATCTGCTCGGCGATGACATTGGTGTGCCCATAGTCGGGAGTGACCGCCTTATTCGGGAAGCGTCGGTGTACCAGCGAAACGGTTTCGCTGTGGGGACGTTACTTCTACTCGGATCGAACGACGCAGAGTATGCGATGAATCAACGGTCGTATGTTCGGCTCTACTCGAAGGGCGATGGCTTCAAAAACGAGCTTGAGGGCGGTGGAACGTCGGTCACCTGTAGTGCTTTTATGGCCACCGGCGATGATCCTCTCATGACGTATTCGGATCGGTCGTACAGCGTGGCGATGTCCAACCATGCGGATTTCACCGAGACCCTTGAATACGTGAGAGCGACAGGGGCTCGCGTCGTTGTGACGGACAACACGAGGAATCACGGGCAAGACTTGGCGATGGCGATTAACGAAGGGTTGAACGGAGTTGTGGCAAGCCCTTCAACCAACCAATCACGTATTGAGTGACATCTTTCGACCCGGCGTTTAGCCGGTTCGGAGGGGCGATTGCCGTAGCGTCCTCGGAACTTCCGCTTGCAGTCGCGCTTGAACGCACGCGTTCGCTCAATGCTCCGCATGGAGATCGTCGAAGAGGCTGTGCACGTCGTCGAACCGGGCCAAGTTGCCCGCGCGGGCTTCTTTCATGGCGGCGATGGTTTCTGCGTTCGGCACGAGCGGGGCGAACGGCAGCGCCCCTTCCTTGGCCACGCGCGTGAGCAGCAGACGGACCGCGTCGGAAACGGTAAGCCCCATGGCGGCCAGAACCGTGGCGGCCTCCTCCTTGATTTCCTTGTCGATGCGCGCCTGAACGAGGTGGTTCGCCATGTTGGTCAACCGGTCAAGTCGAGTCGTGCATGAGATTGTAATGCATGGCTGTCGAATCGACAGCGTCACGATGGCCTTGTGGCTTGTGTTAGCGCCGAGGTCCTGGGCTGGCATCGAGGTTCTCATGCGGACGCTTCGCCGGAGGCCCCGGAAGTCCACAAAGCGGGGGCTTGACTGGGAGACGCGACGGCGGCCCTAGGGACGGGCAGTCGTGGGAGGCAACACGCGTGGCCGGGCCACCAAGAGCCTGCACGGTATGGCTCGGGAAGGGCCTCCGCGATGCGGAGACTGTCCCGGTTGGAGGTTGGGCGTTGCCTGGTGTGTCTCTCGTGGCGCAGGAGGGATTGTGAAGCGTTGTTTTCGGAACGGGTTGCGGCACGTAGAGTCGTGGTGTGGCGCGGCTTGTCGGCTGCGTTTCGCAAACCAGCAGCGTTTAAGGAACAACCATGCTGATCGGCTGTACCCGCGTGTCGAAGGCGGACGGTACGCAGTACCTGGGCCTGCGGGGTCCAGAGAGTGGGGCTGCTGCGATTCTTGGTCATCGCTTTACAGGATAGCTCGGGGGTCGGTGGTCTCTCCTGTCGATCCGGAGGCGGGCGTAGGTCGCCTTGATCATCTCTTCCAGCGCGACCACGCCCTCGGGGTTGAGGTTGGGATCCCGGTGGATGATGGAGGAGATCTGGGCCAGGGGGGCGGGAGCGCCGAACCGTTCGGCCCGCTCGGACCGCATGAAGTCGTCGGCTGAAATGCCGAGCCAGGCGGTAAGCGCCGCGAGGCTGTTAACGTCGGGCTGACGGCCTTGGGACAGGCGGGTCAGCGTGGAGGCGCTGACGCCGGACTCGTCGGCGACATCCTTCCACGCGAGGCCGCAGGAACGCCGCTGGGCGTCGAGCGCGGCATGCAGCGCCGCGACGTCGAATCGTGCTGTGCGACCGTCCACGTCTAATTTCACTCTTGCAATTCATGGTCACATATCATAAATTGCATTTTAGCAATTGAACGCCAACATTGAAAGAGGTGACGACAATGGCGGATAGCGCTGAAGTGAAGAGGGTGGGCGACGACGGCAAGGTCGAAGTCGTGGTCAACGACAAGCCGGAGGTGCTCGAAGGCGCCGAGCAGACGGGGGCGAGCGTGAAGAAGGCCGCCATCCGGCAGGGCGTGAAGATCGGGGACGACTTCGTGCTGGGCGTCGAACTCCCTGACGGGAAGACGAAGCCCGTGGCGGACGACGAGAAGATCGCGGTGCACGCGGGCGAGCGGTTCGTGGCGGTCGAGAAGAATGCCAAGGTGGAGGTGTCGGTGAACGATAAACCGGTGGTGCTCGAAGGCGCGGAGCAGACCGGCGCGCGGGTGAAGAAGGTCGCGGTCGAGCAGAACGTGAGCATCAAGGAGGACTTTGTGCTGAGCATCGAGCTCGGCGGCGGGAAGACGACGCTGATCGGGGACGACGAAGTGATCGTGGTTAGCGCCGGCGAACGGTTCCTCGCGATCGAGAACGACGACAACTCGTGAGCGACGTGAGGGCGGCGGTGGCGCAGGCCATCGAGGAGATTCGGCGCACGTTCGAGGCGTGCGGAGTGGAGGTGCATCCGGACGGATCCGGCGGGGCGGTGGTGGTGGTGAGAGACATTCCGCTGGGCAGTCCCTTCGTCCAGGACAAGGTGTGGATCGGATTCCACATTACCTACCAGTACCCCTACGCCGACGTGTACCCGCATTTCACCAATGGCGACCTAGCGCGCGCCGGGGGCGGCGGTCTGGGCAGCGGTTTCGGCGGGGCGACGTTCCGGGACGATCCGGCGATTCAGATTTCGCGGCGCTCGAATCGCCTGAACCCGGCGACGGACACGGCGGCGCTGAAGCTGCTGAAGGTCGTTAAGTGGATGAAGGAACAGGCATGAAGCCGTGGCGGATGAGCATTCCGGCGGGGATGTACGAGGAATTGCATGGGCACCTGTTCCCGGGCGATGGGGACGAACACGGGGCGGTGATTCTCGCCGGCATCTGCGAGTCCGATCGGGGCTTGAGGTTGGTGGCGCGGGAGCTCCATCTGGCTACGGACGGCGTGCACTACGTGCCGGGCAGGCGCGGCTACCGCATGCTGAAGGCCGAATACATTCAAGGCCGGATACTGCGTGCGAGGGATCGGCGCCTCGCCTATCTCGCCATCCACAACCATGGCGGTACCGATTCGGTCGGGTTCTCTGGACCCGACATGGCGTCGCACGAACGCGGCTACCCGGCGCTGCTCGACATCGGGCGGGGTGTGCCCGTGGGGGCGCTGGTGTTGGCGCGTACGGCGGTGGCTGGGGACCTGTGGTTCCCGGGTGGCGGCCGTGCAGAGCTTCGGGAAACCGCGGTGGTCGGCCATCGGCGGCAGCTGCTGTTCCCGAGACCGGCGGCGAAGGCGACCGCCATCGGCATGTACCACCGGCAGAGCCGGTTGTTCGGCAACGCCGGCCAGGAGTTGCTGCAGCGTACGCGCGTGGGAATCGTGGGGCTCGGCGGCGCGGGGTCGGTACTGGCGGAACTGCTCGGACGCCTCGGGGTCGGGGAGTTCGTGCTTTCGGACCCGGATCGGGCTGAGGAGACGAACCTGCCGCGGCTCCTCGCCGCGCGGCGTGGCGATGCGGTCGTGCCGGCTTGGCTGCCGCAGCGGCTGGCGGACCGGCTGCGTACGTACAAGGTGCGGATGGCGGCACGGAACATCCGCCGCGCGAATCGCAGAGCGCGCGTCGAGGGGTTGCCGGGAGACTTCCTGGACGCGGACGTGGCCGAGCGTTTCAAGGACTGCGACTTCCTCTTTCTCGCGGCGGACACGATGGGAGCCCGGTTGCTGTTCAATGCGGTCGTGCATCAGTACGGCATACCCGGAATCCAGGTTGGGGCGAAGGTCCCGGTGGATGAGGACGGCGTGGTCGGGAACGTGTTTTGCGTCAGCCGCATGGTGACGCCCGAGCAAGGCTGCCTGTGGTGCAACGGTCTCATCAATCCCGGGAGGCTGCAGGACGAGGCGGTGCCGGAGGCGGCCAGGCGCGGCTACGCGTACGTGGACGATGCCGACGTCGCGGCGCCGAGCGTCGTCACGTTGAACGCCGTCGCCTGCGCGCACGCGGCGGACGACTTCCTGTTCCACTTGACGGGGCTGAGGTACGACGATGCGGAGACGGGGTGGTTCCGGTGGAACTCCCGACGCGGCGTGGCGGGCTACGACCTGCCGCGGCGAGACGACGCGTGCGCCGAGTGTTCGCGAGCCGACCACAGCCGGTTCGGCATGGGGGACAACGCCGAGTTGCCGACGCGGCCGGGAGGCGGCTATTCGAGACGCTTCTCGCGGCAGTTGTAAAGGTCGTCGTTCTCGATGATCGACAACTGTTCTTGCGGTTCGTCCGGCAACGCGTTTACGTTGTTGGTGAAGACGAGGCCTGGAAGGTGGAGCATGAGGATGGCGTCGCGGCCCTTTCCCGTCGAGGTGGCGTCGATGATCGTGTGGCCGTACATGCGGCGCATTCCGGCCGACACGTTGTTGTAGGAGTCGACGGTGGAGATCTCCGTGATCCATGTGAAGTGGGGTAGGTGGAGATCGAGCAGGGTGTCCTTGAGGTCGTCGCTGGCGTTGCCGCCGGCGATGTGGCGGCGGTATCCGGCCGCAGACGTGAGGTAGGTGCGTAGCACCAAGCGTCGGTTGGCGTGGGCCTCCTCCAGCTCGTCGAGCAGTCGTTCCTTAACCGACAGGTTGCGTTGGGCGAGCATGTTGCGGATGTGGGGCATGTGGCCGAGGGTTTCGTTGATGCGGTCGCGCGCTGAGAACTCGGCGGCCGCGGCGGTTGAGAACACCCGCGTGGACATGAGCGCGACGGCGAACGTCGCGTGGGTCATGTTCAGTTCGGTGGACCCGCGCTGGACCGTGTCCTCCGAGAAAGGGTGGGGGGAGACGGCCGGGTCCTTGACCGGGAGAGTCATGTAGGGACCGCCCTGGTCGTCGTGGACGATGTAGGCGGGCACGTAGTCGATGGCGCTGGCCGTGGGGGTGTTCTGCCTGGCGAATATGCGCCCGACGACGGTGACGGCGTGGCCGACCTCGCCGCCCAAGTTGAGGCCGAGTATGACCGGTATGCCCGATTCGACGTAGGGCAGGATGGCGGCGGCGATGGTCGGGTTGTCGGCGTCCGGGTTGCGGAAGCAGAGGGGCTGGTAGCCGGCTTCGGCGATCGCCCGGATCATTCGCTCGGAGGTGAGGAAGTCCGACCCGGCGGGAAGCGAGACTGCCTCGTCGGGGGCGGTCGGGGTGGCGAGCCTCGTGATGTCGGCGACCGAGACCCAGTCGTAGCCGTAGCGGGCGTGCAGGTGTCGCATGCCGGCCCAGATGGCGACCTGCGCGCAGGCGCCCACGCGGGCGTCCTGCTGTAGATACGCGGCCCCGGTGACCCTGAGATCTATCCCGAGCAGGTTGGCGTCGAAGGCGGCGCGGCACGTGACAGTGGCCTCCATAGCCTGGTGCCAGCGTGGGCTGGCGCGCAGGACGGTCCGCCCGATCGGGGCGGTCGGCAGCGGTCGGAGGACGCAGAAACCGCAGTAGGCGTCGACCGCGAGCCTGCGGAGTTTGCTCAGTCCCTTGGTAGACAGAGATGCGCTAACGAGGGGCGAGACGTCCTTCGAGAAGAAATGGGCACGGCGGCAGTGACGGTCGTGCGTCCGGAAGGTTCGGGCGTAGAACTCGAGGTAGTCGGCGGAGTAGTCGCGATCGATGTAGGGTTCTTCGAGGACGTAGGACTTGGCGTCGAGTATCTGGAGATGGCGAATCGTGTTCCGGACGACCTCGGGATGGCCGTCGCCGAGCACCTGCTCGAGGCCAGCCCAATCGGCAGGGCTGTCGAGCGATCCAACGGTGAAGGCGACTCGCATTGCGACGAGGGGAATCCGGCGTGGTGGGTGCGGGGGGGGGGGGGGGGGGGGGTGGTGCGGTGGGGGTGGGGGGGGGGGGGGGGGGGGGGGGGGGGGGGGGGCGCCGCCCCCCCCCCCGCGCGGACGTTCGAAAGCTCAACGCCAGGAGAACTTCTGACCCTGCTGCGCGGCCTTGACGGTCTCCTCCTGGATGCGGTCGAGCTCGGCGCGCGCCTCCTCGCTGATGGTGAGGGTGACGCCGACATCGCTGGCCGGGATCGTTTTGCGATGCGGGTCGCGGATGATCGGCTGGGTGGGCTGGGGGTTGCGGGGAGCTTCTGTGTCGGCCATTGCTGGAATCCTGGTGGTTGGTCTATGCGGCTGTTCGGGGCACCGGCGCTTGACGCCCGGACGTGGCCGCCGAGGGCCGGGGCATCTCTGACACCTGCAGACCGGTGTCGGCGGGAGCGCGCGGCCCGGGTACTCTGCAGCACGTGAGCGCGCGGTGGCGCACCGGGCCGACTTGGCGTACTTCAGGCACGAAACATGCGTCGGCGGGCGCTGGTGCGCGGTTGGCGGCTGACGGCGACGGGCTCGTCGGCGCCGGGAACATGGGTGGTCGGGCAGCCGCGATGGGCCGCGCACGCACAGGGTGGCGGGCGGTACGGATGGAGTATGGGGGCAAGCATGGCGACGGGCAGGGGCGGCGGTGGTTACAAAGACGACGGTGCCCGGTCGGGGGTGGGTTTATCGGCTGGAGCAACGTGACTGTATATGGCCATCGTGGTCGCGCCCGGAAGTCCACGTAAAACAGTAGCATATCGGGTGATCGCGTTGAAGGCGAGCGCGGTGAGGGTGAGGGTGGGTGCGGGTGAGGGCGGTGTGGTGAGGGCGGTGCGTTCAGTGTGTGTCGAGGCGCCGGAGAATGGCCGTCACGGCATCCTGGAGTTGGCGGCGCGAGGCCGGCGCGTGGTCGTCCGACGGGAGGACGG
>JAPOVI010000176.1 GCA_026708265.1 Acidobacteriota bacterium
GGGACTGGCCGGGCTGGCCCAGTGGAGGACGAGGTCGACCTCGCCGTCGACCGCGATGCCGTTCGTGACGTCGTGCTCGATGAACGTGAAGTCGCGTCCGTCCAGGTGGGCGATGTTGGCCGGGTCGCCCGTCAGGAGATTGTCGATGCCGACCACCGAGTAGCCGCGACCGATGAGCGCGTCCGCCAGGTGGGAGCCGATGAACCCGGCGGCCCCCGTGATGACGGCGCGTGGCATGGTGGGGCGGCGGGCGCAGGGTCCGGCCTAGTAGGCGTGCCGATGGAACGACAGCCGGAGGACGGTGAGCCAGATGATCTTCACGTCGAGCGCGATGGACCAGTTCTCGATGTAGTAGAGGTCGTACTCGATGCGCTTCTCGATCGACGTGTTCCCGCGCCAGCCGTTCACCTGCGCCCAGCCGGTGAGGCCCGCCTTGACCTTGTGGCGCAGCATGTACTGCGGCAGCCGGGCCTTGAACCGGTTCACGAAGAACGGGCGCTCCGGGCGGGGGCCGACGAGCGACATCTCGCCCTTGAGGACGTTCCAGAGCTGCGGCAGCTCGTCGAGGCTGAAGCGCCGCAGGAACCGGCCCACCGGTGTCCGCCGCGGGTCGTTCTCGCTGGTCCACACGGGGCCGGTGTGGCGCTCCGCGTCGTGGAGCATGGAGCGGAACTTGAACACCATGAACGGGCGTCCGTCGAGCCCCATTCGTTCCTGCCGGTAGAAGACCGGGCCGGGCGACGTGAGGCGGATGGCCGCGGCGATGGCGGCGAAAGGGACGGCCAGGGCCACGAGCGCGGCCGCCGACAGGCTGAGGTCCATCAGGCGCTTGACGACGCTGCCCAGGCCCCGGATGGGCACGTCGTTCACGTTGATGACCGGAATGCCGTCGAGATCCTCCAGCCGGGCGCGCAGCGTCACGAACTGCAGGAAGTCGGGGATGAGATTGACGTCGACGCATTCCTGGTTCGCCACTTCCACGAGGCGCAGCATGTCCAGGTGCTGCTCGATCGGGAGGGCGACGTAGAGCTGATCGATCCGCTCGCGGCGGAGGATCTCCGCCGTCTCGGCGAGCGACCCGAGAAGCGGCAGGCCGCGGTAGCCGATGCGGTCGTCCTCGCTGTCGTCGACGAAGCCGACGACGCGGTAGCCGAAGTCCCCGTGCACGAGGAAGCGGTCCGCGAGGTGGCAGGCGAGGTCGCCGGTGCCCGCGATGAGCACGCGGCGCAAGCCGATTCCGGCCCGGAAGCGGCGCTGCATCAGGAGCCGCAGGGCCTCGCGCGAGCCGTAGGTCAGGCCGACGTTCAGCCCCAGGAACAGCGTCCAGGCGACGCGGGAGACCTCGTAGGCACCGGCTGCCTGCGCTTCCGGAGAGGCGTAGTAGACCTGCACGTAGAGGGTGGCCATCAGGCCGATCACGGTCGCGGTGAGCGTGCCCACGAAGGTCGTGAAGAAGTCGTCGACGCGAGACCGGCTGCGCCGCGGGCGATAGCCGCCGAGGAGCTGATAGGAGAAGACGACGAGCAGCCCGATCGCGGGCGACAGGACCAGGTACTGGTCGAACGGGGGCTGCCCCTTGGGGGCGGGAATGACGTCGAACTCGAAGCGCACGAGGTAGGCGAGGAGGAACGCGGTTACGCCGGCCAGGGCGTCGAGCGTCGCCTGCCCGGCCGAAAGCGCGCGCGTTCGTCGCGTGACCACGGCTCAGGCAACTATAGCACCGGCCGCTGCCTCCGGATCCGGAGGGGCGGCGCCGGGAGGACTCACGGTCCAGAGGCCCGTGTCATCACCAGCGGGATGGTATTTTGGACGTGTATATGGTCATATCGAGGCTCGCCGAGGACGCCTTGCAGCGATGGCTTGCGGCGCGCCGGCGGAAGCCGCTGGTGCTGCGCGGGGCGCGCCAGGTGGGCAAGACGACCCTGGTGCGCCGGTTCGCGGCGGCGCGCGGAATGCCGCTGTGCGAGGTGAACCTGGAGCGCCATCTCTACCTCGACCGGGTGTTCGAGAGCCTGGACACTGGGCGCATTCTCCGCGAGCTGGAAGGGCTCGGCGGCACGCGGCTGGATGGGGCTCTGCTGTTCCTGGACGAGGTGCAGGCGACGCCGCGCGCCCTGCCCGCCCTGCGCTACCTCTACGAGGATCGACCCGACCTGCCCGTGGTGGCCGCCGGGTCGCTGCTCGAGTTCACGCTCGCCGACCACGGATTCTCCATGCCGGTGGGGCGCATTCAGTACCTGCACCTGGGACCGCTGACGTTTCGCGAGTTCCTGGCGGCAGTCGACCCGGCCGCCGGCGACCCGGTTGCCGAAGCGAGCCCGGACGCGCCGCCGACAGACGCGGCGCACCGTCGTTACGGGCGCCGGCTTCGAGAGTACCTCCTGGTTGGCGGATTGCCCGAGGCGGTGCTGGCGTACTGCGAGTCGGGCTCGCCGATGGAGGTGTCGGCCGTCCATCGCTCCATCGCGTCGACCTACGAGGACGACTTCGCCAAGTACGCGCGGCGGACGCCGCTCGCGCGCCTCCAGCGGCTGTTCCGCCTCGTGCCCCGCTCCGTTGGGCATCCCGTGACCTACCGCCGCCTCGACCCCGAAGCGCGGGCGGCTGAGGTGGGCCGCGCGATCGACCTCCTGGTCAAGGCGCGCGTCTGCCACCGTGGCGCGCACAGCCACTGCTCGGGGTTGCCGCTCGGCGCCGACGCCGGCAACCACGCCAGCAAGCTGCTGTTTATGGACGTCGGGCTGATGAACCACCTGTGCGGCCTGGATCTGGCGGACATCGAGGCGCTGGACGATATCCGTCTGGTGAACGAAGGGGGTATGGCGGAACAGTACGTCGGACAGCAGTTGGTCTCGCTGAGCGGCGGCGAGCAGCCCCCCGAGCTTCACTACTGGCTGCGGCACGCGCGGCGCGGCAACGCCGAGATCGACTACGTGATCCCGCACCGGGACTGGATCGTGCCGATCGAGGTCAAGGCCGGACGCAGCGGCTCGCTGAAGTCGCTCCTGCAGTTCGTGCATGAGAAACACCCGCTGCTCGCGGTGCGCTTCGACGCCAACCCGCCCAGCGTGCAGACGGTACGTCACGCCATTCGCACGGCGACGGGAACCCAGGACGTGACCGCATGCATCCTCTCGTTGCCGTTGTACGCCGTGGAGGCGCTGCCCCGGCTGCTCCGGGCGCAACGCTCCGCGCTCGGCCCTTCTACGTTGCTGCGCGCCGACGACCTCGACGGAACCGAAGCCCCGCGCTAGCCCCCGCTCGCAACCTCGCCGTAGATCCGCCGGACCTCCGACACGGAGTGCTCCCAAGAGAACGCCTCGGCCCGCGCGAGCCCCTTCCGCCGCAGCTCGTCGCGCAGCGCGGCGTCGTCGAGCGCCCGCGCGATCCCTTCGGCAATCGACTCCGCCTCGTAGGGGTCGGTCAGGATCGCGGCGTCGCCGAGCACCTCCGGCAGCGACGAGACGTTGGAGGAGACGACCGGCGTGCCGCAGGCCAGCGCCTCCAGCGGCGAGAGCCCGAACCCCTCGTATAGCGAGGGGAAGACGAAGACGTCGGCCAGGCGGTACAGGGCGGCCAGGGTGGCGGTCGGCTGGTAGCCGAGGAAGCGCACGTGCCGGTGCAGGTGGTAGCGGTGCGCGGCCCGCCGCAGCGTGGCGTACTTGGAGACCTCGCTGCCCGTGATGAGGAGGCCGAGATCGTCGCGTCCGCTGCGGCGGATCATCGCGAAGGCATCGATCAGGCGCTCGAGGTTCTTGTGCGGCTTCACGTTGCCCGCGTACATGATGAAGCGGCGCGGGAGCTGGTAGCGCTCCCGCACGCGGACCATCTCCTCCTCGGACGGAGGGACGCGGAACTGCTCGTCGATCGCGTTCGGGATGACCGCGATGCGTTCCTCGGGCACGTCGAAGAAGCGCAGCAGGTCCTCCTTGGAGGCCTGCGACACGGTGAGGATGCGGCTCGCGCGGCGAATGGCGGTCCAGATCTGGGCGCGGGCGTACGCATGCGCGAGGCGACTCGGCAGGTACTGCGGGAAGCGCAGGTGGATGCAGTCGTGGATGGTCACGATCGCGCGGCACGGCGTCAGCGGCGGCAGCACGTAGTGCGGGGCGTGAAACAGCTCCGCCCGCGCCCGCCCGAGGGCGAGCGGCACGGACAGTTGCTCGCGCACGGAGTAGTTCGGCGCGCCCTCGGTCACCACCCGGAAGTTGTCGCCGAGCGGCACGCCCTCGGCATCGTGCCCCCGCCGGCAGAGCAGGACGTAGTCGGTGGCGCGATCGAGGCGGGCGAGGTGGTGCAGCAGGTTGCGGAGGTAGGTGCCGATGCCGTAGTCGTGCAGCTTGCGTGCGTCGATCGCTACTCGCACCGCGCCCACTATAGCAGCGTGCCGGGCCACCCTGGCGGATGCCGGGCCACCCGTGTCAGCCTGCCGGGCCCACGATGGCCGCGTGCCGAGCGTGAGCGGCAGGTACCGGGCCACCTGCGAAGCGCTCCGCTCACGGGGGAGCGGCGCCGCCCGGCCGGGGGAGCTCGCCGCGGAGGCGCAGCCAGACCCGCAGGAGCGGCAGCCAGCGCGGGTGGTGCTTGGCATAGAAGGCGAGATGGCTGCGGCGGTACGCTGCCTGGGCGGCGGCGGGGTCGGTCTTGCGGGAGCTCCCGCGGGCATGGACGATCTCGGCCGCCGGCGTGAACAGCACGCGCCGGCCCCGCGCGCGGACCGCGGCGCAGAAGTCGACGTCCTCGGTGTAGAGGAAGAACCGCTCGTCGAGGAAGCCCACCGCCTCGGCGTCCCTCCGCCGCGCCAGCAGGCAGGCGCCGCTGACCCAGTCGACGTAGCGCGGCTGCGCGGTGCGCCGCGCCGTCCAGCGCGCCGCGAGCGGCAGGCGGGACGACGCCGCCCGTCCGAGCACCTTCTGCCGCAGCTCGTTCCAGGGCGTGATCATCCGGCCGAACGACAACTCGACCGTGCCGTCCGGGGCCAGGATGCGCGGCCCGGCGACGGCCGCGGTCTCGTCGGCGTCGAGGGCGGCGACCAGCCGGTCGATGCTCCCCGGCGGGGCGACGGCGTCGCTGTTCAGCAGGAGGACCAGCTCGCCCCGGCTCCGGCGCATGCCGACGTTGGCGGCGTGCGCGAAGCCGGTGTTGGCGCCGAGCCGGACGAGGTGCGCCTCCGGCCATCCGGCCGCCACCGCGTCCGGGCTGCCGTCCGTGGATCCGTTGTCGATCACGACGATCTCGTGGCGGGTGACGGGAGCCGCGTCGCCGAGCGCCCCGAGGCACGCCTCGAGGCGACGGCGGGTGTTGAAGCTGACGATGACGACGGTCAGGCGAGGCACGGCGGTGCGGTCACCGGCCTCGATGCCGCTCATCGCCCTCCGGCGGCGGCCTGCTCCAGCACGTCCAGCATCTCCGCCGCGGCGCGCCGCCACGTGAAGCGCTCGAGGCGGGCCGCGCCGCGCGCCAGGAGCCGGGCCCGCAGCACTTCGTCGTCCAGCAGCCGTTCGATTTCGCGCGCCACGCCGGCCGCATCGTCTACCGGGACGTAGCGGGCCGCGTCGCCGCAAACCTCTCGCGCCACCTCGGAGTCGCCGACGACGGCCGGGACCCCGGCCGCCAGCGCCTCGAGCGGCGTCATCCCGAAGCCCTCGTACTCCGACAGGAACGCAAAGACGCGCGCCCGCCGGAAGAGGACCGCGAGCTCCGCGTCCGGAAGATGGCCGCAGAGGTCGACGCGGTCCGCGACGCCGGCCGCCTCGGCGCAGGCCGCCAGGTCCTGGCTCGGGTGGGTCCGGTCGGCGCCGACGATCGCCAGCCTCGCATCCGGCCGCTGGCGCACCACGCGCGCGAAGGCCGCGATCAGGGTCGGCAGGTGGCGGCGGTTGAAGACGGTCCCGACGAAGAGCACGAGCGGCGATCCCATCGCGGGGGCGGTCGTCCTCGCCTCCGAGCCCGCCGGCGCCTCCCCGTCCGTGGAAGCGGTCAGTGGGTCGTCTGCGAGAACCTCCGCCCGCCCGTCCAGCCGCGACGGCGCGGGAGCCGGGGCCTCGACGCCGTCGTACACGCGGACCACGCGAGCCGGATCGAGGTCGAACTCGCGGACGATCTCGGCCCGGGCGAACTCCGACACCGTCACCACCCGAGCGGCGCGGCTCGCCGCCCGCCGGGCCAGCCAGCGCCGCCGGATGCCCTCGCGCCAGCCGAACCACTCCGGGTGCACGGCGAAGGAGATGTCGTGCAGCGCGACGACGGCCGGCGCCGCGAGGCGCAGCGGGATGGAGTACGCGGGACCGAAGAAGACGTCGAGACCGTCCGCGTCCGCGGCCCGCGCGAGGGCCGTCTGCTCCCACCAGATGCCGGGAGCGCCGGGCACCGTCCGTACCTCGATGCGCGCCCCCCGCCCCGCGCCGACGAGTCCGGCGAGGCCGGCCGCGTCCGGCGTGTAGACGAGCACCTCCCGGCCGGGCGCGTCCAGGGCCCATTCGCGGCACAGATTGGCCACGTAGCGGCCGACGCCGGTGCGCGCGCCGGAGAGCTCCCGCCCGTCGATGCCGATCCGCATGCCGGTCGGGATCATCGAGCCGCCCGGTCGCCCGGCGCCGCCGCCGGGTCGCCCGCCACGGCCGGTGCGCCGCCGGTGCGGGCGTCGATCGCCCGCCGGTAGGCCGCGCGCAGCGTGCGCGCCGAGCGGCGCCAATCGAACCCCCGGGCCTGGACGGGCCCGCGCTCCGCGCAACGCGCGGCCAGCTCCGGCTCGTCCAGGACGCGGCCCAGGGCGTTCTCGAGCGCCGCCGGATCGGTGGGATCGACGAGCAGCCCGGCCTCGCCCACCACCTCCGGCAGCGCGCCGCGGTTCGACGCCACCACCGGCACGCCGAGCGTCATCGCCTCGAGCGCGGGAAGCCCGAAGCCCTCGTCGAGAGACGGGAGCACGAGGGCGCTGGCACCGGCGTACAGCGAGCGGAGCGTCGCCGCGTCCACGTAGCCCGTCCGGCGGACCCGTCCGGCGAGCGGGGGCTCGTCGAGGGCGCTCCGCCACTCCCCGTCGGCTCCGTCGGTAGGTGCGCCGCCCGCCAGCACGAGCTCCGGCGGGTCGGGCCGCCGTGCCGCCAGTCGGGCGTACGCCGCGAGCAGGCCGGCCAGGTTCTTGCGGGGGGCCAGGCTTCCGACGAACAGGAGGTGGCCGTCTTCCGGAGGCGCCGGCCGCGGCTTCCAGGGGGGAGCGCCGTTCGGGCAGATCGCGATCCGCTCCGGCGCGATTCCCAGCCGCCGCACGACCGCGTCCGCGGTGTAGCGCGAGGGGACGACCACGCCGGCCGCACGCCGGGCGTGGCGGCGGGCGAGGTTCGGATAATCGCGCCGCATCTCGCCCCACGACCGCTCCGGATGGCCGAGGAAGTCGAGGTCGTGCACGGTCACCACCTGCGCGGCCCGCCGGGACGGCAGCAGGAGCGGGTGGGGCGAGTGCACGACGTCGAATCGCCGTCGGGTCAGCGCCTCGATCGGCGGCCACTCCGCGCGGTGCCAGGCCGCGTTGAGGAGCCGCACCGGGATCCGGTGGTCGATCGCCGCGACGGTGGGGGGGAGCCCGCGGTCGGCGGGGGGGCCGAGCCGGTCCTTCCACGAGCTGCTGAAGAGCGTGACTTCGACCGGCTCGCCGGTGGGGCCGCCGAGGTCGGGATCGGCCAGCGCGCCGGCGAGGTGGTGGACGAACGCCCCGACCCCGGTCGCCGCGCGCAACGCGGGCCGATAGTCGAGCAGGACGCGCATGCCGCCGCGATCGTACCACGCAGCCGCGGGCGGATGACCGTGCCCGCGCAGACTCCCGACGCGCCCGCCAGGGCGCGCGGGCGCTGTCAGCGCTTCGCGGGCCGTGCTACGCTCCACGCGCATGCTGCGGGGCAGGAGACGGCGGCGGTGAGGATCACCGTCGTCGGCACCGGTTACGTCGGGCTCGTCGTCGGCGCGTGCTTCGCGGAGTACGGCAACGACGTGACGTGCGTCGACAACGACACCGCCAAGATCGCCGAGCTCGCCGCGGGGCGCCTCCCGTTCTACGAGCCGGGGCTGCAGGAGCTGGTCTCACGCAACCACGACGGGCAGCGCCTGGGTTTCCGCGCCGACCTCCCGCGCGCCGTCGAGTCCGCCGAGGTCCTCTTCATCGCCGTCGGGACGCCGCAGGGCGAGGACGGCTCCGCGGATCTCTCGCACGTCCTGGCCGTGGCCCGCGACGTCGCGCAGGCGATGAACGGCTACAAGGTCATCGTCACCAAGAGCACCGTGCCGGTCGGCACGGCCCGCCGCGTCCGCGAGACGATTGAGCGCGGCACGACGCATCCCTTCAGCATCGCCAGCAACCCGGAGTTCCTCAAGCAGGGGGCGGCGATCGACGACTTCATGCGTCCGGATCGGGTGGTGATCGGCGTGGACGACGATCGCGCGGCCGATCTGCTGCGGGAGCTGTACGCGCCTTTCACGCGTACCGGGGCCCCCATCCAGGTCATGGACTGCGCGAGCGCCGAGCTCGCGAAGTACGCCGCGAACGCGATGCTGGCCACCCGGGTGTCGTTCATGAACGAGATCGCGAACGTCTGCGAGCTGGCAGGCGCGGACGTCGACCAGGTGCGCGGCGCGGTCGCCGCGGACCGCCGCATCGGGCCGTCGTTCCTCTTCCCGGGCATCGGCTACGGCGGAAGCTGCTTCCCGAAGGACGTCAAGGCACTGGTGCGCTTCGCGGGCGAGGCCGGTTACCGCTTCCGCATCCTGGAATCGGTCGAGGCCGTCAACGCGGCCCAGAAGCACCGACTCGTCGCCAAGATGGAGGCGTACTTCGGGTCCCTCGAGGGCAAGCGCATCGCCGTATGGGGCCTGTCGTTCAAGCCGCGAACCGACGACATGCGCGAGGCGCCGTCGATCGTCGTGATCGACGAGGTGCTGGCCCGGGGGGGGACGGTCCACGCGTACGATCCGCGGGCCCGGGCGGTGGCCCGCGGCATCTTCGGGGACCGGATCGACTACGCGCCCCACAGCTACGACGCGGTCGCCGGGGCCGACGCGCTGGCCATCCTGACCGAGTGGACCGAGTTCCGCGAGCCGGACTTCGCCAGGGTGCAGGACCTGATGCGCAGCCCGGTGATCTTCGACGGCCGCAACCTGTTCGACGTCGCCCAGATGCGGGCGAAGGGGTTCGCCTACCATTCGATAGGACGCTGATGGGGGCGGTGCTCGTGACAGGGGGCGCCGGCTACATCGGCAGCCACACGGTGAAGGCCCTGCGGGCGGCCGGCCGGGACGTGGTGGTGCTCGACAATCTCGCGGCGGGGCATCGGGCGGCCGTCGCGGGCGTGCCGCTCGTCGAGGCGGGCATCGCCGACACGCACGCGGTGCGGGATGCGCTGCGGAGGCACGCCGTGACCGCGGTGATGCACTTCGCGGCCTCGGCGTCGGTGGGGGAGTCGGTCGCCGATCCGCACGCGTACTACGCCAACAACGTCGCCGACACGCTCGCCCTCCTCGGCGCCCTGCGTGACGAGTCGGTACGCCACCTGGTCTTCTCGTCGTCCGCGGCCGTGTACGGGGTGCCGGAGGAGACCCCCATCCGCGAGGGCCACCCGACCCGGCCGATCAACCCGTACGGCGAGACCAAGCTCGCCGTCGAGCGGGCGCTGCCCCACTACGAGCGCGCGTACGGCCTCGCGGCGATTCGACTGCGCTACTTCAACGCGTCGGGGGCGGATCCGGACGGCACGCTCGGCGAGGACCATCGGCCCGAGCACCATGCCATTCCCAGGGCGATCGCGGCGGCCTGGGGCGGGTCGCGTTTCGAGGTCTACGGCGCCGACTACGCGACGCCCGACGGAACGTGCCTGCGCGACTACGTCCACGTGTCGGACCTCGCCGACGCGCACATCCTGTCGCTCGCGGCGCTCGAGTCCGGTCGACCCGCGCGCCCCTACAACGTCGGCACCGGCCGGCCGCACTCCGTGCTCGACGTCCTGGCGTCGGTCGAACGCGTCACCGGGCGCTCGCCGGCGCGCGCGATCGCGGCGCGGCGGCCCGGCGATCCGCCGGTTCTCCACGCCTCGAGCGAGCGGATTCGGGGCGAGCTGGGCTGGCGCCCGCGCTTCGCCGATCTCGACACCATCGTGGAGACGGCGTGGCGCTGGCACCGCGCGCACCCCGGCGGCTACGCCGATGCGCCGCCCGAGGCCTGACGGGGCGAGCCGTGGATCACCCCCTCGAGCGGCTCGTGCGCTACGGCAGGCCCTATCGGGGGCAGCTCGGTCTCGCCGTCGCGGCCATGGCGGTGTACGGGGCGGCGAACGGCGGCCTCGTCTACCTGTTCCGGCCGGTGCTGAACGACGTGTTCGCGGTGGCGGGAGCGCCCGATCAGGGGCAACTGAACCTCCTCGTCGGGGCGATTCTCGGCTGCGCCGTGCTGAAGGGGATCGGCGCGTACTTCTCGGTGTACCTGATGGCCGGCATCGGGCTGTCGGTCGTCCGCGACCTGCGCAACGAGCTGTTCGGCCACGTCGTCGGGCAGTCGGCCAGCTTCTTCGCGCGCCGCAACGTCGGGGCCGTGACCTCGCGCCTGATGAACGACATCGGGCAGATCCAGTTCGTCATCACCGAGTCGCTCGGCGGCGCGCTGCGGGCGGCGATCGCGGTCGTCGTGCTGGCCGGCCTGCTCTTCTACCTGAACGCCCGACTCGCGCTGGTCTGCATCATCTGCGCCCCGCTGGTCGTGTACCCCCTGGTGCGGCTCGGCCAGCGCGTGCGGCGGAACTCGCGACGCGTCCAGGCCGAGACGGCGCACCTGCAGCACATCTCGGTGGAGGCGTTCTCGGGACACCGGATCGTCACCGCCTTCGCCGCGGCGCACTTCGAGGGCGTTCGCTTCCGGCAGGCCGCCGATCGTCTGTATCGGGTCGCCATGAAGGTGACGAGCACGCTGGCCATGCTGCCGCCGCTGATGGAATGGCTCGGCGCGCTCGCGGTGGTCGGGGCGCTGCTGTACGGCGTCACCGAGGTCGCCAGCGGCGACGTGCGGCCGGGCGACTTCATCGCCTTCGTCGGCGCGCTGCTCATGATGTACGAACCGGTCAAGAAGCTGAGCCGGGTGAACGCCCAGGTGCAGCAGGGGCTGGCCTGCGCGGAGCGCGTCTTCGAGGTGCTCGACACCCGCAGCGAGATTCGGGACCGCCCGTCCGCGCCGCCGCTGGCGCGGCCGAGCCGCGACATCGCGTTCGACCGCGTCTCGTTCACCTACCCCGACGGACTCGGGGAGGTCGTGCTCCGCGACGTGTCGTTCCGCGCGTCGGCCGGACAGATGGTCGCCATCGTCGGGCTGAGCGGCGCCGGCAAGACGACGCTGGTCAACCTGCTGCCCCGCCTGTACGACGTCTCGTCGGGCGCCGTGCGCATCGACGGGGTCGACGTCCGGGACGTGTCGCTGGCGTCGCTGCGCGCCAGCATCGGCATCGTGACGCAGGACACGGTGCTCTTCGACGACACGGTCGCCCGCAACATCGCCTATGCCACCGCACCGGCCGAGGCATCGCAGCCGGAGGTCGCGGCGCGCATCGAATCCGCCGCCCGCGCCGCGCACGCCCACGAGTTCATCGAGGCGCTCCCGGACGGCTACGGCACGCTGATCGGGGACCGGGGCCAGCGTCTGTCGGGCGGCCAGCGCCAGCGGCTCGCCATCGCGCGGGCCCTCTTCCGGAACGCACCCATCCTCATCCTCGACGAGGCGACGTCGTCGCTCGACACCGAGTCCGAGCGCCTGGTGCAGGGGGCGCTCGCCCGCCTGCTCCTCAACCGGACGTCGTTCGTGATCGCCCACCGGCTGTCGACGGTCCGCCGGGCCGACCGGATCGTCGTGCTCGACGAGGGGCTCGTGCGGGAGACGGGGCGCCACGAGGAGCTGCTGGCGAAGACGGACAGTCTCTACGCCCGGCTGTACTCCCTGCAGCTCTTCGACACGGGCCGCCGGCAGCCCGCCGCCGCGGCGGAGGCTTCCGGTCCAGCGGGGCGGGACGCATGATCACCTCGATGACGGGATTCGCCTCGTTGACGCGGGAAGACGAGCTGGCGGCCATCGGCGTCACCGTGCGCAGCGTCAACCACCGCTACCTCGATGTCCAGATCCGGGCCCCGCAGTCTCTCGCTCCGCTCGAGCCGGAGGTGCGGAGCCGGGTCCAGGGCCGCGTCGCGCGCGGGCGGGTGGAGCTGACCGTGACGCTCGCCGCCAAGGTGCGGCCGGAGGTCGACGTCGAGATCGACGCCGCGCTGGTGTCGGCCCTGGCCCGGGCGGCCGAGCGGCCGGAGGTGGCGGGCGCCGCGCACGCCGGATGGACGGCGGGCGAGTTGCTGCGGTTCCCGCAGGTCGTGACGCTCCGGGAGCGGCCGGCGGACCCGGAGGTCGAGCGGCGCATCGGCGAGGCCGCTCTCGCCGCGGTGGACGACGCGCTCGAGGCGCTCGATCGCATGCGGATCCGGGAGGGCGGGTTCCTGCGGGCCGACCTGGACGGTCGCCGCGCGGCGCTCGCGGACCTCGTGACGAGGATCGCGGCGGAGGCCGCCGCCGGCCAGGCGGCCCTGCGCGAGCGGTTGTCGGAGCGCGTCGCCGAGGTGGCGGCGGAGACTGCGGCAAGCGAGGCGGCGGTGGCCCAGGAGATTGTCCGCTGGGCCGCGCGCTCGGACATCCACGAGGAGGTGGCGCGCCTCGAGGCGCACCTCGCGCACTGGTCGGCGCTGGCGGACGCCCCGGAGGCCTGCGGGCGGAAGCTCGACTTCCTGCTCCAGGAGATGAACCGGGAAGTGAACACGATCGGATCGAAGGCGGACGGCGCCGGCGTCTCGGCGCTCGTGGTCGCGGCGAAGGCGGAGCTCGAGAAGCTGCGTGAGCAGACGCAGAACGTCGAGTGACGGACGGCGCCGGGGGCGCCTGCTGATCGTGTCGGCCCCGTCCGGGACCGGCAAGACGACGCTCGTCGAGCGGCTGGTCGCCCGCGTCCCCGACCTCGTGCGGTCCCGCTCGTACACGTCGCGCCCGGCCCGCCCGGGGGAATCGGACGGCGTCGACTATAATTTCGTAGGGCGCCCGCGCTTCCGTCAGATGATTGACGCGGACGCCTTTCTCGAGTGGGCCGACGTCTTCGGCCATCTCTACGGCACCGCGGCAGCCGACACGGAACGCGAGCAGGCCGCGGGCCGCGACGTGGTCCTGGTCATCGATGTCCAGGGGGCTCGCCTGCTCGGCCGGCGCGGGGTCGCCGCCACCCGCATCTTCGTGCTGCCGCCGTCGCGCGCCGCGCTCGAGGCCCGGCTCCGCGCGCGCAGCGCCGGACGCGAGGACGAGGCCGTCGTGCTGCGGCGCCTCGAGACCGCCCGCCGCGAGGTCGCGGCCAGCGTGGGCTACGACTACGTGGTGGTCAACGACGACGTGGACGACTGCGTGGATCGCCTCCGCGGCATCGTCCTCGCCGAGCGCGCGCGGCTCGAGGCGATGCAGGCGGCGGCGGCGGACATCGCCGCGACGTTCCGGGCGTGAGGCACGTCGGCCGCGCCGGAGAGCGCTCCGGCGGGATCGCGACGGCAGCAGATGGCTCTGGTCGCTCTCGGGGTAAGCGGCGGCATCGGCGCCTACAAGGCGGTCGAGGTTGCGCGCGGCCTGCAGCAGCGGGGCCACGACGTGGCCGCGGTGCTGACGGCGAACGCGGCCCGTTTCGTCGGTCCCCTGACCTTCGAGGCGATCACGCGCCGGCCGGTCATCGGCGACCAGTTCGCTCCCGGGGTGAACGCCCAGATCGAGCACATCGCCCTGGCCACCGACCTGGACCTGCTGCTGGTCGCGCCGGCAACCGCCAACATCGTCGGCAAGCTCGCCAACGGGATCGCCGACGACTTCCTCTCGGCGCTCTACCTCGCCACGACCGCCCCCGTGCTCGTCGCGCCGGCGATGAACAGCAACATGCTCGCCCACGCGGCCGTGACCGCAAACCTCGACCGACTGGCGGCGCGCGGAGTGCGCTTCGTCGAGCCGGGGGCGGGCTATCTCGCCTGCGGCTGGGTGGGGAAGGGACGCCTCGCGGAACCGGCGGAGATCGTCGCGGCCGCGGACGGGCTCCTCGGCGCCGGTGGACGCCTGGCGGGCCGGCGCGTGCTGGTGACGGCCGGGCCGACGGTCGAGGATCTCGATCCCGTGCGCTACCTGGGCAACCGCTCGAGCGGCCGGATGGGGTACGCGGTCGCCGCCGAGGCGCTCGCGCGGGGGGCCGAGGTCGTCCTGGTCACCGGCCCGACGGCGCTCGAGCCGCCCGCGGGCGCGGAGGTGATTCGCGTGCGGGGGGCGGAGGAGATGCGGAGCGCGGTCATGGCGCGGGTGGCCGGCGACGGACACGGCGTGGACCTCGTGGCCATGGTGGCCGCCGTGGCGGACTACACGCCGGCCGGCGGGGCGCGCGAGGCGAAGCTCCTGCGGGACCGCGACGAGCTGGTCCTCACGCTGCGGCGCACCCCCGACATCCTGGGCGCGCTGGGACGCTGGCGCGCCGGCCGGCCACGGCCGGTGCTGGTCGGCTTCGCGGCGGAGGTGGGCGACCCGGTCGCCCGCGCACGGGAAAAGCTCCGGCGCAAGCAGGTCGACCTCGTCGTCGCCAACGACGTGTCGCGACCCGGGGCCGGGTTCGGCGGCGACACGAACATCGCCACGCTGATCTCGGAGACGGAGGCGGAGGAGGTCCCCCTCGGGTCCAAGCGCGAGCTCGCGCGCGTCCTCCTGGATCGGATCGAGCCTCGCCTCGGGGAGGCGGGCTCCGGTGCGGGGGAGGCGACGTGACGGACCGCGAGCAGCTCGAGGCGCATCTCGAGTTCTTCCGCGAGCTCGGGGTCGAAGGCGTCAGCCGCGACCCGGCGTGGCGGCGCCGCGCCGGCGACGCTGCCGCCGACGACGCGGCCGGCGCGGCGGCTCCCGACGGGCCCGACGCCGATGTGGCCGCTGCCGCCGAGCCCGGGGCGGGCGCCGCTTCGCCGCCTGCCGATAGCGTTTCGCCGCCGGCGGGCGCCGCTTCGCCGCGTGCCGATGTCGCGCGGCCCGCCGATGCCGCTTCACCGCCCGCCGATGTCGCGCGACCCGCCGATATCGCGCGACCCGCCGATATCGCGCGGCCCGCCGATGTCGCTTCGTCGCCCGCCGACGTCGCGCCGCCGCCCGCCGATACGGCGCCGCCGCCCGCGTCGGGCGCGGTGGCGCTGTCGATGTTCGATCGGGTGGAGGTGCCGGCGGATGGCCCGCCGCCGGAGCGGTTGGCGCACGTGCGGGAGCAGCTCGGCCCGTGCACGCGGTGCAAGCTGCACGCCGGCCGCACGACGCTGGTCTTCGGGGTCGGGAATCCGGACGCGGACCTGATGTTCGTCGGCGAGGCGCCCGGACGGGACGAGGATCGGGAGGGGATCCCCTTCGTGGGCCGCGCCGGCCAACTGCTCACGCGGATCATCGAGGCCATCGACCTGCGGCGCGACGACGTCTACATCGCGAACGTCATCAAGTGCCGACCTCCCGACAATCGAAACCCGGAACCGGACGAGGTGCAGACGTGCGAGCCGTACCTCTTCGCCCAGATCGACTGCATCCGGCCGCGCGTCATCGTGGCGCTGGGCTCTTTCGCGGCCCGCACGCTGCTGCGTGACGATCGGACCTCCATCACGAGGGTGCGGGGCAAGGTGTTCGCCTTCCGCGGCGCGCGGCTCATCCCCACGTTCCACCCGGCGTTCCTCCTGCGGAGTCCGGATCGCAAGCGGGAGGTCTGGGAGGACATGAAGCTCGTCAGGTCGCTGCTGCGCGCGGGCTGAGCCGCATGGCCCGCCACGTCTCGGTCGCCGTGCCGGTGCCCTTCCTCCCGGCCCTGACCTACCGCGTTCCCGACGGCATGCCGGAGCCTCCGGCCGGGAGCCGGGTGGCGGTCCCGCTCGGGAACCGCGTGGTCACCGGCTGCGTGATCGGCGAGGCCGTCCTCGATGGGGTGGGAGTGTCGCCCGATGCGGCCATCCGGGACGTGGCGGCCTGCCTGGACCCCGAGGCGCTGCTGCCGCCGCCGGTCCTGGAACTGGCGCTCTGGGTGGCCGAGTACTACGCCTGCGGCCCGGGCGAGACGATTGCCGCCGCCCTCCCGCCGCTGGCACTCTCGGCGGCCGCCCGCCGCGGGCCGCGGTTCAAGACGGAGCGCGTGGCGTCGTCGACGCCGCTCGGTCGCGACGCGGCCCGCTCGGGCCGGCCGGCGCTCGGCCGCAGGCAGCGCGAGGCGCTGGCCGCCCTGGCGGGAGCGGCCGGCGGGCTCGGCCTGCCGGCCCTGGGCCGACGGGGCATCGGCGCGGCGACGCTGGCCCGTCTGGAGCGCCGCGGCCTCGTCACGCTGGCGACGCGTCGCGTGGACCGGGAGCCCCCGGCGGGTCGAGCCGCCGGCGCGCCGCCTGCTGCTGCCCCCGCTCTCGAGCCGACCGCCGATCAGGGCCGGGCACTGGCCGCGCTCCGACCGCTGGCGGCGGCCGGGCGGTTCCGGGCGGCGCTGCTGCACGGGGTCACCGGGAGCGGCAAGACGGAGGTCTACCTGCGGCTGGCGCGCGACGTCTGCGCGGCCGGCCGGCGCGTCCTGGTGCTCGTGCCCGAGATCGCGTTGACCCCCGCCGCGGTGTCCACCTTCCGCCGCGCCCTCGGCGAGCGGGTCGCGGTGCAGCACAGCGGGCTGTCGGACGGCGAGCGCCACGATCAGTGGCACCGCATCCGGCGCGGAGAGGTGGACGTCGTCGTCGGCACGCGATCCGCCGTCTTCGCTCCTCTCGCGGCGCTCGGCCTGATCGTCGTCGACGAGGAGCACGACGCTTCGTACAAGCAGGACGAGAGCCCGCGCTACCACGCGCGGGACGTCGCCGTGGTGCGGGCGAGGCAGGCCGGCGCGCTCGTCGTGCTGGGCTCGGCCACCCCCTCGATGGAGACCTACCACAACGCGCGAACCGGACGCTACGCGTGCGTCGTGATGGGAGCGCGCGTCCACGAGCGCCCCCTCGCGGCCGTGCGGGTGGTGAACATGCGTCCGGAGGTGGCGGCCGAGGGGCCGGACGTCGTGCTCAGCCGCGCCCTGCGGGACGCGCTCGCGGAGACGCTCGCGCGCGGGGAGCAGACACTGCTCCTGCTGAATCGCCGCGGGTTCGCGTCGGCGCTGCTGTGCCGCCAGTGCGGGCGGACGCTGGAGTGCCCGAACTGCAGCGTGTCGCTCACCGTGCACCGCGCCGCGGGTCGGGCGCGCTGCCACTACTGCAACTACGGCGTCGTCCGGCCGCGAACGTGCGGCCACTGCGCCGGGCCCTTCCTGGAGACGATCGGCTTCGGGACCGAGCGCGTCGAGACCGAGGTGGCCGAGCGCTTTCCGGGCGCGTCCGTCGCCCGGATCGACCGCGACACCGTCCGGCGCCGCGGCGCCGCGGCCGCGCTCCTCGACCGCTTCGCACGGGGCGAGGTGGATGTCCTCATCGGGACGCAGATGATCGCCAAGGGTCACGACTTTCCGAACGTGACCCTCGTCGGCGTGATATCCGCCGACGTCGGGTTGGCCCTGGCGGACTTCCGGGCCTCGGAGCGCACGTTTCAGCTCCTGACGCAGGTGGCGGGCCGCGCCGGCCGCGGCGACCGGCCGGGCGAGGCGGTCGTCCAGTCGTTCCATCCCGAGCACTACAGCGTCGGCTACGCGTGCCTCCAGACCTACGAGCCGTTCTTCGACGCCGAGCTCCGCTACCGCCGCCAGCTTCGCTATCCGCCCGCGGTGGCCATGGTCAACGCCGTGGTGCGCGGGCGCTCGCTGCAGGGGGCGATGGCGGATGCCGACGGGCTCGCGAGCCTGCTTCGAGACCGGCCGGGGTTCGACGTGCTCGGCCCGGCGCCGGCGCCGATGGTGCGCCTGCGCGGGCAGCATCGCGCGCAGCTGTTCCTGAAGGGAGCGCACCGCCGCCCGATGCGCGAAGCGCTCCTGGCCGCCCTGCGCGCGCGGCCCGACCTGCGGCGGCGGGTGACCGTGGACGTCGATCCGCTGAGCGTTCGGTAGCGTCCGGAATCAGGCCGGCGGGCCGCCGGTGCCGATGACGATCGGGGTGGGAGTGAAGCAGACGGCGAAGATCGCCGCCGTTCCGAGCGCCGCCAGTCGGCGCCGCCGGTCGAGCGGGACGGCGTCGTCGAGGGTCCGGGGATGGCGCGGCCCGAAGACCAGGAGCGTCACCAGCAGCAGCACCGTCCACGGGATCCAGGCCAGCGAGAAGATGCTCAGGAGGGCCAGCAGCGCGATTCCGCCGATGGTGACCGCCGTGGATCGGGCGCCGAGCGCCGCGTAGGAGATGTGCCCGCCGTCGAGCTGGCCGATCGGGAAGAGGTTGAGGGCCGTCGCCAGCAGCCCGAACCACGCAGCGAAACCCATCGGATGGAGGTTGAGCGTGTGGCCGGGCAGCACGTCGCCCCAGACGATCCACGTCGCCGCCTGGAAGAGGAGCGGCTCCCCCAGGTAGAGCACGGTTGCCTCGGCCAGCGCCGGCTGCGCGGGGGTCACCTGCGACAGGGAGACCCCGGCGAAGAGCGCGGGCACGGCCACGACGAAGCCCGCGATCGGCCCCGCGGCCCCGATGTCGAACAGCATCGGCTTGGTCGGAATCCGCTGCCGGATGCGAATGAAGGCCCCGAACGTGCCGGTGATGGCGGGCGCCGGCAGGAAGTACGGCACGGAAGCGTCGATCCCGTAGTAGCGGCAGGCGCAGTAGTGGCCCATCTCGTGAGTCCCCAGGATGGCCAGGATCGTCACGCTGTACCACGCGCCGTGCAACCAGGAGGCGGGCGCGGAGGCACCGGCGGCGCCGTCGACGAACGCCGCGTACATGATGTAGCCGAAGTAGGTCGTCGTAAGGACGGTGGCCGCGAACAGGGCGAACGGAACCCAGCGCCGCCGCGGGCGGGGGCGATAGGGGGCGGGGAGGCCGCCGCCGCTCTCGGCCGGGAGCGGTCCGAACGGGGCGGATCGCCCCGCGGGCGCGGGAACGACGGCGCGGTCCGATGGATCAGGGGACACGAGAGGGCGCCAGCGGCTATCCTCCGATGTTCTGGAGGTCCTTGCCCGGCTTGAAGCGGATGGTCCGTCCGGGTGGAATGCGGACCTCCTTGCCGGTGCGGGGATTGCGGCCGATGCCGCGCTTGCGGGGCTTGACCTGGAAGACGCCGAACCCGCGCAACTCGATGCGCTCGCCGCGCCGCATCGACATGCGCATGGCTTCGAAGACGGCGTCCACGGCCAGCTCGGACTTCACCTTGGTGATGTCTGCGACCCGGGAAACCTCGTTGACGATGTCGACCTTGATCATGTCGGGTGCGCGTCTCCGCGTGTGTAACTATCATAGATACCATAACTTACGGCTGTCAAGGGCGGCCGGTGCGGAGCTCCGCGGGGCGCATGGGCACGCAATCCCATCGTGAGGGCCGCGTCGTGCTGGCCGGGCGCCCCAACGTCGGCAAGTCGACGCTGTTCAATCGCATCTCCGGTTCGCGCCGCGCGATCGTGACCCCGACGCCGGGAACGACGCGCGACGTGCTGCGCCACGCGGCGGAATGGCTGGGGACCGAGTTCGAGCTGGTCGACACGGGCGGCGTGTTCGGCGCCAGCGCCGACCCCCTGCAGGAGGAGGTCGCCGTTCAGGGCGCCGCGGCGCTCGACGCGGCTTCCGTCATCGTGCTGGTGACCGACGGGCGGGACGGCGTGGTCCCCGCCGACGAGCAGGTCGCGGCGCACATCCGCCGCTCGGGGCATCCCGTCGTGCTCGCGGTCAACAAGATCGACGACCGGCGGGCCGAGGCGCGCGTCGAGGAGTTTCACCGCCTCGCCATCACGCCGGTCGTGCCGATCGCGGCCGAGCACGGCCTCGGCGTCGGCGATCTGCTGGACGCCGTGGTGGCGCGGCTGCCGCGCGGGCGCGGTGCGCGGGCGGTGGAGGCGGACGCGGCCCCGGCGGCTTCCGGAAGGAGGAGGGCGCCGGGGACGGCCGACCTCGCCGTCGCCATCATCGGGCGGCCCAACGTCGGCAAGTCGTCGCTGGTGAACCTCCTGCTGCGGGAGGAGCGGGTGCTCGTCAGCGAGGTCGCGGGGACGACGCGCGACGCCGTCGATGCGCGCTTCACCTGGCACGGACGGGGGCTGCGGCTCGTCGACACGGCCGGGATGCGGCGGCCCGGACGGGTGGCGCGGTCGGGCCGCATCGAGTCGGTCAGCCTCGTCATGGCGCGCCGGGCGGTGGCCGAGGCCGACGTGGCGGTGCTCGTCGTCGATGCCGCCGAGGGCGTCGCCAGGCAGGACGCAGCGATCGCGGGCGAGGCGGAGCGGGCCGGCTGCGGAATCGTCATCGCCGCCAACAAGTGGGACCTCGTCAAGGACCGCGGTCCGAACTACTCCAAGCAGTTCGACGGGGACGTGCGCGCGGCGCTCCGGTTCGCCGAGTTCGCGCCCATCCTGCACATCTCGGCCCGGACGGGGGAGCGGGCCCCGAAGCTCGTCGAGCGGGTGGTCGAGGTGGCGGCGTCACGCGCACGCCACGTGGCGACGGGCGAGCTCAACCGCTTCGTGGAGCGGGTGACGCGGCGCCACCCGCCGGTGAGCCCGGACCGCCGCAACGTGCGCATCAAGTACGCGGCGCAGGTCGGCGCGCGGCCTCCGACGTTCGTCTTCTTCACGAACGTGGCGACGCGCTTCCACTTCTCCTACGAGCGCTACCTGCGCAACCGCCTGC
This sequence comes from Acidobacteriota bacterium, assembly GCA_026708265.1. Classification (GTDB taxonomy): domain Bacteria; phylum Acidobacteriota; class Vicinamibacteria; order Vicinamibacterales; family UBA8438; genus JAGWAJ01. Next base: position 20,809 of record JAPOVI010000176.1, read on the forward strand.
GCGAGTCGTTCGGCTTCGAGGGGTCGCCGATCCGCCTCCGGGTGCGCGCGGGCCGCGATTCGCGCGAGGGCGCGCGGCGCCGATGACGCCGCTGTGACGGGTGTATACTGCGCCGTCGATAGCGCCCGTCGAGAGGCCATGACGACCGGGACTCCCCAGCGTTCCGCCTTCAAGGCGTCGGAAGTCTGCTCGATAGCCGGCGTGAAGCCCTTCGTCCTGCAGTCCTGGCAGACGGAGTTCCCGGAGCTCGGGACGCGCCAGGGACGCTCGCGCGTCTACCGGCAGGTGGACGTCGATCTCGTGCTCGAGATCAAGCGCCTGCTGTACGAGGAAGGCTTGACGCTCGGGGCGGCCCGTCGCCAGATCGAGATCGACGGCGCTCCGGTCAGCCGTGACGACGCTGCCGCGGCGGTAGCGGCCCCGGTCCTGGACGAGCCCCTGGCGCCGGAGGCGCGCTCTCTCTTGCGGGAGCGTATAATCGACGTGAAGCGGGGCCTCGAGGATCTCCTCGGCCTCCTGTCGGACGACGAGAGGCCCGCCTCCGCGGCTCGCCCGCCGGGCCGCGCCGCGCGAGGCCGCCCCCGGCGTCGCACCGGCGCTCCGGCACGGTAGGGAAGTCGCTCCGCGCTTCGGTTCGGGATGTGGCGCAGTCTGGTAGCGCACCTGACTGGGGGTCAGGGGGTCGCTGGTTCAAATCCAGTCATCCCGACCATTCTTTTCGACAACTTGCGGGGATTGGCGATTCTCGACGGTTGGCGCGTGTCAGCGCCATGTCGGCACGGCGCGGCGGGGCGTCTCGGGCAACCCCGCTCCAGCCGCGGGCCGTACCGCGAGGTGGCGCATGGCACGGCCGACTCTTGCCTCTCAGGCAAGGTCGATCTAAGGTCGCGAGAGGGTCGCAGGGAGGTCGCCTATGGTCACCAAGCCGGTCCGCGCGATCGTCTGGCTTGACATGCTCGACGTGTCCCGGGTGACTCGGTACGCGGAGACCATGAGCACGCGGTACCGCGCACGTCACTTGGCGCTCCGCACCATCTTGTTCGTGGCCGCGTCGGGAAGCGTAGCGACGGTCGTCACAACGCTCCCCGACTTCTGGCGCGCCGTCTGCGGCATCGCCATCGCGGTGATCGTCGTGGCGGATTACATGCTCGACTACGCCACCAAGATCGCCGCGCTGGACTCCGCGAAGAGAGAGTGTCAGGCGCTTGAGTCTGATTGGCGGGAACTCTGGCTCGACGTGGACGTGCCCGCGTCCGACGATGCCGATATCCGCTCCCGCAACATGCAACTCATCCGCCGGTTCGAGCGGGTGACCGTGCCTATGGACGCGCAGGTCCCGGTCAACGAGAGGGTGAACGTCCGGAGCGCCGAGAGCGCCTACCAGGTCGCAGGTAGTCAATATGCTCCTTGATGACAGCACGGTTCGGTTTGACGGCCACGAGGATCGCACCGGCGGCGGTCCGGCACGGCCCCCAAGTCCGGCGCCTCCCCCGCCACCTCCCCCACCTCCGCCGCCGAAGCCGTAGCACCCTGGTCGAGCGCCCGGTCGGGGTCGCCCGCGTAGTGATGCACCGCGAGCCCGCGGGCGCCCTTACGGGCCAGGATCTCCGGGACGAACCGGCCGGGCCATAGATCGTTAGCGCCAGGAATCGCCCGCCACGCCGAGACGTCGCGTGTCCCCGCGGGCCGGCGAGACAACTCGGACAGTCGCGAACTCCGCATATCCGAGGGTGCTGCTCGCTCAGACCGCGGCGTCGGATGCTCACGCCGCAGCTCGCGTTGACGATCTCTCAACGAACACACCGACTGCTCGGCTCCTGCAGCGGGTAAGCAGATCGTCGCGCCCGCGATACGCCGCTCGACCGTGACGTGGCTCTGAAGGTGTTGCCCGACGCCCTCACCGCCGACCCGGAGCGGCGGGCGCGGTTCGAGCGGGAGGCCAGGATTCTCGCCTCCCTGAACCATCCGAACATCGCACAGATCTACGGCACCGCAGAGACGGATGGCGTGCGGGCGCTGGTGCTCGAGCTGGTCGAAGGCGCCACGCTTGCCGAGCGCATCGCACAAGGCCCGTTGCCCCTCGAGGACGCACTGGCCATCGCCCGGCAAATCGCCGTCGCGTTGCGGGCGGCGCACGAAGCGGGCATCGTCCACCGGGATCTCAAGCCGGCCAACGTCGTGGTGCGGAGGGACGGCGCCGTCAAGGTGCTCGATTTCGGGCTGGCGAAGGCGTTCGATGCCGCCCCGGCCATGGATGCGGGTGCAGGGGAGCCGGCCACGGTCACCGCGACCGGCACGCGGATGGGCGTGATTCTGGGAACGCCTTCCTACATGTCCCCGGAGCAGGCGTCGGGCGACGCGGGCGTGGTGATCGACACGCGCGCCGATCTCTGGGCGTTCGGGGTGGTGCTCTACGAGATGCTCTCGGGCGAGCGCCTCTTCGCCGGTGAGACGGCGCCGCACGTGCTGGCCCGGGTCCTCGGGCATGAACCGGATCTGTCGGCGCTTCCGCCGGCCACGCCGGCCCCGGTCAGGCGTCTGTTGGGTCGATGTCTCGAACGGGACCTGCGACGGCGGATGCGCGACGCGGGAGAGGCGGTCAGCGACCTCGAGGCCGCCTGCGATTCTCCTGCCGAGAGCGACGCTACCGGGTTCCCCGTCGTCGGATCTGCGTTTCGGCGATGGTGGCCGCGCGTCGCCGGGGCGGCAGGTCTGGTGGCGATCGGTGTCGTCCTGGCCGCGATCTTCGTTGCGATTGCACCGTCCCCGCCCGCCCCGGGCAGACACCTCGCGCTCGCTCTGCCGTCCGCGATGGCGTCGGGATCCGCGTTCGCCGTGGCTCCGGATGGGTCGGCGCTGGTCTACGTCGATAGCGGTGGCGGGACGCGGCGGTTGATGCTGCGACGGCTGGATCGCATCGACACGCAACTGCTGCCGGGGACCGAGGGAGCATTGGACCCCTTCTTTTCGCCGGACGGGGAGTGGGTCGCATTCTTCGCGGCCCCGCGGCCCGCCAGCCCGACCGACCGCCTCCATCTCAAGTGGGCGCTGAAGAGGGTGCCGGTCGGCGGGGGCCCGGCCGTGACCCTCGTCGACTCGTTCTTTGCCCTGGGCGGCAGTTGGGGCGACGACGATCGGATCGTGCTCGGCGGCATCGGCGGCCTGCTGCGCGTGCCGGCCGCCGGCGGGGCGCCGGAAGTGGTGTCGATGTCGGATACCCGGAACGTCGTCGCCGCCTACGCGTCGCCGCACGTACTCCCCGGCTCGCGCGCGGTCCTGTTCTCCCGCACGGCCCCGCGTCGCGCTCCGGATCTGCGCATGCTGTTCCTGGCGACCGGCGAGCAAAGGGTGGTGGTGGCCGGCACGCGGGGCAGCTACACGCCGACGGGGCATCTGCTATTCCTGCGCACCACGCGGCCGGAGCAGACTGCGGCGGGGGTTGCCGCGCTGAACCTGCGACGGGACGCGCCCGGCGACGGTCGGCCAGGGGCAACCAACACGGTTCTGATGGCGGCACCGTTCGACACTGAGCACGGCCGGCTGACGGGTGCCCCGATCCCGCTCCTACAGGACGTCGGCGGTTACGCATGGTCGGCCGACGGCGCGGTGGTCTACACCCGGCCCAGCGGTGGCCACGCCGCGGCGCGGGAGCTGGTATGGGTCGATCGGACCGGCCGGGAAGAGCCGCTCCCACTCCCGCCCGGTGCGTACGACTCTCCCCGGGTCTCGCCCGACGGCACCCGGGTCGCGTTCGAGTCCCTGATCGAGCCGGGACGCTCCGACGTCCTGGTCCACGACCTGGCCCGCGGCACCTCGAGCCGCATGACGTTCGAGGGATCGCTCGACCTCGTGTCGATGCCGGTTTGGTCGTCGGACGGCCGGCAGATTGTCTTCTCGTCCGACGCCGACGACGGTATGAGCCTGTTCCGGAAGGCAGCCGACGGCACCGGGGCGGCGGAGCGCCTGACGCCGGGCGGCGCGGTGCAGGCGGCCCAGGTCTGGGCGCCCGACGCCGATGCGCTCGTTCTGGTGAGCGCGAAGACCGGACTGGATTTCGATCTGAGCCTGTTGCCGATGACGGGCGAGCGGGGGCCGGCCCCGTTGATTGCCACGCCGTTCGCCGAGGTCTACGCCGACCTCGCGCCGGACGAACGCTGGATTGCCTACCAATCCAACGAGTCGGGCATCTTCGAGGTCTACGTGCGGCCGTTTCCGAACGTCGCCGACGGAAAGTGGCAGATCTCGCAGGGGGGCGGGATTTCCGCCGCCTGGTCGTCGAACGGCCGCGAGCTCTTCTATCGCGGTGACTACCTGGGCGCCAGCGCGATGATGGCGGTGGAATACACCACGGATCCGACGTTCACGCCGTCACCGCCGGAACGGTTGTTCGACACCCCGTACCGCGTCTCGGCCTTCGACCGCGCGCGACCGTGGGAGCTCGCACCGAGCGGCGACCGCTTCCTGATGATCAAGGAGGGCGAGGGCGACGTGTCCGAACGCGGGCCGACCGAGCTCGTGTACGTCAGCCGCTGGTTCGACGAGTTGCGGGCGCGAGTCCCGCCGCAATAGGCGCGACAGGCAGCCCCGCCTTTGCTGACCGACAGCGTTGGTGAGGGTGCGTCCGGAGGTTCGCAGCCTTCAGCGCTCGTCGCCCTGCTGCTACCCGTCGGGGCCTCGGCGCAGGACGCCACCGGAATGACGCCGGCGACCGAGGGGCTCCTCGCGGCGGGGCCGGCCCCTGCGCCGTGACGGCCTCACGACCGCGGCGACGCCTCCTCGCGCGTCGACCGTGACGGTCGCGGTATTCCAGGCCCGCCATCAGGGCCACCCCTCCGAGCACCTCGCGTTGCACGCCCCATCCGGGAACGAGGGTCTCGTGGGGCGCTCGTCGGGTCCGCCGGCCGAGCTGCAGCCAAGCCAGCGTAGCCATCGTCCATCCGTGCAGTTTCCTTGTCCACCACAGTGGACACTTTGCTTGTGCTCACACCGGGCGCGATCGGGCTCTGAACCAGTAGGAACGGGACCGGCGGGAGTTGGCACGCTACGTGCACCAACAGGTTGGCAGCCCTGTAATGGCGCAGGGCGCGTTACCAGAAGGAAGGTGCACTACCTCATGCGTACCATCACCGTTGTCGTAGCACTCATCTGCCTCGCCGTGGGCAGCACCGCCGCACTTGCCACGAGTCAGGCACATCCCGCCGGGCCTCTCGCCGGGGCAGGCAACCAGTCTTCCGAGCGGCTCAAGCAGGCCGTCGAGCGACGGCTGCGTGGTGGTCGCGCACTGCACGGACTCGAGGTGTCGGTGGCAAGGAACGACGTGACCCTGACGGGGTCGGTGCAGAGCCTGTGGGAGAAGAACGAGGCGCAGCGGCGTGCGCTCGACACCCGCGGGGTCGGCAACGTCGTGAGCGAGATCGACGTGGCTGTCGGCGAGGACCAGAGAATCGCCGATGAGGTGGGCACGGTGATCGATCGCTATCCGTTCTACACGATCTGGGATGAGATCGGCGGCCGCGTGGACAACGGCATCGTGACATTGAGCGGACGGGTCACGCCGGGACGGGACAAGGCCGGCGAGCTCTTCGAGCGGATCGCGAAGGTTCCCGGTGTGCAGGGTGTGGAAATGGACATCCGGATGCTGTCGCCGAGCAGCGGAGACGCGCGGATCCGCAACATCATCGCGCGGCGCCTGACGACGAACAGCCACTTCGAGAGGTTTCGGACGATGCGCAACCCGCCGTTCCACATCATCGTGAGCAACTCCATCGTGACGCTCATCGGCTACGTGCAGAGCGAGATCGAACGAATCGAGCTGCAACGGGTCGCGGCGCAGACGCCGGGCGTGCTGCGCGTCCAGAACCAGCTCCAGTCCCTTTCGTGACCGACTCCAGTGTCGTCGAGTTGGACAAACCCACTGACGAAACCTGGAGAGTGAGAAATGAAGGGAACAACCATCGCGCTCTGCGCGCTCGTGCTGAGCCTGGTCGGGTCGCTCGCTGCCTGCGACAGGAGCCCGACCGAGCCGACGGAGCTGAACCCCGGCGGCGAACACGGATTCGCGGGCGGCGAACACAACGAGTTCGGTGAGGGCCGCGGCGGCGAGAGCGGCGAGGGTCAAGGCGGCGAGAGCGGCGAGAGCGGAACCCAGTATGGGCGGGCCGACACCGCCCGCGAGAGCCGCGCCGGCGTGGACCTGGTGATGCGCTACGAGGCCGCGCGCGAGCGGTTCGAAGGCACGGTTACCAACACGACCGGCGCGGCCGTGGACGACGTGCGGGTGGAGATCCACCTCTCCACCCAGGTCGAGCTGGGACCCACCCCGCGCGCGACCCTCGTGGCGGGCGAGATCCGTCCGGTGGAACTCGACGCCCGCGGCCGGCAGTTCCAGACGTGGAGCGTCCACGTCGAGATCGGACCCGGTACGTGATAGTGGCCCGAGTCCCGGGCGGCCTGCAGCAACCGGACTGCGGCAGGTGCACGACGGTCGTTCTTGCACCTGCCGCGTGCGTGGCGGGTTCAGGCACGAGGTCCCCGCAGGCCGTACTTCTTCAGTTTCCGGTGCAGGGTCGTCCGGTCGATGCCCAGGACGGTTGCGGTGCGCGTCAGGTTGTGGCCGGATCCGTCGAGGGCGGCGACGATGGCTCCACGCTCGATGTCCGCGAGAGTTCCGGGGGTCGGCCGGTCGTCGGTCGCTCCCGGGGGACCGCGTCGCCCCCGTGACGCCGGGCGGAACCAGTTCCGGGGGCAGCGTCGCCGCCTGGAGCACTTCTGAGGTTTCCAGCACCAGGCTGCGGCAGATGACGTTCTCCAGCTCCCGGACGTTGCCGGGCCACCCGTGGCGGGCGAGCAGGGCGGTCGCGGCGGGGGAGATGCCCTTCACGGAGGCGCCGAGCCGATCGGCGTGCTTCGACCGGAAGTGCTCCGCCAGCAGCGGGATGTCCTCGTGCCGCGCCCTGAGGGGCGGCACGTCGATGGGAAACACCGCGACGCGGTAGTACAGGTCCTCCCGGAACGCCCCCTCGCGTATGGCGGCCTCCAGGTCGCGGTGTGTCGAGGCCACGACGCGGACGTCGACGGGGATGGTGGTCCGGCCGCCCACCCGCGTGACCTCGCGCTCCTGCAGTACGCGAAGCAGCTTGGCCTGCAGCGCGACGGGCATGTCGCCGATCTCGTCGAGCAGCAGCGTGCCTCCATTGGCGCGCTCGAAGCACCCGGCGCGCTGCGCGGTCGCCCCGCTGAACGCGCCCCGTTCGTGCCCGAACATCTCGGCTTCCATCAGCGTCTCGGGCACGGCGGCGCAGTTGACGGCGACGAACGGCCCCCGCTTGCGAGGCCCGTTGAAGTGGAGCGCCTTGGCGACGAGCTCCTTGCCGGTGCCGCTCTCGCCTGTCACCAGCACGTTCACGTCGCTGGCGACGACGCGCTGCATCAGCTCGCTCACCTTCTGCATCCCGGGACTCGATCCGATGATGCCGTGGAAGGCGTAGGTGGTCTCCAGCTCCGAGCGGAGGCGGTGGACCTCGGCCTTCATCCGCTCGATCTCGATCTCCCGGGAGACGTCGCGGTAGATGACGAGGTCGCCGATCGGCTCGCCGGCGGCGTCGGAGACGGACTGCGTGAAGCGGTAGAAGAGCGACACGCTGGGCGGCGCCCCGCGGCGGCGCCGCGGCTGGACGAGGTGGGGCGCGCTCTGCCCGGTCCGCGCGGTCGGGCCCGGCTGCCACGGCTCGCGGGACCGGCCCTCGAAGCGGGCGTCCGCGTCGCTCAGCGAGAGCTGCCGCAGCTCGGAGGGGGTGAGGTCGAACAACGCCTCGTACCAGCGGTTGGCGAAGACGAGTCGTTGCGCCCGGTCGTACATGGCGATGGCGTCGCCCGTGGCGTCGAGCACCGCTTCCAGGCGCCGGTGACTGTGCGTGAGCTGCCGGCGTCCCTCGGCCACGTCCCGTTCCAGGTTCCACTTCTTCACCAGGGACAGGCTGATCTGCTGGACCTCCTCGCGGGCGAAAGGCTTGCGGACGTACAGGATCTTGTGCAGGAGATCGACGTCGCCGATGATCGCGGACAGCGGCTTGTCGGAGTACGCGGTCATGATGACCACTTCCAGGTCTCGGTCGACGGCGCGCATGCGGCGCACGGCCTCCACGCCGTCGATGCCGGGCGGCATGCGCACGTCGACGAACGCGACGGCGATGGGCTCGTTGCGGTCGTGCGCCTGCGCGATGGCCGCGCAGCCTTCCTCGCCGGTCCGGGCGTGCCGCAGATCGAAGGGCGGGAGCGCGAGTCCGGACGGCTGGCTCCGCGGATCCAGGAAGGCAGCGACGAGGTCGTCCGACGCCGCCGTCGTGCGCAGCGGGAGCAGCATCTCGCGGAAGTCGTCGTGGATCTGCTGCTGGTCGTCCACCACCAGCACCCGCGTGTTCATCGGCTTCGCGGGGGGCGCCGCCGGTCCCGCGTCGACGCCCGGCCCGGTCACTGCCCGCCTCCGGCCGCCGGCGGCCGCTGCGGTTCCTCCACGAGGCGCAGCGTCACGCGCATCGTGGTGCCGTGGCGGATGCCGTCACTCAAGGGACGTATGCTGCCGCCCGACCCGATCACGAAGTTCGCCGCGGAGTGCAGGCCAAGGCCGCTGCCGTTCTTCTTGGTCGTGTAGCCGGCGTTGAACACGGAGCCGAAGCGGGACGGCTCGATGCCGATGCCGTTGTCGACGACGTCGACGACGAACGTCTTGGCCTGCTCGCCGCGGTAGGCCCGCAGCCAGATCCGGGGCCGCCATCCCGGGTCGTCCTCCGGACCCGCCGCCCGTTCGTCGGTCGCCTCCATCGCATTCTTGAGCAGATTCACGAGCATCTGTTGAAAGCGGCTCTCCTGTACGAGGATCTCCGCGGGCGCGCGGGAGCAGTCGACCTCGATCGCGACACCCCGTTGTCCGAGGGATTCCTGGACGACCTTCACGGCGTCGTTGACAGTCTCGGGCAGGGCGATGCGCTTGCGCTCCACCGTGGTGTCGGTGAAGGACTCCTGGGTGCGGATGATGTCGACGATGTGGCGCACGCGCTCCCGAACCCGGCCGGCCGTGCCAAGCAGCCTCTCGTGCTCTACGGCCAGGTCCCGCACCAGGGCGAGCAGGAAAGGCCGCACCTGCCGGCCCTGCTCGTCGTGCTCCAGCCACTGAATCCAGTCGCGGTCGTGTGCGGCGACGAGGTCCGCCACCCGGGAGAAGCGCCGCACCAACTCGCCCTCCTCCAGCCACTGGTGCAACGTGTCCACGCCCGTCGCGACGCTGTTGATGGCGTTGCCGATGTTGTGCAGGACGGTGTCGATGACCTCCAGGCGTCCGTGGGCGAAGGCCTGCGCCAGCGCCTCCTCCTCCATCTGGCGCGCCGTGATGTCCCGGAAGACGGCCACGCCGCCGACCACTTCTCCCGACTCGCTTCGCACCGGGCTGGCGTTGACGCTGATGTACACCCCGTCCGGGACGCGCGCATTGCGGATGAAAACCCGCTGGTCCTCGACCGTCTCGCCGCGCACCGCGCGCACGAGCGGCAGCTTGTCCGCGGGCACCGGGGTCACCGCATCCGGGAAGAAGATGCCGTACAGGTCCGTCCATTCCTCCGGCGGCCGGTCCGTCATGCCGATCCCGACGATGCGCTCCGCACTCGGGTTGAACAACGAGAAGCGCATCTGCGCGTCCGCGACCACCACTCCGTCGCCCATGCTGCGGATGATCGCGTCCAGCACCTGCACCCGCTCGTGCAGCTCCGCCTCCAGCCTTCTCGCCTTGTGCGACTGCTCGGTGGTAGCCGTGACGTTGCGCAGCACGACGGCGCCGCCCATGCACCGCCCGGCAGCGTCCAGCAGGGGGTACCCGCTGGCGTTCAGCCAGAGGTCGTCCCTCCCCGTCGTCGCGCTCCGGGCTCGCAACCGCACCAGTGCGTCGCCGGTGGACCTGCCGCGGATCGCGGCGGTGAGCGGCAGGTCCTCCGGTGGGAACACCGTCCGCCCGTCCGCCCGGTAGACCTCGAAGTTCCGCGCCCAGCCCTCCGGGTTCAACGGGTCGTACGTGTCGCTGAGTGCTCTCGCGGCCGCGTTCACGGCCACGAACCGGCCCCGGACGTCGGCCACGATGACCGCGTCGCTCATGTTGTCGAACAGGCTCCGGAGGACCGCCGAGTTCCATTCGGGATGGGGTGCGACGGTGTCGGGAGCCGCTTCCTGACGGTCGGCCCGGTCCCGCGGGGGCGCGCCCAATGCCGCGCGGAGGGTGAGACCGAGGTGCCCCGGGTCGGTCGGCTTCAGCACGTAGCCGTGGGGGGCGATGCGCTGGGCCCGGTCGAGCAGCCTGGCATCGGTCGTCTCCGTGGCGTAGACGATCGGCACCCCGAACCGCTCGACGATCCGCTCGGCCGTCTCGACGGCCGTCTCGGCTGTCTCGCCCGCCGCGAGGCCGACCAACGCCAGGTCGGGAAGCGCTCCGGCGGGCAGGTCGGTCGCGGTCGGCCCGGGCGAGGCGGCGTGGCAGACCGCATGGCCCAGGCGCGTCACCGAATCGACGAGCGCCTCGCGGGCGCCGGGGTCGGCCTCGACGATCAGGATTTGCGCCTGCGGCGCAGGGGCCTCGCGCCCCGTCGATGTCTCGTGCATCGGCGTTATCCTCGGAATCCCGCCGGGACCGCCGGCTCAGTCAACGAGGCAGGCTGTCGCAGATCCCTGGCTGGCTGATGCGGCGGGCTGGTCGTGCAGTCCGGGCGCTCGAGGCCCGATCGTCGTCCGGACCGTCACCTGCAACAGGCTGCGCGAGGTGACGCGAACGCGGGCCGACGGCGACGAGGAGCCGGTGAACGCATGACTTGATGACCGGACCAGTGTCCCCGCCGTTCGCAACAGGCGGGTCACCCATGAGCGTGAAGATCATGCTGGACTTGGTCTGACATTGGGGTGGCAACTCGCCGTATCATGGCGACAGTTCAGTGAACTGGCGGGAGTCGACCGCATCCGCCGCCTCCCTCCGCTCCACGGCGAGGAAGACGCCTCCGCCCTGTGTGCGGTCGACGGAATCGTGGCAGCGCCGAATGCGGCGCTGCTTGCCGCGGCGTGCTACGCGCCGAACTGGGCGGAGGACCGTACCCGACGCTGGGGCCGCCGAGAACTCGACGTCCACGGAGCACGCACCCTTCGGAACGGGTGTCAACGCAAGGTCGCCGGAGGCCGTCACCTCCTGCCGCCTCGTGAGAACACCGAAGCGAGGAGGCGTTCATCGGTTTGCCCAAGGAGCCGCGGCCGCTGAGAGACGGACTCGACTCTGTCACGAACGTTCCGGGAAGCGTCGGCGGGAATCCTCGCGTCTTGCGAACCCGCCCCGGCGAGACGTAGCCGCGGGCGCTCCGGCGCCTCCAGCCCGCGATATCCGGCTTCGCGCCCCGCGCTCAGATTCTCCAGCGCACCTGCCAGGTCCGCCGTGATCCGGTCCTGCAGGTCGAAGAAGTCGGCCGCTGCGCCCTCCACTCCGGACCGCGCGGCGACGGCGCCGCTGCGCGTGTCGACCACCCTGGCGTCGATCTGCAGCCGATCTCCCTGGCGACGATAGTCCCCGGTCACGAGCCACGCCGCTTCCGGATCGGCACCTCCCGTGTGCCGGGCGACCTTCACCGCGTCGAGTTGCTGGAAGGCGGTGGTCAGGGTCTCCGTTACGCCGGCACCGAGCCAGTCGTCTTCCGGCGCCCCCGAGAGGTTGTGGAACCGCTCGATGGCGACCGTGTCGAGCCGGGCCGGCATTGATCGACGCGCCTCGACCGTGCCGAGCCGGAGCGGTGCCGATGCACGCGCCTCGACGTTGCCCGTGTCGCGGTTGCCCGCGGGGCGCCGAGCGAGAGCCTGTCGCGGCCCGGCCGCCGCTTCGCCGCCTTCTGCGCGTCGCTCGTCGGGGCGCTGCCGGGGAAGCTCCCGCGCCGCCGGTGCGCGGTCGCCGGCCCGGTCGCCCGCGCTCAGGTTCCGCAGCTCGCGCGCCAGGCTCGCCGCGATGCGGTCCTGCAGCTCGAAGAGCTCTGCCGCAACGCCTTCCGCCCGCGACCGAGCGGCGACGGCGCCGCTGCGCGTGTCGACCACCCGCGCGTCGAACTGCAGCCAATTCCCCCGGCGCTGGTACTCGCCGGTCACGAGCCAGGCTGGCGCCGCCGCCCCCGCCTCCCCGCCGCCGACGAGGGAGATTGCGTCGAGTTGCTCGAAGGCGCGGGTCAGCGTCTCCGTCACGCCGTCGCCGATCCAGTGGTCGACCGGCGCGCCCGAGAGGTTGAGGAACGGGCCGACGGCGACCGCGTCGAGCCGGACCGGCACCTGCCGCACGGCGGGCGGCGCGTCGCCTGCCGCCGCGCTCTCGCCACGCCGGAATCCCGAATCCGCCGGTGCGCGCAGTTCGCCACCGGTACCGCCGCCCCAGTTCAGGTTCCCCGTCAGGCGCGCCGCGACGGCCCTGCCGGCGCCGGGGCGCGTCTCTTGCAGCACTCCGACCGACACGCTGTTCGCTTCGCTCAACCGGTACCCCGCCGTCGCCCCGATGCGGTCCGGCCGCGCGCCCGGCGCGCCGCCGCCGCGATGGAGTTCCGGCGCCGCCCGCGGGTCCCACAGCGCCTGCACCCGGCTGCCCGCTGCGCCCCATTCGGGGTGCAGGGCCAGCCACGGACCGGGCCGGTCGACCCCCGGTCCGACACGCAGGGTCAGGCCCGCGCCCCACTCCTCGAAGCCGTCCGCCTGATGCGCTACCAGGTATCGCCCCTGCGTCTCCAGTCCCAGGTTCAGCCGCCGGTTCACGTACGCCAGGCCGACGCCGACTTCCGCGCCCATGCCCTCGACGTCGGTCCCGCCGTCCCAGCGCACGCCGGCTTCGAGGCGGGGAATCAGGGTCGTCGACTCGGACAATGCCCAGTCGGTCTGCCCCTCGGCCAGCATCCGGCCCCGCATCGCCGTCCCGGTCGCCGCCGCCAGGTCGGCATGTTCCGCCGAGCGCAGCGTCGCGTGGAAGACATCTGCCTTCAGGGCCAGGCCGGCCGTCAGCGCCTGCCGCGCGCCCCCGGCGAACAGCCGCAGCCCGAGAGGGGTCTCGACCATCCCGGCCGAGTCGGCCAGCGTCAGCGACCCGAGGCCGCCGCCGCCCATTCCCCACACCGTCAGGCCGTCGCGCGGCGCCCAGTGCGCGTACGGCTGCACGCTCGTCACGCGGCCGTCCGCCTCGCCGGGCAAGGCGCCCTCGACCAGCGGGTCCGGGATCGAGTAGCCGAGAAGACCCACCGTGTGCGACAGCGACACGCCCAGCAGCGCCGAGCCGCCCAGCCGCCTGTCCACCCCCACGTGGCTCGCGAACACGTCGCCCCGCGCGTGCCCCCCCGTCCGGGTCTGCAACCGGCTCCGCACCGTACCCGCGCGGCCCCAGACCTGCCAGCGCCCGGACTGGCTCGCATCCCCCACCGGCACCGAGAAGCTGGCGTCGCGGAGCCACCCCAGATCCGCAAACGGCTCGTCCGGCGCCCGGTGCAACGCCGTGGCCCCCTGGTCCGGCCACGGCGTTGCACCGCCGCCGCCCGTGCTCGACACCGCCGCCGGATACGCCGCGGCGGCGCCGGCCAGGGCGCCACCGTGGCCGGACGACTGCGGTCCCGCGTCCAGTGCCGCCCGTGCCGTGTCGTCGTCGCCGCCGGTAGTCACGAAGCGGTCCCCGATCGCCGCCACCGCCTCGGAGGCCATCGAGCGCGCCAGCAGATACAGCGTGCGGCTGGTCCCCGCACTCCGTGTCCGGGCCAGATCGTCGTCGCGAATCATCCCCGTGATCTGCAACGAGGCGGGTTCCCCGTTGCCTGTTGCGCCCGACCCGGCCAGGAGGATCGGCGGGGTCCGGCCAACCGATGAGCCGAGTGCGCGCGGCACGACCGTCATCGAGAGCAGCATCGTCTCCGCGCCCTCGACCAGATCGTCGTCCAGCACCGGCACGGCGACGGCCTTCTCGGTCTCGCCCGGTGCGAACACCAGCTCGCCGGTCGTCTTGAGGTAGTCCGCGCCCGCCGTCGCTGTCCCGTCGGATGTCGCGTACTCGACGACTATCGGGTACGAGCTCGCAGACGAGAGCGTGCCCGTGAACGTTGCCAGACCGTCGGTCTCCCGCACGTCGGGCGCCACGAACGAGACCGTGAGAACGTCGTTCTCCACGATGGTACCGGTCGCCGACACCGGCGACCCCGCCGCATTCGCCAACTGCACCGCGAGCGTGAACGTCTCGTTGTCTTCGACCTCGTCGTCGTCCGCGACGGGTACGCTGACCCGCCGCTCGGTCTCACCCGCCGAGAACACCAGTCGCCCGGAGGTCGACGTGTAGTCGGCTCCCGCCGTCGCCGTCCCGTCGGCGGTCGCATACTGCACGGTCACTGCCCGCGAGCTGGCCGATCGCAGGGTCACCGTGAACTCCATGGTCTCGCCCTCGCCGGCGCGAGCTCCTCGGACGCCCAGGCTCGTCGTCGAGTCGGCCAGCGTCAGGCGGGTTCCGTTCACCGTAAGCCCCGACGCGCTGCCCGTCACCCGGATCGTCTCGGCAGCCTCGACCGCCGCATCCGCCGTCGGCGTCAGCGTGAACGTCGCCGTGCCGCTCGTCTCGCCCTCTTGGATTGTGACGTCGAAGCCGGGCACGGCCGCATAGTCGGTACCGGCGGTCGCAGTGCCGCCGCCAACCGAAACCCTGACGGGCGTGTCCTGGCCGAACGTGCTGCCGCTGGAGAAAGCCGCAGTGACCGTCACCGTCGTCGACTCGTCCTCCTCGCTCACGCTCGACGGGCTCACCGACAGGTTGACCTCCGGCGCGCCGTCGTCGTCGGTCAGCGTCAACTCCGTCCCCTTCACCGTCAAGTCGCTCGCGCGACCGGCGACGTCGATGGTCTCGTTGCCTTCGACCGCCGTGTCCTGGGTCGGCCGCAGCGTGAACGTCCCCGTGCCGCTGGTGGCACCCTTCGGGATGGTGATGTCGAAGTTCGAGACGGCCGCGTAGTCCGTGCCGGAGGTCGCCGTGCCGCCGCCGACGGACACCGTCACCGTCTCGTCGTCGGGGAACGTGCTGCCCGTCGAGAACTCCGCGGTGACGGTCACCGTCGTGTCGGAGGCGCCCTCGTTCACGCTCGACGGGCTCACCGACAGGTTGACCTCCGGTGCGCCGTCGTCGTCGGTCAGCCTCAACTCCGCCCCGTTCACCGTCAGGTCGCCGGCGCTGCCGGCGACGTCGATGGTCTCGTTTCCTTCGACCGCGGTGTCCTGGGTCGGCCGTAGCGTGAACGTCCGCGTTCCGCTCGTGGCACCCTTCGGGATGGTGATGTCGAAGTCCGATACGGCCGCGTAGTCCGTGCCGGAGGTCGCCGAGCCGCCGCCGACGGACACCGTCACCGTCTCGTCCTCGGGGAACGTCCTGTCCGTCGAGAACTCCGCGGTGACGGTCACCGTCGTGTCGGAGGCGCCCTCGCGCACGCTCGACGGGCTCACCGACAGGTTGACCTCCGGCGGGCCGTCGTCGTCGGTCAACCTCAGCTCCGCCCCGTTCACCGTCAGGTCGCCGGCGCTGCCGGCGACGTCGATGGTTTCGTTGCCTTCGACCGCCGTGTCCTGGATCGGCCGCAGCGTGAATGTCCCCGTCCCGATCGTCTTGCCCTCCGGGATGGTGATGTCGAAGCTCGTTACGGCCGCGTAGTCCGTGCCAGCGGTCGCCGTGCCGGCGCCGACGGACACCGTCACCGTCTGGTCCTCGGGGAACGTGTTGCCCGTCGAGAACGCCGCGGTGACGGTCACCGTCGAGTCGGAGGCGCCCTCGCTCACGCTCGACGGGCCCACCGACAGGTTGACCTCCGGCGCGTCGTCGTCGTCGCGGATAGTCCCGGTCGCCGTGTCGGTCGCCGTCACCGCCACTGATGTCCCGGAAGCCGCCAGCTTCACCGTGAACGTCTCGCCGCCTTCCACCACCTGGTCCTCGCGCGTCGCCACCGTGACTGTCTGCGTCTCGCCGACAGTGCCCGCGAAGGTGATCCCCGCCGTGTCCTGGGTGTAGTCGGTGCCCTTCGTGGCCGTTCCGTCGGTGAAGCTCGGCGTCACCGTCAGCCCCTTGTCCACCGCCCCTTCGAGCGTCACCGTAAACCTGATCTGGTCGCCCTCGTTGGCCGACTCGTCGTCGATCGTCAAGACGGCCTCGTCGTTGAGGATCGTCCCGGTCGCCGTCACCGTCTCCGACGTCACGGAAACGGCCAAGTTCACTGTGAACGTCTCATCGTCTTCGACCACCTGGTCCTCGGTTGTCGCCACCGTGAAGGTCTTCGCCTCGCCGGCGGTGCCAGCGAAGGTGAGCGCCTCCGTGTTCTGGGTGTAGTCGATGCCCTTCGTGGCCGTTCCGTCGGTGAAGCTCGGCGTTACGGTGAAGCTGCCCTGCACCGCGCTGCCCGCAGTCACGGTGAACGTGATCGCGTCCCCCTCGGTGGCTGACTTGTCAGCGATCGTCACCGTCGCGGTGTCGTCGTTCTCGATCGTGCCGGTCGCCGTGTCGCTCGCCGTCACCGTCAATGATGTCCCGGAGACCGCCAAGTTCACGGTGAACGTCTCATCGCCTTCGACCACCTGGTCCTCGGTCGTCGCCACCGTGAAGGTCTTCGTCTTGTCGGTGACCGAGAAGTCGATCCCCGCCGTGTTCTCGGTGTAGTCGGTGCCCTTGGCGGTTCCGTGTGTGAAGCTCGGCGTCACGGTGAAGCCGCCCTGCACCGCCCGGTCCGTAGTCACGGTGAACGTGATCTCGGCCCCTTCGTCGGCTGACGCGTCAGCGATCGTCACGTTCGCGGTGTCGTCGTCGTTGATCGTGCCGGTGGCCGTATCGCTGTAAACCACGCGCGCCGACGTTCCCGAGACGGCCAGGGCGACAGTGAAGGTCTCGGCGACCTCCGCGATGTCGTCCTCGGTGGTGGTTACCGTGAAGGTATGCGTCTCGTCTACGGTTCCGGTGAACTTGATCCCTGCCGTGTTCTGGGTGTAGTCCGTGCCCCGGGCAGCGGTGCCGTCGTGGAAGCTCGGTGTCACCGTGAACCCGCCGGTCACGCCGCGGTCCTCCAGTGTCACCGTGAACGTGATCGAGTCTCCTTCGAGGGCCGACGCGTCGGCGATCTTCACATCCGGAAGGACCTCCGCTGTTGCCGGTTCGACGCCGAGAGCCGTGTTCACAGCGACCGCGGCGATGGCCGCGGCCGCACGCCAGATCCCGCGCCGCCCGGCGCAACCTCGGTGCCCCGCTCCCGCCCGAACGAGTCCACCGCGACGCGCGTACTCAACCGTCCCGGAAAGTCTCAGCAACATCGGCGTTCCTCACGGACTCTCCACCGCGCATGCGTCGTGCCGGCCAATCCGGCCGCGCACCGCGGCGGTCGCGCTGCCCCTGAGCAAGAACCGGGCCATAGTTTGTCGATGTGTTGTAACTGACTCTTTCTCAGATAGTTATCTCCTGCCAGAAATGGTTTCGAGTCGCCACCTTGACCTGTCGCGACCTTGACCTGTCGCGGCCTGCAACGGTCGGGGCGCCGCACGAGCGTCCCCGGTCGCGGCAAGTCGTTGCAGAGCCGGAGGTTACGTACCGAACCTCGCGGACTGTTGCGTTCCGCTGCGGAAGCGGCGCTTTGCAGCGCCCCTGCCCCCGCCGCCGAGGCCGAAGACCGGTTGGTGCCGACCGTCAATCCGATGACGACCGCCTGCCGGCAGTCGGCGTCAATTTCTTGTCGGATGCGGAGACGGCCCCGGCCGACCGGGCGCCCGTCAAGGATTTGGCGTCAGCGCTCGACCATCGCGGTTGGCCCGACGGTCGTCGTCTGGGCTATGGTTCTCGACGTGATGCTGGCGATTCTGGGCATCTCTGCCTTCTACCACGACTCCGCGGCGGCGCTGTTGATCGACGGCGAGGTTGTCGCGGCGGCCCAGGAGGAGCGATTCACCCGGCGCAAACACGACCACGCGTTCCCCACCAACGCGATTCGTTACTGCCTCGGCGAGGCGGGCGTGGGGCCGGAGTCGCTCGACTACGTCGGCTTCTACGACAAGCCGTTCCTGAAGCTCGAGCGGCTGCTCGAAACCTACCTGTCCTACGCGCCGCGGGGGTTCCGGTCGTTCCTGCAGTTCGTCCCGGTTTGGGCGAAGGAGAAGCTGCACCTGCCCCGCGAGATCCGGCGTGGGCTGCCCGGCTACGAGCGGCAGATCGTCTTCGCCGAACACCACGAATCGCACGCGGCCAGCGCGTTCTTCCCCTCGCCATTCGAGGAGGCGGCGATCCTGACGCTCGACGGTGTCGGCGAATGGGCGACGACGACGTATGGGACGGGGCGCGGGAATCGGATCGAGTTGACGCACGAGATCTGCTTCCCGCATTCTCTCGGCCTGCTGTATTCCGCCTTCACCTACTTCACGGGCTTCAAGGTGAACTCCGGAGAGTACAAGCTGATGGGGCTGGCGCCCTACGGCGAGCCGAAGTACATCGAGCGCATCCGTGACCACCTGATCGATCTCAAGCCCGACGGCTCGTTCCGCCTCGACATGTCGTACTTCGAATACTGTCAGGGGCTGCGGATGACGTCGCCCAGGTTCGAGGCGCTCTTCGACGGACCGCCGCGACGGCCCGAGGCGCCCATCAGCCAGCGCGAGATGGACATCGCCGCGTCCATCCAGGCGGTTACCGAGGAGGCGATGCTGCGCGCCGCGCGTCACGTGCACGCCGAGACCGGTATGCGCCGTCTCTGCCTCGCCGGGGGCGTCGCGCTGAACTGCGTCGGCAACGGCCGTGTGCTGCGCGAGGGACCGTTCGACGACGTCTGGATCCAGCCCGCCGCCGGCGACGCCGGCGGGGCGCTCGGGGTGGCGTTGTTCATCTGGCATCAGCTTCTGGACCGCCCCCGGGCGGTGCGGACGCCGGACGCGCAGCAGGGGTCGCTGCTCGGCCCGCGCGCGACGGACGACAGCATCCGGGCGTTTCTCGATGATGCGGGAGCCGTCTACGAGACCTACCCCGACGATGCGGCGTTGTGCGACACCGTCGCCGGCCTGCTGGCGTGCGAACAGGTGGTCGGCTGGTTCCAGGGCCGAATGGAGTTCGGCCCGCGTGCCCTCGGAGCGCGCAGCATACTGGGGGACGCGCGCAGCGCGACCATGCAATCCGTCCTGAACCGCAAGATCAAGTTCCGGGAGTCGTTTCGACCGTTCGCTCCCTCCGTGCTCCGCGAACGGGCGGACGACTACTTCGATGTACGACCGGACGAGGACAGTCCGTACATGCTGCTGGTTGCGCCGGTGCGGGAGGCTCGCCGGGCACCGGATGGGCACGGAGATCCGGAGCTGCGCGGGCTGGACAAGTTGAAGCGGGCGCGATCCGACATCCCGGCCGTCACGCACGTCGACTACTCGGCGAGGGTGCAGACCGTCGACGACGCGCGCCACGGGCGCTACGCCGCGTTGTTGCGCGCCTTCGAGGCGCGGACGGGGGCCCGGTCCTCATCAACACGAGCTTCAACGTACGGGGCGAGCCCATCGTCTGCTCACCGGAGGAGGCCTACCGCTGCTTCCTGTCCACCAGGATGGACGCACTGGTCCTGGAACGCAGCGTGCTGCGGAAGGACGCGCAGCCTACGGCGACGTCGTTGGACTCCCGCGCATACCTGGGCTCGTTCGGGCTCGACTGATTCGTGATGGCGCTGCTGGAGATCAACCGGGATCCTACGGCACGGGAGCTTCGCTGGTTCGGCGTCCTTCTGGCCGTATTCATCGCCCTGGCCGGGGGCCTCGCCCAATGGCGCTTCGGGATGCCGGTGGCGGCGTGGGCCGCGTGGGTGGCCGGTGGGGTGCTGGTCGGGTTCTACGCATCGCCTCCGGCCCTCCGCCGGCGCATCTACCTCGGCTGGCTGTACGCCGCGTATCCGATCGGCTGGACGACGTTGCACCTGGCCCTGGCCGCCGTGTACTATGCGGTCGTCACACCGATTGGCCTGGGGCTGCGATTGACGCGTGGCGACCCGCTGGAACGGAAGCCCGACCGCCCCGCGGCAAGCTACTGGACTCCCCGGCAGCCGGAGGGCGACATCCGCCGCTACTTCCGACAGTTCTGAAGGAGGACGACATGAGATCCTCGGCGGAGCAGAACCCGCGCAGTGGGACGTTCGAGGCCGAAGCTCGGGTTTCGCGGCCGGGCGTCGTGGCGGAGCTTTGGGACTTCCTGACCACCAACAAGAAATGGTGGCTGACGCCGATTGTCATCATGCTCCTGCTGGTGGGCACCCTGATACTGGTGTCGGGTACGGCCGCCGCACCCTTCATATACACGCTGTTCTAGCGCCCCGCGGGGCGGGCGCGCCCGGTACGGGCCGCGCGCGCCCGTCGCCGGCGTCGCGCGTTCGACTCCACGATGACCCGTACCACCGCGCGTCGCACGCTGGCGATGAAGTTGGCGCTGGCGATCGCATCCCCCGCCTTGTTCCTGCTCGTCTCGGAAGCCGTCGTCCGTGTCTCCGGGATCGAGACCGAGGTTGCCCGGAACGAGAATTTCGACATCGCGGTGCCGGTCTGGCTCCTGGCGGACGAGAACTGGGCGGACATCATGCGTGGCCGCCTCGCGCAGCCGCGTGGCGTGCGCGCGATCGATGTCGGTTGGCTGCG
Organism: Acidobacteriota bacterium; assembly: GCA_026708265.1. GTDB lineage: Bacteria > Acidobacteriota > Vicinamibacteria > Vicinamibacterales > UBA8438 > JAGWAJ01. The sequence continues at coordinate 41,494 of JAPOVI010000176.1, forward strand.
GCATTTTGAGGAGGCGCGCTACATCGAGTACAAGCTGAAGCCCAACGTGCGCGTCTCGGCCGTGAACCCCTTCAACGATATCGAGGTTCGGAAGGGGATTGCCTTTCGTTTCGAATCGAACAGCGACGGCTTCCGTACGCAGGAACTGGAACCGAAAGCCCCCGGCACGGCCCGCATCGTCACGCTCGGGGACTCGAGCACGTTCGGCTGGGGCGTCAACGCAGCCTACACCTACCAGAGCCTGCTGGAGGATCGCCTCAACCGGCGGCCCGGTCGCGTCGATGTGCTCAATCTCGGGATATCGGGGCACACCTCGCGGCACGGCCGCGCCGTCTTCGACCACTATGCGCGCGCCCTGGATCCGGACCTGCTGGTCATCAGTTTCGGCGCCAACGACGGCCGCTACGTCCTGGAGTCCGCCGATGTGGCGCTGGGTCGCGATGAAGGCTGGCGCGGGGGCGTGTTCCAACGGGTTGATGCGGTTCGAGACGTTCCGGCTGATGCGCCGTCTGCTCCTGGCGATGCGGGATCCCATCCTCGCGTCACGCGACAGGGCCGCAGCCGAGGGAGAAGAGCGCGAGCTGGTCAACGCCGTTCCGATCGATGCCTACAAGGCCAATCTGCGCTATCTCATCGAGGAGGGGCGGTCGATCGGGGCCGAAGCGGTGCTGTTGTCCGTCTGCTCTCCTCCACAATGGTCCTCGGCGATGGGCGAGGTTGCCGATGAGACGGGGGTGCCGCTGGTCGATGCGCTGGATCTCTTCGTCGCGCGCCTGGATGACCTGCGCGAGCACCGCCTGTATTCGGCCGAAGTCCGGTATGCCGAGTCGATCTACGGTCGCGAGGAGATGGAGGAGAACTGGCGCCTGTACGTCACGACGGACGGATGTCACCCCGGGCTCGCGGGTCACAGCCTCATCGCCGACGCACTGGCCGAGTCCATCACCTCCCTGGACTGGCGATGACGACCCCGTCTCGTTGACTCATCTGGAAGGAAGCTGCATCACCGCGCTCGTGCCCGGGGTCGCCAACTCCCTGGTGAGCTGGGCGGCGGCCTCGCGCCCCGTGAGCCGTACGCTGCACCGTGAGTTGCTGTTCAAGAACGGGTCGGTACCCGAGATGCTGAACCTCTTCGTCTGACGTGCCCGGAAATCCCCCAGGCTCTGGGTGCCCAGGGGCCTGTCGTCGACAAACGCACGGACGGTGACGGAGCGAAGCGGCCGGAACGCGTGAACGGCGCCGGATATCGTGACCAAGGTCCCGGAAGCGCGGCAACTGAGGTCCCGTATCTCCGCTGCTTCTCCGCTGCCCCCACCACCGCCACCGCCGCCACCGCCGCCGCCAGGGGGACGCGTGACCGTCACCGCGTGGGTCAGCACCCGACGCCCGTTGTGGGTCACGCGGATCTCGGCACGGCCCGCACCAGCGGCCGTCCAGCGCCAGCGATCTCCCTCCAGTTGCAGCCGCAGGACGTTTCGGCTCGTGGATGCCACGCCGGTCTTGAGTCGCACGCGGCGCTCGCCGCGATGGACATTGGCTCGGAAGTGGCCGGAGGCGCCTACTCGGACGGAAGCTGGCGTCGGAGGATTGGGCGCGAACGCGTACCGAACGCTCCGGACCCTGATGAACACGGAACTGTCGACACCCGCGCACGTCTCCGTGATGCGAGCTCGGCCCGCGCCCCTGCCGGTGACGAGGCCGCCGCTGTCAACCGTGGCGACGCGCGGCGCGGAGGACCTCCACGTAGCTCGCGTAGCGCAATCGCTGGTGAGGCGGATCGTCTCACCGACGTCGATCGTCGGAAGCTCTATTGCCTTGCGGACATCTCCGTCCGCCGGGATGTGAACCGTCCTCACCGGGGCGGCCACAGGGTTCTCTTCCAAGAAAGAGCCCTCTGCGACCCGATCGATTCCGTTTCCGGAGTAGGCGGCATCGGTCGGCGCCACTACGGCCGGCGGCGACGGCGTCAACGGAGTTTCTGCCGTGCAGGCGCCGACCGCAACGGCCGCTCCCGCCAGGATCATCTTGGTGCCACGGATAACCCACTCACGCGTCATGCCGCTGATCTCCCCGTCATGCCTTCGGCGGACTGCGTCTGCGCGAAGATCGTCGCAGACGGCGTCTGACGGCGGGGCGACAAGTAGGCCTGCTACGGTGTTCTTTTGGTGATCCAGGTGCGTACGGTCGACATTGCGGGGCGTCATCCGCGCAAGGGCACGAGATCCTTGGGCACGAGCCACCTTGCCGGCGACGATACGGTCCATCGCAGTCGCCGGCGCGGTACAGCCCTACCGGGGAAACCCGTCTTCCGCCAAGTCGACGTCGAGTTCGGCGCGCTCGCCGGCAACGACCCGGACCGTCCGCGGGAAGCGCCAGTCGTCGTTCTCCAGCCGGAGGCGGTATTCGTCCGGGGCCAGACGCAACTCCAGTGTGGCTACGACGCCGAGCGTACGGTCGTCGATGGAGACCTCCGCGGGCGGGGTGACGCGGACCACGAGGGTTCCGCACCTCGAGAGCCGCGGACAGGTCAGCGCGTCGATGGCGGCTATGCGCTGCAGCCCCGCGTCCGCCTCCGCCGAGGGGACCAGGTCGAGCACGCTGCGATAGAGGCGACGCGCCTCGGCGTACCGCCCCATGGCGAAGGCGGCGTTCGCTTCCTGCACGCCGCGCTCGGCGACAGGCGCCTGCAGGCGCTGCCGCCCCCCTTCCGCGGTGGGATTGCCGGGGTCCAGATCGAGGACCTGGCGGTAGAGGTCCAGTGCGGTGCCGGCGTCGCCGGCCATCTCCGCGGCCACCGCATCGGCCAGGATTCGGTCAGGGGTCGGCGCGGGCCCGCTTGGCGCAGCGGTCCCGGCGGTTGCCCGGGCCGGGGCAGACGGGGCAGCGAGCCCCGAAGCAGCGCGGCGGACCAGTGACGGCTCGGGGCGTGTGTTCTCGGCCACGGGCGCATGAGTGGTTTCGGGTTGGGTGGGCTCCGTGTGTTGCACCGTGAGAGTGAAAGCGCCGGTCTCGTCTTCGCGAAAGGACGTCGCTTCGATGGTGTAGGTCCCCGGTGACAGGTCGCGCCGGATGCGCGCATCGGTTCCCGGCCCGCCGTCGTCGTCCCGTTCCAGCCGCCGACCGGACACGTCCGAACCCTCTCGAAGGGCCAGCCATGCGTCAAACGTCGACGACGTCAAGTCGATCTGGACTTCGGCATTCTCCGGCACCGTGAAGCTGTAGTAGCGAGCCAGCTCACCAGCCAGGTTCGGTGACACGCAATCCGGATCCAGAGATCCGGTACGCGCCAGCGGCGCAGCCTCCGTCAGCGTGCCGAGGGCCTCAATCGAACAACCCTCGCCGGCGGAGGCGATGGCGGCCTCGCGTGCGCGCCGCGCCGTCGCGTCGCGCCGCGCGGCGACCCGTCGGAGCCATGCCAAGCCGAAGTCGTCTGCAATCAGGGCGTCCAGTTGCGCTGGCGTGGGGTCCTCCGACAGAGCCCCGAAGAGCCGCAGGATCGCGATGGTGCGACGGTACTCGGATTCCGTCTCGGAACCACTCGCCTGACCGCCGTTCCGGTCGGCGAGATCGCTGTCCGACATAGCGCTCCCGTTCAGGTAGACTCTCTGGCCATCCTCCTCCAACCGGGGCGAGGAGAGGTCATCTTCGTTCCACGCCCAGGAATAGTAGAGGGTCTTCCGGATGACCCCCCGGTTGCGATCGAAATCTTCGCCGACCCGGAGGGTCACGACTATGTCGCGACCCTCACCCGACAGCCGTCGTAGCCGAAGCTGGCGCGATTCCCCGGGCGGGAGATCCCGGATGTGCGCAAAGCACCCGGCGCATGCCTGCCCGGTCTCGCGCGAGCGTCGGCTCAGTTTGCCCTGGGTATACGCGTCCGCGTAGAGCTGCGTGGTCAAGGTCTCGGGAACGCGGCTGTAGAAGGTGCCCCGGTCCAGAAGGAACTCCGCCGGCTCGAAGCCCTCGGCCATGAACACGAGGGCCTGGTGGCCGGTGACCCTCAGACGCCAGGTCGAGGAGGCGCGCTGGGGCACCGCCACCGTCCACCCATCCGCGTCACCGTGAGCGAGCGTCAGCCGCTCGGCCTCCACCCTCTGTGGCTCCGGCAGGTTCGGCTGGAGCCGGAACAAGCCGCCTCCGCACGAAGCAAGTGCGGCCAGGGTGAGGAAAGTCCCGATACGAGTCAACAGCATGGCAGGCGCTCCGTCAGTGATGCCGCTTCGCAGCGTGCATCCGGTTGATCGGGATTCGGGCTACTCGTACGGGACGGCGTCGACCGGCTGCAGCCTGGCCGCCCGTGCCGCCGGATGGATGCCGAACGTGAACCCGACGAGTCTCGAAACGCCGAACGCGAGAGCGACAGACAGAAACACACGCGCGTGCGAAACACTCAGAGGTACTCGTCGAACAGGTCGTCATCGGGCCAGGTGGTGACGGCTTCCGCCGCTTCCGATAACCCGCCGTAGATGTCGTAGTTCAGGCCGGACGGGTCATCTCGCCGGTTGAACAGAACGCAGTAGTTCGTCCCGGGCCATCGCGTCCATCGTCGCGTCAGGACCGCGTAGGTGCCGGAAAAGCTGCCGGCGTGCCACGTGTTCCGAGCGCCGCCTCCGTAGTCACGAACCCGCCAGCCGCACCCGTAGTACGAGTCGCCGGGCGTGTAGGGGCTGCGGGGAAGATCTCCGGGAGCGCGAACATGCGGCGTACCGACGCCGGGTTGAGGACGGGACTCGTTGCCGGACGGTCGAACGTCGAGGCAAAACGGACGAGATCCACGGCCGATGCCAGCCATCCGCCGTTGGCGTCCCGGTGCTCCATGTTGAAGCCGCCGTAGCAGATTGGGACGCGTGTGCGGCAGTTGTCGGCGATGGAGCGGCCATGCCACTGCGTGTGGTACTTCACCTCGCCGGCAAAGCCGTGAGCGCGAAGCGTACGGCCCAGGACGGGCTTCGTGACTCCCAGCGGGTGGAATACCGCCCTGCTGACGTAGTGGTGGTAGGGCATGCCCGTAACGACCTCGATGATCTGGCCCAGCAGGTTGTATCCGTAGTTGCTGTAGGCATATCGCGTTCCCGGGGTGTACTGCAGCGGTTGACCGGTCATGAACGTCGCGATGTCGGCCTTGGTGATTGGCAAGGGGACGTCGAGCGCATCCGCAATCTCGACGTCGTGGTACATCGGGTCGAACGTGCTGCTCCGATCCCAGCCACCGAGGTGCTGGAGCAGGTTCAACACGGTCACTGTTGACAGGGTCCGGTCCCTGGCTTGTCCTGGGGGCGGCGCAAGCGAAAGGACGTCCGTGAGGCGCGCAGACAGGTCGAGTTGGCGGTCCTGAACGAGGCGGAGAACCGCCACGGCCGTGATGGGCTTCGAGACGCTGGCGATGCGGAACAGAGATGTAGGGTGGACCAGGGTCTTCCCCGTCGCCACCGAGGTACGTATACCCGCGTGCATACACCAACCTGCGGTGGCGTGCCACTGCGAGCGCGGCAGCGGTAATGCCACGGGCATGCATGAACGACCGCATCATGCGGTCGAAGCTCCTGAGTTCGGCCCGGTCGTGGCCCGTCACCACCCAGGTTCGATTCGCCTGGGCCGCCGGTGCGACGCTGGCAATCGCAGGCGTGACGAACGGGGTCGGCAGGAAGCGGAGGAAGTCGCGCCTACTGCTTCGATTGGTCATTTGCAGGGCCTCCAGGTTGGATGCGGCCGCACGGCTGTACTTCGGTCAGATCGCCGACCTCGAGGAGGGAATCGCGCAACTGGAGCAGGAACTGGCCGACCGGATGGCGCGCATCGCTTGGGCGCTGACGACGAAGAATCCTCCTGCGTCTCCGCAGCCGCGTGCGGCAGGCACCGCAGGGTTGGACGGCGGCAGCGGGGTACCCACACCGCCCAGGGAGATCCCCGCCGTATCACTCGTACCGGACGGCGTCGACCGGCTGCAGCCTGGCCGCCTGTGCCGCCGGATAGATGCCGAACGCGAGCCCGACGAGTGCCGAAACGCCGAACGCCAGGGCGACGGACAGAAACGACACGCGGGTGCTCCAGGCGGCGTAGGCGGTGATGGCGTGCGAGGTGGCGACGCCCGTCACGATCCCGAGGACGCCGCCGGCCAGCGTCATGATCAGGCTCTCGGTCAGGAACTGCACCACGATGACGCGGCGCGTGGCCCCGACGACGCGGCGCAGGCCGATCTCGCGTGTCCGCTCGAGCACCGAGGTAAGCATGATGTTCATGATCCCGATACCGCCGACCAGGAGCGACAGCACCGCCACGCTGCCGACCACCACGTTGAATGTCCGCTGTGTCCGGGCGCGCTGGTTGAGGAGGTCCCGCGGCACGACGATCTCGAGTGCGAGCGGTCCGCCGCGAGCCCGGGCGAGCGTGGGCTCGATCGAAGCGGCGACGGCGGCCACGTCCGTGCCTCCGGTGAACCGGATCCAGACCTCGTCGATCGGCTGCGTGGGGTCCGTGGCGGGGCTCGCGGGGAGTGCGGCGGCCAGCGGTCCGATCGCGACCTCGTCGAGGTCGCGCGCCGCGGCGATCCGGCCGCCACGCTCCCCGCTCGAGCGTTGGACCAGCACGCCGGCGACCTCACACCAGGTGTTGTCGAGGCGTACCTGCCGGCCCACGGGATCCTGGCGGCCGAACAACCGTCGCCCGAGGCGCGCACCCAGGACGCAGACCGGCGCGTGCGCTCGTCGGTCCAGCGGCCCAAGGAAACGCCCGCGGGCCATCGCGAGGTCGAGCACCATTCCGTACTCCGGGGCGACGCCCAGCAGGGCAGTGCGGCGCGCGTTGCGAGGTGCCGTCGCGACGACGAACCGCTCCACGAGCGGGCTGACGGCAACCACACCCGGCAACAGGTCGCGCAGCAACCGGGCGTCGTCCATCTGCAGGCCGCCGCTCCCGCCCAGGTCACGGCTGCGCACGACGACGTTGTTGAGGCCGAGCCGCTCGACCTGTCGCAGGACATCCGCGCGCGCTCCCTCGCCGACCGACAGCATGGCGATCACGGCGGCGACGCCCAGTACGATGCCCAGCGTGCTCAGCGCCGTGCGCAGTCGATAGCGACCCAGCGCTTCGAGCGCCACGTCGACAACGTCGCTACTGCGGAACATCTTCGCGATCAGGCATCTCCTCACTTCGGGAAACCGTCCTGCTCCAGATCGACATCTACCGTCGCGGTGGCCCCGGGGAGGATGTCGAGAGTCCGGGGGAAGCGCCAGTCGTCGGTTTCCAGCCGGATCCGGTGGCGGCCAGCGGGCAGTCGCAGTTCCAGTGCGGTAGCGGTGCCCAGAGCGCGGTCGTCGACGAGAATCTCGGCGGCGGGCGTCACGCGGACGACGAGCGTCCCGCAGGCGGCACCGTCGCCGCAGGTGAGCGCCCGCGCGTTGGCCACGCGCCGCAAACCGGCCTGCGCTTCCGGCGAGCCGTTCCGGTCCAAGGCCTCCTGGTAGTGGCGCCTTGCATCGCCGTACCGCCCGGCCGCGAACGCGGCGTCGCCGGCCTGCACCTGCTCGCGGACAACGGTTCGCGCCATCTCCTCCTGGACCCGCTGCTGCCCGGTCCGCGCCGTGCGATTGTCCGGGTCGCGGTTCAACACGCTCGCGTAGAGCACCTGGGCCTGGCGGGCGTCGCCGGCGGCCTCCGCGGCCACCGCGTCGGCCAGCAGTTGCGCGACGCTGGGCGTTGTGGGCGTTGCCGGCCGTGGCGCCGCCGGTGCCCGCGGTGCCGGGGAGGACGGTCGAGGGGCTGGTCGGGCGCGTTGCGGAGGCGGTGACGGAGACCGCGAGGGTCGGGGCGTCGGCTCGGCGGGAGCGGGTGGGGGCACACGGTTTCCGGGCTCTTCCGCTGCGATCTCGGGGGCGGCGCCGGGCTGGGAGGTGGGTATGCAGCCGGGGCCGGCAGGGTTGCTGGCGCTCGGGTCGCAGCGGGTGTCCCCGCCTGGGCCGCCACGCCCGTCCGCGGCGACCGGGGCGAGCCCCTGCTCGCCGGGGTCGGTCGGGACCAGCCACAGGGTGGCGGCGGCCGCGCCGGCGACGACCACCGTCGCGACGGCGACGAACGCGGCCAGGGGAACGGGCTTGCGGCTCCTTCCCTCCGGCGCCGGGCTCGCCACGACCGAGAAGAGCGGAGGTTGCTCCGGAGGGGGCGAAAGCCCGGTGTCCGACGTCGGCAGATGGGACACCGCGGGGGAGTCGACGCCGCCCGGCGAGGCAGCGCCGGTCGCACGGGGATCGGGCGCCGACCGTTCCTCGCCGGTGCTGAGCGCGTCGAGGGCCTTCCGCATCGGGGCGCGCGCATCCTCGAGGTTCCCGTGCTCCAGGCGCCTTCGCGCCTGCTCCACGAGCGACTCGAACGACTCGCGGCGCTCCCGGAGCTCGGCCTCCACACTGGCCAGCTCGGCCGCTATCGACTGGTGCGGATCGCCGGCAACCTGGAGCGTCTTCCTCGCCCCCGCGAGGTCGCCGGTTGCCCGCTGCCGCCGCGCGCGTTCGACCAGCGCCAGGGCGCGGTCGTGCTCGGCGCTACGAACGCGTTCCCGGAGTTTCAAAGCCCCTTCGTGGGCCGGCTCGGTCGCCAGGATCTCGTCCACGGAACGCAGGGCGGCAGCGAAGTCCCCGGCCCCGAGGCAGTGCTCGGCGTCCTCGAGTCGGCGCTGGATCACCCGGCCGTGCTCGACCTCGCGACGAAGCTGCAGCGCCACCGGAGAGTCGGGTTCTACCTGCAGTGCGAGGTCGACGCTCTCGGAGGCCTTCGTCAGCGCGAGATCCGCCAGGTGCGCGCGAGCGTCGGCCAGGTGTCGCTCGACCTGCAGCGCCCGGCGGGCGGCCGCGATTCGTTCGAACATCGGCTGCACGCGCTCGTCGTCCGGGTCGAGCAAGGCGGCATGACCGGTCGCCTCTTCGGCTGCGTCGCAGCGCCGTTCCGCAAAGGCCCCGCGCGCCGCGTCGAGATGCGCAAGGATGCGCGCTTCACGTCGTGCGATCAGCTTCTCCCGGCTGAACCCGGAGCCACTGCCGGAAGCGGGCGCGGAGGAGGAAGGGGCGGGCGTCCCGTCTTCACGCCGTACTACGATCGTCGCCTTTGGATCGCGATCGTCCTGCTCGGCGTGGGCGACGGCGGCGTCGAGGTCAGCAATGAGGTCCTTCAGGTCGGAATAGCGGTCGCCGGGCCGTTTGGCGAGGGCACGGTCGACGATCGCGAGCAGGCCGGCATCCAGGCGGGGCGCCAGCTCGGCCAGCGGCGGCGGTTGCTCGTGGACGATCCGATAGAGCACCGTGGCGGGTGAGTCGCCGGCGAACGCCCGCCGGTAGGAGAGAAGCTCGTAGAAGATCAGCCCCACTGCGAAGATGTCGCAGCGGTGGTCGACGGGTCCCCCTTCGATCTGCTCGGGGGACATGTAGTGTGGCGTGCCTATGGCGGTCGCGCCGGTGGTGGTGCCGCCGGCGGCGTCCAGCCGGGCGATGCCGAAATCGACGATCGTCAGGGCGCCGGTGTCGTCACGGACTATCAGGTTGGCCGGCTTGACGTCGCGGTGCACGATTCCCTGCCCGTGGGAGTACGACAGGCCGTCGCACAGGTCGTGCAGCATCCGCAGCCGGCGGAGGAACGGCAGCGGCGTGTTCTTGCGCACGATCTCGTCCAGCGTTCGGCCCGGTACGTACTCCATGGCCATGTACGGTTCGCCGTCGTGCTCGGCCACGTCGAAGATGGTGACGATGTTGCGGTGGTTCAGGCGCCCGGTGGCCCGCGCTTCGCGCCGGAAGCGTTCGCGCAACTCGTCGTTCTGAACGCGAGCGACCTTGATGGCGACGATGCGGTCTATGGCGGGGTCCCGGGCGAGGTAGAGAACGCCCATGCCGCCGCGGCCGATCTGCCCGATGACGCTGTAGCGGCCTATGGAGGACGGCGCATCCGGGGAATCGCTCATGGTCCCTACCTGGGAAACCCGTCTTCCGCCAGGTCCACGTCGAGTTCGGTGCGCTCACCGGCAGCTACGCGGACCGTGCGCGGGAACCGCCAGGCGTCGTTCTCCAGTCGGAGGCGGTACTCGTCAGGGGCGAGGCGAAGTTCCAATGTGGTCACGACGCCGAGCGTGCGGTCGGCGACGGAGACCTCCGCGGGAGGAGTGACGCGTACCACGAGGGTCCCGCACACGGCGCTTCGCGGACAGGTCAACGCGTCCACGATGGCGATACGCTGCAGGCCCGCGTCCGCGTCCGCCGAGGGGGCGAGGTCGCGCGCGCTGCGAAAGAGACGGCGCGCCTCGGCGTACCGAGCCCGGGCGAACGCGGCGTTCGCTTCGTTCACGCGGCGTGCGGCGACGCGTGCCTGCAGGCGTTGCCGCCCCCCTTGCGCGGTCGGGTTTCCGGGGTCCAAGTCCAGGACGCGGCCGTAGAGATCCAGTGCGGAGCCGGTGTCCCCGGCCATCTCCGCCGCCACTGCATCCGCCAGAATCCAGTCGGCGGTCGGCGCGGCCGTGCCCGGCGCAACGGCGCCGGCGTGCGTCCGGGCGGTGGGCGGTCGTGTCTCGGTCCCGGGAACGGCGCGCCGGACCTTCGGCAGTCCGGGGCGTGCGTTCCCGGCGGCGGGCGGAGGCGTGGGTTGTGGCTCGGCGGAGTCCGGTATCTCGATGGGCGGGGCCGAGCGCCGGGTTGGGTTTCGGTCGGCGAGGTTCGCGACGCGGCGCAACTCCGCTCTCGCGTCCGGCACTCCGGGAGGCGGGTGGTCGTCGATGACCACGGCGCTTTCGCCGAACCGGGCTATGCGATCGTCGAAGTGCGCGAGCAAGAGGTCTCTCCGGCGCATCACGCGCGCCTGCTCCAGCGGGGTGAGGCTGTCCTCCACGGCCGCGGCGAGGGCGTCCGCCGTGAGGGCGCGCAGGCCATCGAGCAGCTTCCGCGAAATGCGGATCAGGACGGCGGGCCTGGTCAGCTCGACCTCACGGCGAAAGGCACGCGTGTGGTCGATGAGCCACATCTTCCAGGCCGACGTCCACAGCACGTTGCCCTGGTTCCGGTCGCTGTTCTGGATGAGTTCGTCGAACACGAACATGGTGTAGAGCTGCCGTTGTGTCAGCGCCGGGGCGGGTCCGAACGTCCCCTTCGCGAGCCGTTCCCCTTCGTCCATGGCCACGTCGTCGACCCACCAGGTAACCGCCGCCGGCACCCCCCGGACGCGCCGCTCGACCGACACCGGCACGTTGTCGAGCCCCAGAAGGGCGGCCAGCCGATAGGCCCCGACGTTGTAGCGGTAGCTGTCCCGGAAGCCGGCTTCCGCGCGGGCGCCGGCCGTGACGAGAGCCGGCTGGCGGAGATCGACGGTCTGGATGTGGACGTCGTGGGTCAGCCGTGCGGTCGACCCCGTCGCGCGCCGCGATCCGGTCACGCCCAGTCCGGCGTCGCGGAAGTCGGTCAATTCGGCTTCGAGCAGGAACTGCTCCACCTCTTCCGCGGCGAGCGTCTGCCCGGGCACCTCCGGGGCCAGGAGCAACACGAGGCAGAGCGTCGCCGCCAACGACGCCAGCCTGCTCCCGTCGGCTCGTGGCCGCGCCGGAGCCAACCGGCGGTCGCCGACGCTACTGCCGGCAGCGCTCGCTTGCGCTCTCGCACCGCCACGCCGCAGCACGGTGACTGCCTCTCCCTTCCGGCCCTTCGCCTCGACGGAGCCCGTCAGCGAAGCGATCCCAGCCGCACGTCGCCTTCGCCCAGCAGGTCACCAAAGTCGGCGGAGAGCGTCTCGAAGTTGCCGTCTGCCGCCGCGGTTTCGGCCGGAGCGGGTGTGCCGCCCGTGAGCAGCACGCGCTCGCCTTCCGCGACGCCCGCCAGCACCTCGACGAAACGCCGGTTCTGTTCACCGAGGTCCACCTGCCGGGCCTCGACCCGATTGCCCCGCAGCACGTTCACCGTGCTCAGGCCCTCCCGCTCGAAGACGGCGTTGATAGGCAGGCGCACGACGTCCGGACGTTCTTCGACGAGGATGTCGACTCGCGCCGTCATCTCGGGCCGCAGGTCCTCCGCGGTTGGATAGAGCTCCACGGTAACGTCGAACCGTTTGCCGTCGAGCCCCGCGTCGAACGGCGTGCGCGCCAGGGCGCCGACAGCTCGGACCTGCCCGGGCAGAATCAGTCCGGGGAACGCTTCCAGGCGCACTGTCACCGGCTGGCCGCGGCGGATGCGGTGGATGGACCGTTCCGGGACCGAGGTGTCGACTTGCATGCGGCCCACGTCGACGACCCGCACGATGCCCTGGCTCGGCGTCACCCGGTCGCCGAGGCGTACCTTGCGACGCGGGGACGAGGCCACGAACTCCTCGTAAACGATGAGGCCGGGACCGTCCGCGTAGATGGAGCAGCGCTCGATGAGGTCCGCCAACTCCGCTACCCGGCGTCGAGCCGCTTCCAGTCGGCGCTCCACCGCCTGGCGCTGCGCGCGCCTCTGGGCCAGCCGCAACTCGGCGCGCCGTGTTGCGACCGGGTGTGTCTGCTCTACCAGCACGCTCGCGCGGCGCCGGGCAATGACGAGGTTTGCCTCCGCGGTCTCCAACCCGTCGCGCGAGCGCTCCAGCTCGTCCCCGGTGATGAAGCCCTGCTCGAGCAGCGGCTCCAGGTTCCGTACCTCCCGGCGCAGTCGTTCGACCCGGCGCTCGGCGAGCGCCAGGTTGGTGCGGGCTTCTTCGACGGTCAGCGACCCTTCGCCGTCGACGGTCGATTCGAGACCGGCGGTCGCTTCGAGCAGTTCCAGGTCCGCCACCTGCAGTGCGATCTCCGCCTCGTCGACGGCGTCGGTGGCCTGCCGCCGTTCGGCCTGGAGGTCGCGCGTCTCCAGGCGCACGAGCAGGTCGCCCGGTCCCACCCGCAGACCCTCCTGCGCAAGGTGAACGATCTCCGCCTCGCGACCGGCGACCGGCGACCGGTACGAATCCGAGCGGGCGGCGCGCAGCGTGCCCGGCTCCGTCAGCGTCACCACGAGTTCCCCGCGATCCACCGTCCAGGCCGCGTCCGTCGCGCCGGTCGGCGCCCGCCAGACGGCGAACCCGCCGCCCAGAGCCGCGATGCCGACCAGCAGAAGCGACAGGTTACGTACCCTCGCCATTCGCTCTCCTATCTCACGTCGCGCCGCACGTCGAGCGTGCCGAGAGTGGCGCGCAACTCGAGGCGGGCCACGGCGAGGTCGGCGAGCACCGCCAGCCGGCGGCCTGAGGCGTTCAGCAGGTTCTCCTGGGCGTTGACGACGTCGAGGTTGTTCGCCAGGCCGCGCTGGAACCGCAAGGTGGCCAAGTCGACCTCGCGCTCCGCGAACTCCACGCTCACCTCGGCGCTCGCGAGGCGGTTCGCCAGCCGCTGCTGCATCCGCACCGCGGCTCGGGCTTCCTGCGCGATGCGGCGCCGTAGCGTGTCCCTCGCGCGGGCACGCTGGTCCCGCTCGATGATCGCGTTCTGCAGGCCGATGGACTCGGCGGTCCGGTCGAGAGGAGTCGAGACCAAAAAGAAGGTGACGGGTTCGAATCGGTCGGCACCGAACGCTCCCCGCAGGCTGTCCGCGGTCTCGCGCCTGGTCAGCGCGACGCTGACGTCGAACTGCGGCAGGAGCTGGTGGCGCGCGAACCGAACCTCGCGCCCGGCTTCTTCCACCGCAGCATCGGCGTCGCGCAGTTCCAGGCGATTCTGCAGCGCGAGCGACACCGCTTCCTCGGTCGTCACTCGATCGGGGTGCGCGCCGATCTCCGAGGCGACGCGGAAGTCGTAGTCCACATCCTTCGCCATCAGGAACCGCAACTGGTCCTTCAGGTCCTCGGCCGACCCTTCGACGTCGAAAAGCTGCCCGGATGCGTCAGCCGCGAGTTGCTGTGCCCGGAAGACGTCGAGCCGGGAAACGAGGTTGGCCCGCAGTTTCGCCTCGGACGCGGCGAGGAGTTGCTCGGCGTTGTCCAGCACCGTGCGTGCCGCCACCGCCAGTTCGCGCTGGGCGATCAGTCGGTAGTAGATACTGGCTACCTCGATCGCGAATTGCTGTTCTACGAGCGCGTGCTGGCGTTGCGCGTTCGCCACTCGGTAGCGGGCCTGCGCGAGCGGTCGCCGACCGACGGCGGCTCCGAAGCCGCGCAAGAGGGACTGACTGACGAGGAGCGTCGTATCGGAGGCGTAGAAGTTGCCGAGCTGGTTGCGGAACGTGGCCGCGGAGGCGTCCATCCGGATTTCCGTCCCCGTGGCGAAACGCCGCGACACCCCCACCCCGTACGTCTGATTGCGTACGTCGGACTGACCGAACGACCCGAGCAGATTGGGGGTGACCCTGGTCCCGAACGCCGACTCCGCCAGGCTCACGCCGAGCCGCGACTGAGCGATGCTCTCGCGGGAGCTCAGCATGCGCTCGTTGTTCGCGAGCGCCAGTCGGACCGCCTCCTCCAGCGAGAGCACCTGCAGGGCCGGCTGCGCGCGCACGAAGACGGGTGCGGCGAGGACGAGCGCTGCGACCGCGAAGACAACCCCGGCCCGCACGTGCGCGGGCGGGGCTCCGCGGTCCCTGCCTGCCGGCTCGGCAGAGACTCTTCCCGCGAAGGAGCCGCGGTCGCGGCGGGCCCGGCGGGTGGGCTGTACCCCTACTGCCGTCTGAAGGCGATGTCGTTCCATCGGAGGCGCACTCGACCTTGTGACGTCGAGACCGCGAAGCTGAAGTCCCCGTCGATCACGTTGGCGCCGTTGTCCACGGTTCCCGTCAACCGCAACTCGGACGCTCCGGACAACGAAACGCCGCAGGGGCAGACGAACCGGTTCGAGCTGGAGAGGGAGCCGCTGATGCTCAGCGTTCCTCGCACGTCACCCGAGAAGGTGGCGCTGCCGCGGAGCCTGGTCCCGTCCTGGGTCAGCCGCATGCTCATGCGGATGTCGATGGTGGTGCCGCTGATGCCGAGCCGCGAGGAGGCGAACCGCCCGCCGTCGAGATTGCGGGCGACGGTAACCGGATTCGTGGTGGTCGCCTGCTCCTTCCCGTCGCTGACCGTCAACGTCGCGCTGTACGAGCCGGGCCGGTCGTATACGTGCGTAGCGGTCACGCCGGATCCCGCTCCGCCATCCCCGAAGTTCCACGTGTAGGTGAGCCGGTCGTTGTCGGGGTCCGACGAGCCGCTTCCGTCGAAGCGGTACTCGGTCGCCCCTGCCATCCCGGACCCCGCGGGCGTCACGCTCGCACTGGCGAGCGGCGGCTTGTTCCTGGGCGCGAGCAGGTATGCTGCCGCCCCACCTCCGGCCGCTATCGCCGCCCACCTCCACCACCCGCCGCCTCCGGATTCCTCCTCCATCCGGTCCTGCTGTGGAGTGGCCGCTGAGGCCGCTGCCGAAGCCCGGCGCTGTTGCTGCCCTTCCGGTTCAGACGGGAGCAGAACGTCCAGAATCTCAGGTTGACCTGGCCTCAGCCGAATCGTGCGGTTCAACGATCGGCGACCCTGGACCAAGGTGACGCGGTGTACGCCGGCGGGTAGACCCTCTATCTCGACCGGCGTCCTTCCTCGGGGCCGATCGGCTACGTACACCATCGCGCCTGCGGGGTCGGTGACCACCGTCAGCGTTCCTGCGAGACCGGCAGCCGGTTCGGCAGATGGCCTCGCGCCGGCCTCCTCCCACAGCCGGATGACGCGCCTCGGGAAGTCGGCAGGTGCAGGGCGGAACTGGGGATCCTGCACACGGGCCTGCTGGAAGGCCAGCAAGGCCTCCTCATCGCCGATCATGAAGAGCCGAGCGACCCCCGCGTAGAACCATGACCGTGCCCGGTCACGAGGCGCGGCGCGGTCGGCTTCCAGCTCGATGGCTGCCGCTTCGAGGACCTCGATGGCAGCCTCGTAGTCCCCCTGCTGAACGAGACGGATACCCTCGCGCAGCGCTTCCTGAGGATCCGGGCGCGGTTGCTGGAGGACCGCGACGGGTGCTGCATGCGCGGAGCTGGTAGCCGGGCTGCCCGGAGTGGTGACGGCCCGCGCCGTCGCCCCGGACAGCGGCGAGAGTAGCAGCCCCGTC
This sequence comes from Acidobacteriota bacterium, assembly GCA_026708265.1. Classification (GTDB taxonomy): domain Bacteria; phylum Acidobacteriota; class Vicinamibacteria; order Vicinamibacterales; family UBA8438; genus JAGWAJ01. The sequence goes on from JAPOVI010000176.1 coordinate 57,515, forward strand.
ACCACAAGCGAGCCAACCATAGTCGACCTCCTCCGGAACCGGCTGGAGACGAACGAGTGGGAAGCCATGGCCGAGCCTGAAGTGGTGGGCAAGCCCCCGGCCCGTCGATCGCGCCGGCCGAGCCTGGAGAGAAGGAATGGCGCAAGGCCGATCGGAACACGCGGGGATGGTGACCGTCCGGCGCGTGGCGAGCGGATACCTACCAGGCGCGGACGCGACGCATCACACACCGGCGCATAATATCACTTGAGAGTTACGTTTGGGCGACAACTTAGGGCCGTATTACGACAAGTTGGAGACTTACGGAATGTCCCGCTACGGCGCGACTCCCGAGCCGCTGCTGCGCGATGGGATAGCGGTTCAGACGGTCGCTTCCGGCGCGGTCCCGCGGCCGGCCGCCCTGCGGCGCTCGCTCCTCCGCTCCGCGTCGAGGCGCTCCAGCGCCACCTCGCCGTGGTCGACGAAGGTCATCGCGTCGGCGATCGCCGCGTGTCCCGCCCGCTCCGCGATGAGGCGGTGCATCCGCTGGCAGACGCGCCGGTAGGCCGGGTGGCCCTGGGGCGTGGTGCGAAGCTCGAGGACGTGCATCGCCTCGCGGGCGTTCAGTCGCAGGTGGAAGCGGACACGGTAGGCCATCGAGACGGCGTACTGCGCGACCAGCGGCGAGCAGGCGCGCACCGTCCGTTCGTGCAGGTCCGCCGACTCTTCCATCGCCCGGTCCCAGTCGGCGCGCGCGCCCACGGCGTCGATGTCGGCCGGGCGCACCGAGCCGTGCCGCACCGTCAGGTCCTGCCAGTCGATTGTCAGCATCCGGTGGCGCTGCAGGTCACGGAACGCTCCGTAGTCCGACAGTACGTCGAAGGCATAGGTCGCGTGCTCGAACGCGCGCCCCGGGCGGTGGCGCCGGTTCTCGCGGGTGCCGACACAGGTGCGGAGGACCCGCATGCGCTCGTCGACGGTCATGGCGCGCGCCGCGGCCAGGAGCCGCTCGTAGGGCAGACCCGACGCCGGGTAGAGGGCGGCCGCCACCACCTTGATCTCGCCTTCCGGATCGAACTCGGTCAGCACCACGTCGTCCAGGGGGGTGGAGGACCCACCGTTCCGGGCTTCTGCGATCTCGCGGGCCAGGGCCGCGGCCAGACGGCGCGAGTCGGCGTTTCGACGGCGGAGGTAGTCGCGCCACCGCCCGCCGCGGTCCTCCCGGTCGACCCGCTCCAGGAAGGCCGGAATGACCTTGCGGAGCTCCGCCAGCATCAGCCCGGCCAGCTCCCGGCTCTCGGCCAGCTCGTGGGCCTGCATGCGGAGCAGGAGCGCCTCGTACGCCTGTCCGGAGCCGTAGACGCCCACGTTGGACCGCGTGGCGGCGGGCAACAGGCCGCGCAGCGTGTCGAGCGCCTTGGCGCGGATGACGGACCGGTAGACCCCCTCCGAGACTCCGGCCTCGCGCGGATGCCGTTCGCGGTAGTACGCCTGCAGCGGGTCGATCCAGCGGGCGTAGGTGGCGAACGCCCGGTCGAGCGTGGTGGCGAAGCGGGACCGCAGTGCCGGGTCGTCGATCTCCGGGGGCACCACGTACGGCCATTTGCCGCCCGGGCGCGCGGTGAGCGGGACGTAGCGGGTCGACTGCTCGAGGTAGGCCATCAGCCGGCCGCGCTCGACGATCTTGGTCGCAACGTTGGATAGGCCCTCGCAGGCCAGATGCGCTCCGCCGAGCTGGGCCACGGAGTCGTCGCCGTACTCGGCCAGGATCCGGCTGTAGAGGCGCTCGGCCCGCCGCCGGCCGGGGCCGGTCTCGGGCTGCGGCAGCGGCAGCGTCCCCTGCACGGCGCCCGCCCCGTCCGTGGCGCCGGTGGCGGGAGCGCCGCCGCCCGGCCGATCGCCCGCGCCGAGGAACTCGTCGAGGAAGAGCCGGCGGGCAGACTTCGCGGACCGGGAGTAGCGCGCGAAGAGCGCCCCCTTGACGGCCTCCGGCAAGTTCGTCAGCACGAAGACGGGGCGGTCGGTGTTGCCGAAGTACGGTGCGAGGGCCGCCGCGTCCTCCGGCGTGAAGGCCTCGGGGAGAGCCAGGGCGGAGGGCACGCGCCATCATATGATCTTGCGGTGTCCGTTCTGATTCCGGGCTTCAACCCGGGCGTGTTCACCGGCGAGGGCAACAACACCTGGCTGCTTCCCGGCCGGGAGCCGGTGCTGATCGACGCGGCCACCGGTGGCGAGCGTCACCTGGCTCGCCTGCGGGAGGCGCTCGGCGCGGCCCCGCTCGCGCAGGTGCTCGTGACCCACGGGCACCCCGACCATGCCTCGGGGGCGCCGGCGCTGGCCGCGGCCTGGCCCGGCGCCGCCTTCTCCAAGATGCCGGACCCGGGCGACGACCGCTACGCGGTCGCGTGGCGGCCGCTGGCCGACGGCGACCTCGTGCCCGCCGGCGACGGCGCCCTGCGCGTCCTCCACACACCGGGCCACGCGCGGGACCACGCCTGCTTCTTCGACGAGGGGGCCGACACCCTCTACTCTGGAGACCTGCTCGTCTCCGGCGGCAGCGTCGTCATTCCGGCGAGCGCCGGCGGCAGCCTCGGCGACTATCTCGCGTCGCTCGCGCGCATCCGGGCGCTCGGACCGGCCCGCGTCCTGCCGGGTCACGGGCCGGAGATCCGGGACGTCGTGGGGCTGATCGATCACTACGTGGCCCACCGGTCGCGCCGCGACGAGCAGATCCTCGGAGCGCTCGCCGCCGGCCCGGCGACACGCGAGGCTGTCGTGGCGACGGTATACGTGGGACTCGAGGAAGGCCTCGTGCGGGCCGCGGGGGAGAGCGTGCTCGCGCACCTGGTGAAGCTGGAAGCGGAAGGGCGCGTCCGCCGGTTGCCGGGCGGGGGAGCCGAGTGGGAGGCGGCCTGATCCCCGGGCCGGTGGGGCCGGGGCCGAACACGGAGCCTGCGACGGGTGTGGCGGCGCTACTGCCCGCAGACGGCCGCCAGCGCCTCCCGGTCGACCTCCGCGAGGCGCGACACGACGAGCGCGGCCCCCGGCAGGGCCTCCGGACCGTACGACGTCGTGATGCCGACGCACCGCAGCCCGGCCGCCGTGGCTGCCTCGATGCCCCACCGCGAGTCCTCGATCGCCACGAAGCCCGACGGGGAGGGCGGCCGGCCGAGCGCCGCGCTCAGCAGTTCCACCGCGCGCAGGTAGGAGTCGGGCGCCGGCTTGGACCGCTCCACGTCGTCCGCCGCGACGACGGCGGCGAAGTGACGGTGGAGGCCCGCCGCCTCGAGGACGGCGTCGATCTCGCCGTGCAACGCTCCGGACGCGATGCCCAGGATCAGATCGGCCGACAGGCGCGCGATGCAGTCGGGGGCGTCCGGGAACACCACTTCTCCGGCGCCGACCAGGTCGTCGTAGCGGCGGCCCTTCGCCGCGACCATGCGCTCGATCTCGCGCCGCGGGAGGGGGCGGCCCTGGTCCGCGGCGAGGGCTTCGAAGACCCCGGCGTCGTCGTAGCCCAGATAGCGCGCGTCGTACGCCTCCTCCGTGAGCGTCATGGGGCCGCCGGCGAGCACGTGCTGGAACGCCCGCAGGTGCAGCCGCTCGGTGTCCGCGATGACGCCGTCGAAGTCGAAGATGACGCCGAGGAGGGGCGACATGTCGTAGACGGGGGAGGCGTGCGAAGCGCTTCCGGCGCCGGCGGGAGGCGTCAGGGCCGCGGGTCGGCGCCGGCCCGCCCTGGCGTGTCGATCCCCGTCAGCGGCATCCGGCGCTCTTCGGGCGGGGGCAGCCGCTCGCCGGCCCGTACCGGGGTCGGCAGCCGGTTCTGGGGCGGTGGAAACGGACAGTCGAACTCCTCGTCGAAGTAGCACGTCGGATGGTAGGCGCGGTTGAAGTCGAGGTCGTAGACTCCGGTCGGGCTGAACGGCAGGTCGAGATAGCGCCCCGCGGGGTACGTCTCTTCGCGGCTCGTCGCGTCCCGGAACGGGACGAACAGGCCGTCGCCCTCCGAGAGCAGGGCCGCGAGGCGGTACGGTTCGCCGTGCAGCACGAACTCGAGGTGGCCGACGTGCCGCATCTTCCGCATCAGGCCGGTCGAGGTCGGAATGTCGAAGACGGGCTGCTCCTCGCCGATGGCCAGGTTGGCCGGCACGCGGTAGGAGAGGTCGGGCTCGAAGTAGTGCAGGGGCACCATCCAGGAGCGCCGATCGAGGGGCACCGGGGAGTCGGGGCTGTTCTTGAAGAAGTCGTCCTTGTACTCGCGGTCCTCGACCAGGCGGGTGAGGTAATCGCCCTCGTCGGGCTCGGGCGGCCCGCACGCCCCGGCGGCCAGCAGCAGGCTCGCCGCGAGAAGGCGGACGCCGAGCGCCTGGATGCGCTCGCGCGAGGCGAGAGCCGAACGAATCCTGGCCACCAGTGGCACCTCGACCATCCGCTCAAGAATACACCCGGGACGCGAGGAAGTCCCGCAGCTTCCGGAACGCGCGCCCGCGGTGGCTGACCGCGGCCTTCCGCGCGGCGGAGACCTCGGCGAGCGTGCAGCCGTACGGCGGGTAGAAGAAGATCGGGTCGTAGCCGAAGCCGCCGTCGCCGGCCGGCCGGTCGGCGATGCGCCCCTCGATCGTCCCGGCCGCTTCGAACACCACCCGGCCGCCCTCCGCCGCTGCCACCGCGCAGACGAAGCGCGCCGGGCTCCCGAGGGCCACCCGCGCCCGCAGGCGCTCGTAGATCAGGTCGAACTTCTCGGGATAGGTGGGGCCGCCGAAGCGGGCGGAGCGAACGCCCGGCTCGCCGTCGAGGCCGACCACCTCGAGGCCCGAATCGTCGGCCACCGTGAGATGGGGCACGAGCCGGCCGTAGTACAGCGCCTTCAGCCGGGCGTTCTCCGCGAACGTCCGGCCGGTCTCCTCCGGCGCGACCGCGCTCGCATGCGCGGAGATCGGCTCCAGCGCGCAGTCGAGCCCGTCGAGGAGGCGAGCGATCTCGCCCAGCTTGTGCCGGTTCGTCGTCGCGACGACGAGCGTCATGCCGCGACGGGCGGGAGCATTCCCCCGACGATCTCGCGCTGCATGGCGACGAGCCGATCGATGGCGCGCCCCGCCAGCGCCAGCATCTCGTCGAGGGCGGCGCCGTCGAACGGCTGCCCCTCCGCCGTGCCCTGCACCTCGATGTAGCGCCCGCGGCCGGTCTTGACGACGTTCATGTCGACCTCGGCCTGCGAATCCTCGGCGTAGGCGAGGTCGGCCAGCGCCCGGCCGCCGACGATGCCGACGCTGATGGCGGCCACGTAGTCCTCGATGGGCAGGCGCGCGATCACGTCCTTCTCGCGCAGCTTGTGGAGCGCGAGGACCAGGGCCACGAAGCCCCCGGTGATCGATGCGGTGCGGGTGCCGCCGTCGGCCTGGATGACGTCGCAGTCGACCCAGACCGTCCGCTCCCCGAGGTCCTTCAGGCGGGTCACGGCGCGCAACGAGCGGCCGATGAGGCGCTGGATCTCCTGCGTGCGGCCGCCCACCCGGCCTGCCGACGACTCGCGGGTGGAGCGCGTCGACGTCGACCGCGGCAGCATCCCGTACTCCCCCGTAACCCAGCCCGATCCCTTGCCGCGCAGGAACGGGGGCACGCGGTCCTCGACGCTCGCGGTGCAGATTACGCGGGTCCGGCCGGCCTCGATGAGGACCGACCCCTCCGCGTGCACGTTGTAATGGGGCGTGATGCGGGTCTCGCGCAGGTCGGCGGCCCCGCGGTCGTCGACCCGGAGCGCACCGGCCGGCGCCTGCGGCGTGGCCATGGGACGAGTGTACGGCACCCATCCCCGCGGTGTCGATGTGGGCGCGTGCGGGCCGTTCCGGCGGGCGGTCAGCGGGTCCTGCCGTCCTCGTCGTTCCAGTAGCGCTCGTACTCCTGCAGGAACGTCAGGCTCTCGAACGAGCGCATCCGGTCCAGGAAGAGGACGCCGTCGAGGTGGTCGGTCTCGTGCTGTATGACGCGGGCCGCGAAGCCCTGCGCGGTCATCCGCTGCGGGGCGCCGTGTCGGTCGAGCGCCCGGACCCGGATGTCCGTGGGGCGGGGGACGCGGCCCCGCACGTCGGGGATGCTGAGGCAGCCTTCCCAGTCCTCGTCGACCGCGGTCCCGAGCGGCTCGATCTCCGGATTGATCATCACGATCGGCGGCAGGCCGCCGTCGGGATCGTCGACGCCGGCGACGAAGAGCCGCAGCTCCTCGTGAACCTGGGGCGCGGCGAGGCCGATGCCGGCGTACTCGCGCATCGTCTCGAACATGTCGTCGATCAGGCGCTGGACGGCCGGGGTGGCGACGTCGGCCGGGTCGAGCGGCGGCGTCGGGCGACGCAGCACGGGATTTCCCATCCGGGCCACCTTCAGGATGGACATGGCGCCGGATTATACGATACGGTCCCCGCGCGGGCCGGCCCCGGGGCAGCGCGCGTGTCCAACCCCCAACCGCCTCCCCATCCGCACCACGAGTCGTGGCGATTCTGCCCGTCCTGCGGAGGTCCGCTCGTTTCCCGGCGGCTCAAGGCGGGGGAGCCGGAGCGGCCCGTCTGCGACCGCTGCGGCCGGGTGATCTACCTCGATCCGAAGGTGGCCGTGGGGACGGTGATCACGAACGAAGAGGGAGAGATCGCGCTGGTCCGCCGTTCGATCGAGCCGGGCTACGGCAAGTGGGTCTTCCCGGGCGGCTACGTCGACCGCGGCGAGGAGCCGCAGGTGGCCGCGGTGCGGGAGGCGCTCGAGGAAGCGAGCCTCGAGATCCGTCTCGACGGGTTGATCGACATCTACGCCTATCCGGGCGCCACCCCGATCGTCATCGTGTACGCGGCCGCGGCGATCGGCGGTCGGTTGCACGCGGCCGACGAGTCGCTCGAGGCAGCCTGGGTCGCCCCCGCGGCGATTCCCTGGGACGAGCTGGCGTTCCCCAGCACCCGCGACGCCCTGCGCGACCACCGGCGCGGCCGGCTGTACCCGGGCGGGCGCTGGGCGTCTTCGCCGTAGCACGTGCGGCGCTTCAGGCCAGGCGGGCGAGCGCGGCCTCGGCTGCGCGGTGCCCGCTGACGACGGCGCTCTCGATCGTGCCCGGCAAGCCGGTGTCGATCCAGTCGCCGGCCAGCAGGAGCCCGTCCACCGGCGTCTCCGTCCCCGGCCGCGGCGGCTGGCCCGGCGCCAGCGAGAAGGTCGCCCGCGGCTCGCGAACGACGGATGCGTGCTCGATGCGCCAGCCGCGGTCGGGCAGCGCGTCGCGCAGATCGGCCGCGGCCCGCGCGACGACGCGTGGATTCGGCAGATGGGCGACGTCGTCGGCGCCGCTCATGACGAGCGTCAGCCGTGCGCCGGCGGGTCGGTGTTCGCCGGCACCTCCGGCGCCGCAAGTCTCGGCGACACCGCGACCCTCCCCGGGAGCGCCGGCTTCCCGGTGGTCGGGGGGCGTCTCGAACGCCCATTGTGTCGTCCGGCCCGGCAGTCCGACGAAGGGACTCGAGAGCAGCGGCCGGTCCACCCAGAGGTGGACGGTCACGATGGGGGAGGCGGGAGTGGCTCGCGCCGCCTCGATCACCGGCGCGAGCGCGTCCGGGTGATCGGGCAGCAGGCCGGGCAGCGCGTACCACGGGACCGCGGCGATCACGGCCTCCGCGCGGAGGAGCGTCTCGCCGGCCGCGACGCCGCGCAGCCCGGTCCCGTCGACGCGCACGGTGGCCGCCGTCCGGGTTCGCACGCTCCCGCCGCGCGCCTCGACGAACCGGCGGGCCGGCACGGCGTAGAACGCGGCAAGAGGCAGGCCCGGGATGCCGATCGCCGCGTCGGTCCGGCCCGGTCCGCACAGCTCGGCCAGGACGCGCGCGAACGGAGGGGCCGCCGCCTGCTCCGGGCGCTGGTTGAGCGCCGCGAGCGCCAGCGGCTCCCACAGCAGGTGGCGGAGGCGCGGCCCCTGCCCGCACCGGACGAGCCAGTCGCGCACGGTCTCGTCCGCGCGCGCCGCGCCGCGGGCTTCGTCGCCGGCCGCCGCCCGCGGTGCCTCCGCGCGGTCGCGCGCCCGCTCCGCGCGGATTGCCCTCAGCATCCGGAGCGCCGCCCAGCGCTCGGAGGCCGGCACGCGGTCCCACTCCAGGACGCCGGCCAGCAGGTGGAACGGTGCCGGCAGGTGGGGGCAGTCGAGCCGGGTGCGGACGCCGTCCACGTCGATCGACTCGACGGCCAGGCTCGGATCCAGCCGCACGTCGCGGTCCGCCCCGACGCGCCGCAGGAAGCGCCACGTCTCCCGGTAGCAGCCGAACAGCACGTGCTGGCCGTTGTCGACCGCCTCGCCGGTGGCGGGGTCGCGATACGACGTCGCCCGCCCGCCGAGACGGGGGCGCCGCTCCAGCACCAGCACCCGCACGCCGCGCTCCGCAAGCGCGACCGCCGCGCTCAAGCCGGCGAAGCCGGCGCCGATGACGATGACGTCGTGCATGGGTGGCGCATCCGTCGTGCGCGTCCGCCGTTCTGCGGCCCGCTCAGGACATCGGGGCGGCGGCGCCGCGCAGCATCACCTGCGCCCAGACGCTCGCCGCGATCAGGGCCCGCCGCGGACGCGGGACGCGCACGACGTCGCGGAACACGTCGTGCCCCCGGCGCTCGATGCGCTCGAGGATGGCGAGGTAGATGCGGCTCATGATCTCGGCCGCCACGAGTCGCCGGGCGTCCTCCGCGGGCAGCGACGCCTTCGACTTCGCGTAGAAGGACCGCGCGCGACGACACTCGAAGTCGAGCAGCGCGGCGACCCGCTCCGACAAGCCGCCGGCCAGGTCCCGGTCGGTCACGCCGAAGCGTCGCAGATCCTCCTGCGGCAGGTAGAGCCGGCCGCGAGCCAGATCGGCCGGAAGGTCGCGGATGATGTTGGTGAGCTGCAGCGCCACCCCGAGCGCCTCCGCGTAGTCGCGGGTGCCGGCGTTGCGGTACCCGAAGATCTCGATGCAGGTGAGCCCGACCGAGGACGCGACCCGCAGGCAGTAGCCGTGCAGGTCCTCGAAGGTCTCGTAGCGGCGGGGCGTGGCGTCCATGGCGACGCCCTCGATGAGATCGTCGAACGGGGCGCGCGGCAGGTGGAACTGTCCAATCACCGGCGCGAGGCGGCGCCCCTGGTCCGTCTCCGGGTGGCCGGGACCGTAGCAGCAGTCCAGCTCCGACCGCCAGCGGGCCAGCTCCCGGGCGTGGGCCTCGGCGCCGGCCCCCTCCTCGGCACGGTCGATCGCGTCGTCCACCGCGCGGCAGAAGTCCCACACCGCGACGATGGCGCGCCGCTTCGCCGCTGGCAGCACCAGGAACGAGTAGTAGAAGTTGGTGTCGCGACTCACGTCCACACGAGCGCGCGCCAGACCAGGGGCAGCACGTCCCGCGGTCCCAGCACCGGACGGCTCGCGAACGGATCATATCCAGCCCCGGCGACCCGTTCGAGGATCCGCATGCCGCCCAGCCACGTCAGGCGCAGCTCCAGGCGGAGGCGTCCCCGCACGCCGTCGCAGACGGGCCGACCCTCGCGGAAGAGCTCGCGCGTCCTCTCGGCGCAGCAGGCGACGGCTCGGCGCCATGCGGGCGTGAGCCGCTCCCGGCGGAGATCGTCGAGGTCGGTTCCGCAGGCCGCCTGCACGTCGGCCGGCACGTAGAGGCGTCCGGCGCGCCAGTCCCGGCCCAGGTCCTGCAGGAAGTTCGTGACCTGCAGGGCGGAGCAGACCGCGTCGGACCGCCGGTCGAGCGCGGGGTCGCGGTAGCCGGACAGGCGCAGCACGATGCGCCCAACGGGATTCGCGGAGCGGCGGCAGTAGTCGAGCAGATCGGCCCAGGTTGCGTAGCGCCTGACGGTGACGTCCTGCCGGAACGCGCTCAGCAGGTCGTCGAACCAGGCGACCGGCAGATCGAACGCCGCCAGCGTGTGCCCGACGGCGAGGAAGATGTCGTCGGCGTCGGGGTGCTCGGTCCCGCGCTCGTCGGGGGTTCGGTCCGCCCCGGCGGACGGCGCGCCCCCCGCGGCGCGCCGCAGCCGCTCACCCCAGCGGGCGAGCCGATGGAGCCGGGTGGCGGCGGGGCAGTCGCCTTCGTCGGCGAAGTCGTCGGCGATGCGCGCGAACGCGTAGACGGCGGCCACGTGGGGGCGCAGGGACGACGGCAGGAGCCGCGAGGCGACGGGGAAGTTCTCGTAGTGGCTCCGGGCGAGGCGCAGGCAGGTGGAGTAGGCCTCGCGCAGGCGGGGCTCGCGGACCGCGGCCGGAGCCCGGGCGGCGCTCACCACGCGATCTCGGCGGCGCCGGCGCCGTGGTTCGCGGCGCGGGCCAGCGCGAAGAGCAGATCGGACAGGCGGTTGACGTAGCGCAGGATGTCGGGGTCGACGGCGTCCGTGCCGAGGCCGACGATGCGCCGCTCGGCGCGCCGGCACACCGCGCGGGCATGGTGCAGGGCCGCGCCCGCGGCGCTGCCGCCCGGCAGGATGAAGGTCCTGAGCGCGGGCACGGCGCCGTCGACGCGATCGATCCACGACTCCAGCCGCGCCACGTCGGCGGCGTCGATCGAGGCCTTCGTCACGCGGTCGGCGATGCGCGAGCGGGGGTCGGCCAGGCGGGCGCCGATCGCGAAGAGGTCGCGCTGCGCCGCGACGGCCATCTCGTCCAGATCGTCCGGCAGGCCGGCGGCGCGGGCGACCCCGATCGATGCGTTCAGCTCGTCGAGCTCGCCGCACGCGGCGATGCGCGGCTCCGTCTTCGGCACCGTGGTTCCGTCGAAGAGCGCCGTAGTACCCCGGTCCCCGACTCCGGTGTAGAGTGGCACGGCCCGATTATCACACGCCCGCCGCCCCGCAGTTCCCCATGCCGAGATTGCCGTGAGGGTCGCCCTCGCCCACGACTGGCTCGTCCACCTGGCCGGATCGGAGCGCGTGCTCGAGTCGATGCACCGGCTCTATCCCGGGCCCATCCACACCCTGCTGTGCGATCCGGCCGCCATCCGGGGGAGCGCGTTCGAGGGGGCGGAGGTCCGCACGTCGTTCCTGCAGCGCCTGCCGGGCGCGGTCCACCATCACCGGTCGCTGCTGCCGCTGTTCCCGCTGGCGATGGAGTCGTTCGACCTGTCCGACTTCGATCTCGTCCTCTCGTCGAGCCACGCGGCGGCGAAGAGCGTTCGGACCCGACCCGGCCAGATGCACATCTGCTACAGCCACACGCCGATGCGCTATGCCTGGGACCTGCTGGAGGACTACATCGCGCCGCTCGATCCGCTGAAGCGCGTCCTGGCGCGGCGGCTGCTGCTGCACCTGCGAGGCTGGGACCGCCGCACGGCACGCGGCGTGGATCACTTTCTGGCCAACTCGGCCTTCACCGCGGACCGCATCCGGCGCTGCTATGGGCGCACGGCCACGGTTCTCCATCCCCCGGTCGAGGTCGAGCGTTTTCGGCCCGCCGCCCGGAAGGGGAGCCACTTCGTCACCGTGTCGCGGCTCGTGCGCTACAAGCGGGTCGACGCCATCGTCGCGGCGTTCAACCGGCTGGGCCTGCCGCTGGTCGTCGTCGGGCGCGGCCCGGAGCGGGACGGGATCGCCGCCGCGGCCGGCCCGAACGTCGAGATCGCCGGCGAGCTCGACGATCGGGCCGTCGCCGCCGTCGTCGCGGAAGCCCGCGGGTTCGTGATCGCGGCGGTGGAGGACTTCGGCATCGCCCCCGTCGAGGCGCAGGCGGCCGGCACGCCGGTGGTCGCGCTCGGGCGCGGCGGGGCGCTCGAGACGGTCGTCGACGGCGAGACCGGCACGTTCTTCCGGGAGCAGTCGCCGGAGGCGATTGCCGAAGCGGTAGAGCGGCTCCTGCGCCTGGAAGACCGCATCGACCCGGCGCGCCTCCGGGCCCACGCCGAGCGCTTCGGCCGGCCGCGCTTCGAGCGGGCCTATCGCGCGTTCGTCGAGGCGCGGCTGCGGGATCGCGGATCCGGTGCGCAAGTCCCGTCTTCGCCCCGGTAGAATCGCAATCCGGGAGCTTGGGCCGCAGAACGCGACGCAGTGGAGTTCCGCGGCGCGAGTTCCCGGGACCGCGGCTGGGGTCGACCCCGGAACCTGCGACGGGCTTGGCGGCGCTACCGGCGACCCTCGGCCCGTTGTCCCGGGCGCCGCTTGCGCCCCGCATGACGGAGCAGCTCATGAACGCTTGCAGACGGAGAATCTTCATCACCGCCACTTGCGCCCTCGCCGGCGCCGTCGCCGCAAGCGGCCCCGCCGCCGGACAGCCGCCGGATGCCGGCGCCGCGGCCAACACGATCTTCGTCGGTGATCACATCGTCACGATGGAGCCGGACGGGCCGCCGGTCGAGGCCGTTGCGGTGCGGGGGGAGACCATCGTCGCGGCCGGCGCCCGCGAGGATGTGCTGGCCCTCCGCGGCGACGCCACGCGTGTCGTCGAGCTCGGCGAGCGCGCGCTGCTCCCCGGCTTCATCGATGCGCACGGGCACTTCCTCGCCGTCGGGATGACGCTCGACGCCCTGGCGCTCCACCCGCCGCCGGTGGGCGACGTCCGCACCATCGACGACATCGTGGGCAAGATCCGGGCGTGGATCGCCGAGCGCGAGATCCCGCCCGGCGAGATGGTGAGCGGCGGCGGCTACGACGACTCGCTGCTGGCCGAGAACCGCCACCCGACGCGCTACGACCTCGACCGGGCCTCGGCGGAGCACCCGATCGTGCTGACCCACGTGTCGGGGCACCTGCGCACCGCCAATTCGCTGGCCCTCCGCACGGCGGGGGTCACCGCCGACACGCCGGACCCGCCCGGCGGCCACATCCGCCGCGTCGGCGGCACGGGGGAGCCGGACGGCGTGCTCGAGGAGACCGCGGGCGGGCTCGTGGGAAGCAGTTGGCTGTTCCGGCCCACCGACGACCTGGAGGGCCTCGCCCGCCGCGCCATCGACGTCTACACCAGCTACGGCACGACCACGATCCAGGACGGGGCGACCGGGGCGGAGATGGTTCGCCGGCTTCGCGCGGCGGCCGATCGCGAGCCGTTCGCGGCCGACGTGGCCGTCTTTCCGCGCTTCGGGACCATGGAGGACGCCGAGAGCGCGACGCTCGAAGCCGACTACCGCGGCGGGCTGCGCGTCGCCGGGGTCAAGATGTTCCTCGACGGGTCGCCGCAGGGCCGCACGGCGTGGGTGACCGAGCCGTACCACGAGGGACCGCCGGGCGCCCCGGCCGACTACCGCGCCTACGGCACCTCCGACCCGGACCTGTACCGGGCGGGGGCGGCGCACCTCATCCGGCGGGGCGTGCCGATCCTCGTGCACGCCAACGGGGATGCGGCCATCGACCTGATGCTGGACGGCGTCGAGGCCGCCGTGGCCGGTCTCGACCCGCCGCCTGACCACCGGTCGGTGATCATCCACGCCCAGCTCATGCGGGCCGACCAGCTCGACCGCGCCGCCGCGCTCGGTGCCGTGCCGTCGTTCTTCTCGGCCCACGCGTTCTTCTGGGGCGACTGGCACCGGCGCAGCTTCGGCGAGGCGCGCGGCAATGCGATCAGCCCGATCCGCTGGGCGATCGAGCGCGGAGTCCGCTTCACCGTCCACAACGATGCTCCGGTGGTCCCGCCGGACATCATGCGGCTGGTGTCGATCACCGTGAACCGCCGGACGCGCAGCGGGCACGTCCTCGGGCCGGAGCAGCGCGCGACGGTCCGCGAGGCGCTGCACGCCGTAACCCTCGGGGCGGCGTACCAGTACTTCGAGGAGGACGTGAAGGGCTCGATTGCGCCCGGCAAGCAGGCGGACCTCGTCGTCCTCGAGCGGAATCCGCTGACCGCCGATCCGGCGGAGCTCGAGCACATTCGGGTGGTGGAGACCTTCTCGCGGGGCCGGTCGGTGTACGCGCGGCCCGCGGAGTGATGGCCGCCCGGCCGCGAGCCCCCGGGATGTCCAGCTTCGAGGAACGGATCGCCGGCGAGACCGACCACTATTTCCGGCGCACGAAGGAGATCGTCCGACGCTTCGGCGACTGCCCGGTGACCTACGCGATCTTCATGCGCCGCCCGGTCGTCGTCTGCCTGCAACTGGCGGTCGCCTGGCTCGAGGCGGCCGCAAGGGAACGCGGCGCCGCCTTCGACATCGACCGCCGCCACGAGGAAGGGGCGCGGGTCGGGGCCGGCGAGCCGCTGCTGTACGTGACGGGGCCGTTCGCCCACCTGGTGGAGCTGGAGACGATCTGCCTGCAGCGGATCGGCGCTCCCTGCGTCGCCGCCTACAACGCCTACCAGATGTCGGTCGACATGCCCCGCACCGCGTTCCTCGCGATGGACGCGCGCCACTGCGCCGGGGCGGAGATGGCCGGGATGATGGCCTGCGCGGCCCGGGTCGGGTCGGACGCGGCCCGGCGCGACGCGGGCGCGGTCGGCTTCGTCGGCACGTCCACCGCCGCGACGTCCCGCCGTTTCGGCCTCCCCGCCGGGTTGGGGACGATGCCCCACGCGCTGGTCGGCTACGCCGGCAGCACGCTCCGGAGCGCGGAGATGTTCCACGAGGCGTTCCCGGACGACACGCTGACGGTGCTCGTCGACTACTACGCACAGGAGGTGAGCGACAGCCTCGCGGTGGCGGCGCGCTTCCCGGCGCTGGCCGCCGCCGGCCGCCTCGCCGTCCGGATCGACACCCACGGCGGCCGCTTCGTCGAGGGACTCGATACGGCCAGCTCCTACGCCGTGCTCGAGCGCCACGCGCCGGAGGCGATCCGCACCTACCGCACGGAGACCGAGCTGCGCTGGCTGGTCGGGACCGGCGTCAGCGCCGCGGCCGTCTTCCACCTGCGCGACGCGCTCGATGCCGCGGGGCACGACGGCGTGAAGATCGTCGCCAGCTCGGGGTTCGGGCCCGCCAAGTGCCGGCTGATGGGGGAGGTCCGCGCTCCTATAGACACCGTCGGCACCGGCTCGTACCTGCCCGAGCGGTGGTCGGAGACCTACGCGGCGGCAGACATCATCGCGTACGGGGACCGGTCGTCCGTCAAGGTCGGCCGCGAGTTCCTGCTGCGCGACCGCCCGGGGCCGGGAGGCGGCTGATGGTCGTCGATCGACGTCGGCCGCGAGTTCCCGCTGTGGGATCGATCGGCGCCGGGGGCGGCTGACGGTCGGATCGGCCGGGAGGCGGCTGGTCGTCAGGGCAGCGGGACCCGCTCGACGAGCTCGGTGAACCAGTTGCCGACGTAGGCCAGCTCCGACAAGCGCTCCCGGGGGTCAGCCGAACCCTCCTTGTCCATGACCATGAGGAAGCGGCGGCCGTCCGGGGAGACGTCCCACTGCCGCAGGATGCCGCCTGCGTCGACGCGGTTCGGGAGCGCGAACAGGCGGCGCGGCCGGGACGGCGTGAACGTCGGGTCGGAGGCGTACTCCACCGCCATCATCCCCCTTCCCTCCGGGCCGGCGGCCACGAAGAAGAGCTCGCGGCCGTCCGGTGACCAGACGGGCGAGAAGCCGGTGCCCCCGGGCACCTGCCACTTCCCATCCTCGACGTTCGGATACGGTCGCACGTATACGGCCCAGCGCCCCGACTCGTTGGACTGGTAGGCGATCCAGCGGCCGTCCGGCGAGACGACCGGCAGCACCTCGACGGCTTCCGTCGCGATCAGGGGCTCCGAGCCCCGGGCGCCGTCGATCGGCAGCCGGTGAATGTCTGCATCCGTCATGCCGGCGGCCTGCGTGACGAGGAGCGTGTCCGAGGTGCTCTCCCACGCCGACGCCCACAGCAGGTTCGCGCTTGCGGCGGCCGCCAGCGGCTCCGTCCTTCCCGTGCCGTCCGCCGACTTGCGAAACAGCCCGAAGTCGTCCTCCTCCATCGACGTGAACACTACGCTCCGCCCGTCCGGCGACCAGAGGGGATTCACGCTCCAGCCGTCGAAGGTCAGGGGATTCGATGCTTCGCGGGCGAGGTCGTGGATGACGACCACCGCGGCGCCGTCGGCGGACGTGACCTCCACCGCCACCCGATCCCCGGACGGCGAGATGCGGGGGGTGCTGTAGCCGCGCGGCGCGGCGGAGATCGGTTCCTCGCGCCCGTCCCGATCCAGCCACACCAGCGTCCGCGGGGTCTCGGCCACATTGACACCGGCGCCCAAGGCGTAGACGAGGGTGCCGTCGGTCGACCAGGTGCTGAAGCCGGCGTCCGGGAGGACGGGTATCGGTGCGCCGGTCAGCTCCAGCCGGTCGGTGTCGAAAGGAGCCGCCAGCAGGGTCGTGACGCCGCCCCCGAGCCTTCCGGGCGTCAGTTGGGGAGCCTGCTGCAGCAGGAGGTGGCCCGTCGGCGCATAGGTGGCGTTCGCCACCTCGGTCGCCACGACTCGCGGTTCGGGTTCCGCCGCCGCCAGCGACGCGGCCAGCAGACGGGGGCCGCCGGTGGTCGAGAGCTCGGTGAACAGCAGGGCGCGGGAGCCGGGAAGCACGTACGGCGCGGAGCTGACGGCGAGGTCGGGGACGCTGCCCGGCGCCAGCACCGCCTCGGGCAGCCCGCCGGTGGCCGGGACGCGCAGCGGGCTGCCCATTCCGCCGATCACGATGCGGTCGTCGTCGCCCCAGCTTCCACGCAGCGCGGGGACGTCGTCGGCCAGCGTCACGGCCGCGCCCCCGCCGACCGGCGCCTTCTTCAGCGCCCAACGGTACTGGATACGCTCCGAGGGCCCCGGCGAACCGGAGCCGGCGAAGAACCCGATCCACTCGCCGTTCGGCGAGAAGAACGGGTCGACGGCGCCCTCCGTGCCGGCCAATGGCTGCACGGCGTCCTGATCGAGGCGCCGAATCATCAACTGCCGGGTCCTGCGGTTGTCGTCGCGGCCGGCGTAGGCCAGCATCGAGCCGTCCGGCGAGAGGGCGAAGGCGGAGCCGCGCGCCAACGGCAGCTGCAGGTCGAGCGAGAGGCGTCTCACCGCGGGCGGCGCGGGGGCCGGCGCGAGCGTCCAGAGCGCGGTTGCCGCCGCGAGGCCGCCGAGCGCGAGGCCGGCGGCCGCGCCGGCTACCCACGGCCGCCAGCGGGACCGCGTTGCGCCGCTCGGCGCGGTCGACGCATCTTCGTGCGGTGGAGTGGGGGGCGGTGTCTCGGAGACGGACGCGGCCGCTTCCAGATCGCTTATCGCTTCGCCCGCATCCCGCATCCGCCGCCGCCGGTCGCGTTCGAGGCAGCGGCCGAGCAGCCGCCGGACGGGCTTCGGGGTGGCGGACGGCAGCACCGACAGGTCGAGGTCGCGGTCGATCACCCGGGCCAGCACCTGCGCCA
>JAPOVI010000120.1 GCA_026708265.1 Acidobacteriota bacterium
CCGAGCGGCAGCGGGAGATCGGGGTCCGGATGGCCCTCGGCGCGCAGCGCTACGATGTGCTTGCGCTCGTCGTCCGCCAGGGGGCTGGGCTCGTCGCGGTCGGAACCGTTCTCGGCCTGCTGGTGGCCGCCGCCTCCGCTCGCCTCCTGGAGAGCCTGCTGTTCGGTGTCGCCGCCGTCGACCCCCTGACCTTCCTCGCCGCCCCGCTCGTGCTGGCCGGCGTGGCCCTGGTCGCCTGTTGGCTGCCGGGACGTCGGGCGGCCCGAATGAACCCGATGGATGCCCTGCGGGCAGAGTAGCCTGCTCGTCGACCCCACCCGGAGAGAGGACCCGACGTGAGCCTTGACTGTCTATGGGAAGCGAGGGTACGCTGTCCCATAGACAGTCAAGGCATATGCGGGCGCGAACGGGCTGTCAGGGAGTGTGACCCGGATGACCAGTCGGAATCCCGAAATGTTGCGCGGTACGGTCGAGCTGCTGATCCTGACCACCCTCAGCCGCGGCCGCCTCCACGGATTCGGCATCGCGCGCTGGCTGGAGGCGGCGTCGGGCGATGAGCTGCAACTGGAGGAGGGCTCCCTCTACCCTGCGCTGCACCGCATGGAACGACGCGGCTGGCTTGATTCGGAGTGGGGGATATCGGAACGCAACCGGCAGGTGAAGCTCTACCGGTTGACGCCGCGGGGCAGGGCCCGGCTCCGCAGCGAGACCGAGGGCTGGACGGCGTTCGCCGCGGCGATCGGCAGGGTGCTGCAGGCCGCGGAGGTAGGCTGATGGCGCGCACACCGATGTGGCGGCGCCATCTCCGGTTCTGGGGATCGGACGTACGGGCCGACGTCGACGCGGAGCTTGCGTTCCACGTCGATGAGCTCGTCGACCGTCTGGTGCAGGAAGGGCGCGACCCAGTCGAGGCGAGGGCGGAGGCCGCGCGGCGCTTCGGCGACTACGCGCGCATCCAGGCCGCGTGCGTCGCCATCGACCGCGGGCGGGAGCGGAGGCGCCGCTGGCTGCAGCTCCTGGCGGATCTCTGGCAGGACCTGCGCCTGGGCGTTCGCATGCTCGCGAAGAGCCCGGGTTTCACCGTCTCGGGCGTCGTCGTCCTCGGGCTGGGTCTCGGCGCCGCAACGGCAATGGCCAGCGTCGTCAACGCCCTGTTCCTCCGGCCGCTGCCGTTTCCGGAGCCGGGCCGGATCGTGAACACGGTGATATACGGACCGTCCGGGCCGGTGCCCGTGCTGCCCCAGGCGGCGGTGGCGCAGCTCCGCGACCGGAGCCGTGCGTTCTCGACCCTGGCCGGCATCAGTGCGAGTCCGGGCGTGAACCTCGCCAGCGACCACGGCTCGGCCTACGTCCGCAACCTCGTCGTGACCGCGGGCTACTTCCGCGTGCTCGGGGTCGAGCCACGGATAGGACGCGCCTTCTCGCGCGAGGACGAGGCCGATCCGTCGACCGTGGTGCTCAGCCACGGGGTCTGGGCCGGCCACTTCGGCGCCGACCCTGACATCCTCGGCACGGAGGTGCGTCTCGGCGGCCGGCTGCACACCGTCATCGGCGTGATGCCGTCCGAGTTCCGCTCCTTCGCGGAAGCGGATGCGTGGACGCCGTTCCGCCCGGACCCGTTTGCCTTCGATCAGAACTACGAGTTGATAGGACGGCTCGCGCCCGACTGGACGGCTCCCCAGGCCGAGGCCGAGCTGCAGGGGTTGGCCGACGGCATCCTGGAAGATCTGAGAGCGGACGCGCCCGAGGACAGCGGCCTCCCGGACAGGGTGCGGATCGGTGTCCGACAGCGTCGCGACGTGCTGGCCGACGCGAGCGCGGGAACGGTCTGGCCACTGACGTGGGCGGTGGGCGCCATGCTGTTGGTCGTCTGCGCCAACGCGGCGGGACTGCAACTGGCGCGCGCCGTCAACCGGCGCCGGGAGCTGGCGGTACGGGCGGCGCTCGGCGGCGGCCGTGACCGGCTGCTGCGGCAGCTCCTGACGGAGAGCGTGCTGCTGTCCACGGCCGGTGGCGCGGTCGGCGCCCTGGCTGCGGTCTGGGGGCTGCGCGCGCTCGTCGCGCAGCAACCGCACCTCGCGGTCTGGGACGTCTCGGTCGACGCGCCGGTGCTTGCCGGGGCGTTCGGGCTGGCGGTCGTGCTGGGCCTGATCTTCGGCTTGCTGCCCGGCGCGCTCGCCGTTCGCAGCAGTCCCGGCGACGCGCTGCACGGCGGGCGGTCCGGGAGCGCGACGGGCGGCCTCGCCTCGCGGACGCGCCGCTCGCTCGTCGTCGCGCAGGTCGCTCTGTGCACGGTGCTCCTGGTCGGCGCTGCTGTGCTCCTGCGCACGTTCGTCGCGCTCAGCACGTCGGAGCTCGGCTTCGACCCTGCGAACGTGCTCACCGCCCGCGCCTCGCTCCAGGGCCCCGCGTATCGGTCGCGCGACGCCGTGACGGAGCTCTACCGGGCGACACTGTCGGACCTCGTGCGCCTGCCGGGCGTCGAGGCCGCCGCGGCCACCAACAACCTGCCCGTCGAGCGCGGGCTGAACCTCGTGCTGCGGCGGATACCGGGGAACGTGCTCGAGCCGGGCGCGGTCGACTGGCGCTATGCCGCGGGCGACTACCTGCGCGTCCTGCGCATCCCTCTCGTGGCCGGCCGGGCTTTCGGGGAGGACGACCACCGGGCCGGCAGCGTGCCGGTGGCCCTCGTCAACGAGGCGTTCGCGCGTCGTTTCGGCAGCGGGCGGACGGTGATCGGCACACGCATGCAGATGACCGCCATCGAGATCGACGACGCGGTGCGGGAGGTCGTCGGCGTCATCGCCGACGTGCGCACCCGCGGGGTCACCGCATCGCGGCCGACCGTGCTGGTGCCGGTGGAGCAGGTGCCGGACGACCTCCTCGCCGGGGCGCACGGGTTCTTTCAGGTGCACTGGGCGCTTCCGACGCGAGAGGGCGGCGCGGGCCTCATCCCATCCGTCGAGCGGGTCATCCGGGATGCGGATCCGCTGCTGCCGATCACCGCATTTCGGACGATGGACGAGGTGGTGGCCGGGAGTATCGCGCCGACCCGCTTCAGCGCCCTGTTGCTCGGACTGTTCGCCGCGGCAGCGTTGACGTTGGCGGCGGCCGGTCTGTACGGGATCGTCGCCTACGCGGTGGCCCTGCAGACGAAGGAGATCGGCATTCGCTTGGCGTTGGGGGCCACCGGCAGCCGGATGACGGCGCACTTCGCGCGGAGCGGGATCGTCCTCGTCGCCGCCGGTAGCGTCGTCGGCGTGGGCGCGGCCTTCCTCATCGCGCCGGTGCTGCGCTATCTGAGCCCTGACGCCGGGGCGCTCGAACTCTGGACGGTCGCCGGCGTGGTCCTCGTCCTCGGCACCGCCAGCCTGCTGGCGACCATCGTGCCCGCGCGGCGGGCGGCCCGGGTCGACCCGCTCCTCGCACTGCGAACGGAGTAAGCGCGCCCGCCGGCCGCCGAATCACATCGGCAACAGGGCGTGCCGAACCTCGATCACCGCGCCCTTCGATCCGCGGAGATGACGGCTGTAGAAGCGCGTCGCTACGCCGATGGCGATGTCGTCTCGGGGCATCATGTCGAGCGCGACCTCCTGACCACGTTCGACGATTGCCGCGCGGACGCGCGCAGCGGCGTACTGGACATCGCCGTCGAGGACGTAACCGAGCATGCACCCGACGGGCAGGTTGTCCGAGTACTGACCTTCAACGAAACGAGACAATCCATCCGTGACGTACCGCCCCGCCAGCGATCTCCGGCCATCGTCGCGCAGCTCGTTCAGACGCTTGCACTCGTACGCGAGATACGTATCGCGATCCTGGTCCAGGATGATCGCCATGTCGACGCTGCCCTTGCTGCGCGCCGTCCCTTCCGGGGTGTAATCGAACGGCTCGTACTGATACTCGATCCAGTGGAAGCCACGCCGAGTCTCGGGATCGCTCAGCAGGAGGTTCACGAGATTCTCCGTGGACGACGCCACGCCGACGACCGGCGTGATGGGCCCGCTGCCCCGCGCGGCCATGGGCTGGTCGCCGACCACCGCCAGCACGTGCACGAAGTGGTCCCGGCCGGTCTCCGCGAGCAGGTGCTGGCGCAGCCGCGACGCCCCCGCCTCGAGCCTCGCGACCGCCTCCCCGGTGGTCTCGACCGGCGATCCCTGCGGCATCGTCATCGAGGCCGAGATGACGTCGGCCTCGAGCGCGGGAACGAAGCGGAAGCCGGGCCGTCCCGACAGCACCAAGCCGACGGGTCACGATCATGACGCCGACGCCGACCGAGGCGGTCAGGTAGCGCCAGCGGAAGGCGGCGTCGAGCGCGGGGCAGAGACGCGCTGCGCGAAGCGCTGTCGATCGAGGAGCGGCCGGTCCACAGGAAGACGAGCATGCCCGGCGAGGTCCTTTCGCCGACGCAGCCGTTCCCCACGAAGCCGGCCCCCTTCGACTACCAGGGCGTCGCCGCCCACCCGGCCCATCGAGGGCCGTGAACCCCCGCGGCAGCTCTGCGCCGACGTGCTCCCGGAACTGGCGCACCGCCGGCAGCAGAGGCGCATCAGGCGCGGAGTGGTGATGCCGCCTTGCGGGTCGAACGGTCGGCACGGGTGTCGGCCGGGGCGAATTCGTCGCAATCCGCCACCGACACCGGCAGGAACGTCGCGTGGGGAATGGGCTTGCCTTCGGCCGCGGCGGCGAGGTTGTCGAGGGCCTTCTCGGGCGCGCCGACGGCGCCAGCCAGTTGATATGCCTCCGCACAGACCTGTTCGAGGCGATGTCGACGATCATGCCGTTCCTCCCCTGCCCACGACGCTCCGGTCGTCGCGAGGAGTTGCCGCCGTCGGCCGTGGTCGGGATGCGACCTTGCATCCTACCGTTCTACGCGCCAGGCCGCCGCGGCGGAGCGCCCTGTCGACATGGCCCGCAAGTTCGTTGAGAATCGGATGACACGCAGGCAGATGCGGCTCGGTCGAAACGAGTGTCTCTGGCACGTGAGCTAGAGTCTGCTCCAGCAAATGAAGCTGCCGAATGCGGACCAAGCTGTTGTCGATCGCCGCAAGATCGTGGACTATTTGCTGTCGAGGCGTCATCCGGATGGCCGGAACAAGGCTGCCTTCTTCTTCGCCTTCGGGTTCCGCACGGCGCGTTGGGAGAGGTTCGCCGAAGCGCTGCGGACCCATGGACGAAACGGCACAGTGACCGGTCGCGCGGAGTCAGCGTACGGCGTCCGATACAGCGTGGACGGAGTCGTCGAAATAGTGCTCAAAGAACATGACCGTGTCGTGCTCACCGCTGACATCTCCGACTCGCACCTAAAGGCCGGTGACGTCGGCACGATCGTCCACGTTTATCGGAGGGGCGCAGCCTTCGAGGTCGAGTTCCACGCTCTCGACGGCAATACCGCGGCAGTGGCAACGGTTCCATCGTCGCGGGTGCGACCGGCCACCGGAGCCGACATCACACATGCGCGGGAGATTGAGACGGCCGACGCGTCGGCGGAGGTTCATCAAACATGAGGTTCTTGGAAGGGAGGAAGACCAAGCCACGGCAAGTCGACGACGTACTCCGCAAACCGGCGTCCGAGACGGCGCGCCGCCTCAAGGCGAAGCCGTTGCAACGCGCGCGGCGCTCCCCTCACTGACGGCCCCGCCGGGAACCTCGGCTTCCGCCGGCTCACGTCGCCCGAACATCCGGCGCAGCGCGCGGCCGAAGTCGTCCAGGATCATGTACGACGTCGGCACCAGGATCAGCGTGATCAACGTCGCGAAGAGCACCCCGAAGCCCAGCGAGACCGCCATCGGCACCATGAAGGCGGCGTCGAAGCTCCGGTTCCACATCAGCGGCGCGAGGCCGAAGAAGGTGGTGAGCGAGGTCAGCAGGATCGGCCGGAAGCGGTGGACGCCCGCCTCCCGCACCGCCAGCGCAAGGCCCGCCGACTCGAACGCCCGCCGGTCCGTCGGCCCGCCGCCCGCCTGACGCGCCATCCGCCCCACGCCGGCGTGCACCGCCCGGGCGCGGTTGATGAAGTCGACCATGATCAGGCTGTCGTTGACGACGACGCCGGTCACCGCGACGAGACCGAACATCGACATCATCGACACGTCGAGGCCCAGGAAGAGGTGGCCCCAGACGGCGCCGATGAGCCCGAACG